>NZ_JBMPPK010000019.1:0-157897 GCF_049339405.1 Undibacterium sp. Tian12W
ATGCTGATACTGAGTGCCAGGGCATGGTCGCTGACTGTGAGCAGGTAGCGTTGTTCTGCATAGGCTTTGCCATTATCTGCGCGCAGGGTGACGTTGAAGCTGCCCAACACAGGGCTGGCCCAGCTGATCACGCCGGTGCTGCTGATGCTCATGCCACTGGGTGCATCGGTGAGACTGTAGCTGAGTGTGGCACCTTTGGGGTCTTGGGCTGCGACGGAATAGCGATACGCCAGGCCAGCAACAGCGGCGGTGACAGGCGCGCTGGTGATGACGGGGACGCTGGCGATATCACCGGGGTCACCATCAAAGGCAGTGGTGGTGCCGAGGTTGGCGGCGATGATGGAGCTGAGGTTGTCGCAGGTGCTGTTGCTTTGCGCACCGGTCAGGCGGGCGAGGAAGAGGCCACTGGCGACGTCGGCCTGGCCGCTGAAGTAGGACCAGCGCACGCTGTCGGTATTGTCAGTGCCACCGCCAGGCAACATGCTGGCGAGGACGGTATCGTAGGCTTTGGCGGCATTGATTGCGGGGGTGGTGCTGGCGGCTGCCAATGCGGGTTCTGCGATGAGCCAGCCCATGCCCATACCTGATGTGGCGAGGATGGCGGCGGTAGTGTTGCCGTTATTGCCGGACAGGCGGTAGGCACCGGCACCGGTCTGGATATTTTCAATCTGCATGGCCTGCCCTGTCCAGCCGCTCATGGTTTGCGGGCTTTGTGGGACGAGGACGCGGTAACCGGCAGCAACGGCATTTTGTACATCGATAGACTGGCTGTTGCTCAGGTTAAGTTTTAACAGGGCGGCAGCAAGGTTGCTGCTGGTGACGGCATAGACGCTTTGTTGTTGTGCCTGTGGCAGCGCGGCAGCCTTGGCGAGTACACGTATCGGTGAGGCGGCAGCGGTGGGATTTTGTGACTGGCTGTAGTGCTTTTCTAACACCATGTGGGCATAGGCCACATTGCGCTGGTTGCTCTGGCGGGTGTAGGCGGCAGGACTTAAGCCATCCGTTTGATTTGCTACTGCGGTCTGGAGGCGGTCAATGTCGAGGGCAACACCGGGGAAGGAGACGCTGTTGACCAGGCCCAGGGTCATGTCGGGTATGGCTTGTGCGACTGCCCTGCCTAATGATGGCAGGCGTTGTTCTACGACACCTGCGGCGCGCTGGAAGATGGCGCTGTTGGCGTCGGTAGTGGCGAAGTAGGCGAGGATGGTCTGGTGCAGCAGGTCACCTGTGAGGTCATCGCGGCTGACGCCGTTGGCCTGGCCGGGCTGGCTGGTCAGTTTGGCCTGGGTGGCGGCGAGTCTTTGTTGTACTGCGTTCAGTTGGGCGGGGTTGATGCCTTGGGTGTCAGCGACGATGGCGTGGTAGTCACCGGCATGGACGCTGAAGTTGTTGTCGTTCCAGCCGCCGCTGGCGGGCTCGAAGCTGCCTATGGAGGCGCTGAGTTCGCTGCCGAGTGTGAAGCTGCCACCGCTGGCGACGACCTGGCCATCGAGACGGAGTTCTGCCTTGACCTGAATGAGGTAGCCGGGAACGCTGAGCGGGAATTCGCTGGCGCTAACGGGGCTGTTGTCGGCATGGGCTTTGGGCAGGTAGGCGGCAAGTACGTCGGCATCGGCCTGGGTGGCGGGACTAAAACTGAGGGTCAGGCGTTTGCCTGCGAGGGCGGCGTAGCTGCTGTTATAGCTGACAGTGGTTGTGCCCTGGGCTTGTGCTGCGCTGTTGGCAAAGACTTGCAGGCGCACTGCTCCCTTCAAGTTAGCAGGCATGGCCTGGAAGCTGGCGCTTTTAACGATGGTTTTATAGGGCAAACTGCCCATGAGGATGGCGTAGTTCTCTGCGCTGATGACGTTACCGCCTAATACACTGCCTATGGTGAGGTCGGCACCTTGCTGGCTGAGGACCTGGTTGAGCTGGTTCTGGTAGGTAGTAAAGCTGCTCAGGATATTGGCCTGGTTGAGGCTTTGTCCGTAATCAGGGGTGCAGTTGGCACCTTGTTTGGCGATGTCAAATACACCGGCTTCATTGAGGCTGACGCTGCTGCGCAGGTTTAAAGCGGGCTGGGAGCTGAGTTGTTTGAAGCTGGGGTCGAGCGGCAGCCAGGTGCTGGCGGTGTTGTTGCGGGCGCCTCGGCTGGGGCTGGCGTCGACATAGGCTTCTACCCAGACGTGTTCTACCTGGATGGCGGTCACTTGTGCGCCCTGGAGGATGGCTTTGTTGGGCACGCCTGCCTGGCTTAACAATGATTGGGCGGCGCTGACGTTGTCGACGTGCAGCCAGTTCAGCATTCTTTGGGTCGGGACTTCGACTGTGCCGTACACATAGCGGGACGGGATGCCTGCTGCGCGGTTAAGCGCAATCAGCAAGCTGGCGGCATCGATGTCGTTGCCGCTCTTGGCTTGCAGGGTCTGGGCTGCGCCTTGCAGACTGCCGTAACCGACTTTGTATTTGATGTTGTTGCGGACGTAGTTGTAGATGGCAACGGGGTTGTTCTGTAAGGAGGCTGCCAGGGAGCGGATGTCTGCGCTCTGCTGAATTTCTTCAGCAGCGGCAAGGTCGGCGGCTGCTGGCGCATCACTCAGGACGGTATCGGGTAAAACCAGGCCGGAGAGGCTACCTGCTGCGGCCACGGCAGGGGCAGGGGCAAATGCGGGTGGTGGTGACTGGCGGCTGGCATTACTGCTTGTGCTGGTCACTGAGGCGAGTTGATTCGACTGCGGCGCTATCGCTCCGGCGTTTGTTTTACGTACTTGGTCGCTGCTATTGCCCCAGGGGAGTTTGGTGCCGTTGAGTGCACTGGCCTGGCTGGCGTATTGTTTGATGGCTTGCTGCCATTGTTTGAGGGCGGCTGTGGCATCGCCCTTCCCTGCTGCGGCATTGTCAATTGGGGCGTAAGCGTCTTGCAGCAGTTTGGCACGGGCAGTAAATTCGCTGACCATGCTTTGGTGGCGCTGGAGGACGGTGCCGGATAGTTTGTTTTGGGTGAGGAAGCTTTCTGTTGCGGTAAAAGCTTTGCTCAGGAGTTGTTGCTGTTGTTGCAGTATCTGGTATTGGCTGCGTATGCCGGTGATGACATTAAGAGCAGCAGCACTATTGGCTGGACTTTGGGCACTGGCCTGGGTGCTGAGGTCGATGAGTTTGGTCAACGCGCGGGCGTAGTCTGCACTAGCGGTGCTGCTGGTGTTAGCTAGAGGCGCGGGGGCCAGCAGGGCTACTTTGGTGTTCGCTGCTGTGGCGGTTGGCATGGTGATGGCCATGCCTTTGCTGGCGGGCAGCTTGCGTGGCCCCAGCGGCAGCAGGACGCTGTTATTACTGTCCGCAACTCGGGGAGCAGCTGTCACTGTACCTTGCGCCATCGCTAAGGGTGACAATAGGCTGCTGACGAAACTCGCCAATACGATACCGGCTACGCTGCGTTGTAATGGAATGTTGCGGAACATAATTTTACTCTTGGTAATAAGTATTTCTGACGGCATCATGCCGGGTTTATTCGTTCGATGGAGTGCTTGTCACCGCATCTTTAATTGGTTGGGACAAACAGGGTCGTGCCTACTTCCATATTCGAATCCCAACTGGCGGCTATGACGATGCCTTCCAGATGCCCGCCGGAATTTTTGATACAGGCAAAAGGAGCAAGCACGCTGCCATACACACCGGCATTATTAAAGTTTAATAATTCGGTGTCATACATATTGATGAGCACTTTGCTATGGCGGTTGATAAAAGCCGTCATGCTGATGCCAAACTTGATGGTACGCTGGGCATTGCTGGCGACATTCAAGATCAGGTAGGCATCTTGTTTTACGTTAGCCAGCACAAAATTATAGGTACTGACGACATGGTCTGCCGTCAGATTGAAGATTTCAATATCCTTGTTGCTGCCAGTGAGTGTGATCTGGGCATAGAGCTGGCTTACTGTCCCTGTTGCCGGAGCTGCGCGCAGTTGTTGCGAGAGCACAGTCAGGTAGGTACGTTCTGCCTCAAAATCGATGGGTCCTACATCTTGTTTGCGAAAATCAAGGTAGCTCGCCACTTTTGGGGATGCGCCCTTGGTGCCTGAGTAAATCGCAAAACCATTATTGGTACCAGACCCGAGGCTACCTGCATAAGCAACCAGATTACCGCCAATGACCAGCGCCGGGCGGGTATCGTTGGGATTCATCTTGCCACCTATGTTACCACCAGGTGTATTCAGCGCGCCGCCAACAGCAAGCCGCCCTTCAACGTCGGTAACATTGCTGACATTACCAAAGATGAAGGCGGAATATTGCCCAGCCACACCCAGATCAATTTGCTGCGCCTGACATAATGCAGAAGAGAATATCAAACCCAGTGCAAGGCACAGGCCTTGCACACTGAGACGGAATGGGCGATGTATGCTTAATTTCATGATTATTCAATTATTCTGTTTTTACGGTCACGCTTAGCGCGCACTTTGTCGTTCAACCACCGCAATCAGGTTGGCCAGTGATTTGCTGGCCGGGCCGACGCCGGTTTCTATGTTTTTAAGCTTGGCCTGAACGGTGATCAGCAAACGCAGGGCTTTGTCCATGCTGTTGCTGCTCATGGCGGTATTGACCTGGTTGAGCAAATCAACGATGGCAGTACGTTGTGCAAGCTGAGCTGGCGTTGACAGGCTCAGTCCCTGTATCAAGCTAATGGTTTGCGCATTGATCTGGCTGGCGCTTTGTACCTTGATGGCCTGGTCTTGCGACTTGTACGGCGTGGCATTGCCACCGCTGACCATGCTGAGGGCGAGGTTGGCGTTGTAAGTACCAGCAGATACTGGCGCCTGCCAGCGCACTGATACCACCGTGTCGGCAGCAGAAGCGGCTGTAAGGTTCCAGGTGGCGGTGACATCACCATTGCCATTGCTGCCTATGGTAGCGGCTGGCGTGCTGGACTTGATCACTGATCCGGCTGGCAAGCTTTGGACCATGCGTACAGACTGGGCGGCACCGGCATTGGTGATGGTGCTGCTCAGCGTGCTGACGTCACCTGGCAGCAATGCGTTCAAATCGACGGCTGCCGGGGCCAGGTAATCAAGACCCTGCTTGATCATGAGCGGCCAGCGGCTTTCATTTGCCTGCGCGGCCAGGGTGTCGCTCCAGTCAAATCCAAAGGCCAGGGTTTTGCCATTGCCATAGGTGGCGCTGACGATGCCTGGGCTGGTAGCAGTGCCTTTCAGCGTTGCTTCTACCGTGCCGCCTGCTGTTGCCAGTTTGGTTTGGGTCGCTGGGCCAGCAAGGTCACCACCTTTGTAGATGCCGCCAGACAGACTCATTTGTTGCAGGGCTGTGGCATAGGCACCGTTATTGGTGACGCCTGAGCATTGCGCGAGCTGGGTGTTGGTGGCTGTGACCAGACTATCAAGCATGAAGCCCTGCCCGCGTTTGACCGCTGCCAGCAATTCGGACGCTGCTGGTTCTGGCAAGGCACTGGCGCCATTACTGATCCAGTAGGTGCTGTAGTTACCGCTACGCAGTTGCGTCAGGAAAGCTGTTGCATCGGTACTGATGGTGTGGCTGATGCCCTGATTGGTCAATACATTGTCAAGCACACCTGCCCTGCTGGCATCACATTGCGCCAGGGTTGCCGCATTTTCTGTCGGGAACTTGGTGGCTGCGCATTTACCCAGCAATTCATCTGCAGCACGTTTGCAGGCACTGTAGACGAGCACGTTTTGCCATGGCGCTGCGGCCTGCTTGATCGTCAGGCTGACGACAGATGAAGTCAGTGTAAAACTGACCTGGCCCAAAGTCAGGGTGTTGCTGCCGACTTTTGCGCTTAACACGGCAGTGTATTGTGCGCCTGCCGTACCGGCACTGGTCCAGTCAGCATTACCTGCAAAACTGGCTGCCATTGCCAGCGTGGTTTTGTATGGGAAGCTGGCAATAACTTTTTGTGTGGCGTCAATAATGCTGACGGTCAAGGGCAAATCTGTCAAAGCGGCATTGCCCTCGTTCGTGACATTGAAAGGGAAACTGATGAGGTTGCCAACTGGCACTTGCGGTACAGAGGCGGTGATACTGCCTTTCAAGCCACTGCCTGTGCTGGCGGTGGATGCGACACTAAATACACCACTGGCTTGTGAGAGCACGGTGTTGCCAACAATGCTGACTACGACAGAAGTCGTGTATTGACCTGCCGGAGCAGCACTAAGATTAATGCTGTAGTTATAGTCTTGTGCGGCATTGGCTGCCAGGCTGACCAGGGTTTCAGTTTTAGTGAAACGCGTGCTGCCATCTGGGTTTTTGACCGTAACCACGACCTGCAGATTATTGGCTGCCTGGTTGCTTGTGGCATTGGTCAGGCGGTCATGCAGTTTGATGATATCGGTCGGTGCATAGCTGCTCTTGTCAGTATCAATGACAGTGTTCAGTTTGATTTGCGGTGCGGCCAGCGTGAAATTGGTTTGCGCCAGCGTCACGGTGTTGGCACCGAAAGTAGCAGTCAGGGTCGCCACATAGGTGGAACCCACGCTGCCAGTGGCTGTCCAGGTGGTGCTACCGCTAAACGTGCCGCCTATTGCAATGGTACTGGTATAGGGGAACTGGGCGACGACTTTTTGACCAACAGGGTCTATGATGTTGACACTCAATGCCTGATTTGTCAGCGCGCTGTTGCCCTGATTGTTGGCACTGAAGTTGAGTGCCAATGCACTGCCCACAGCAACCTGTGCCGGGCTGACGGCGACAGTGCCTGTCAGACCGCTGCCATTACTGGAAGAGGCAGTCACCACAAAACTGGCCACCGATTGCACCGTGGTACTACCAGCAGTTGCGATTACCTTGACAGCATACTGGCCTGGTGCTGCGCCATTCAATGGCAGGCTGTAAGCATAATTTTTACTATTTGCTGCAGGCAGTTGTGCCAGGGTTTCTGTTTTACTGAAACGTACTGAGCCATCCGGATTGGTCACGGTAGTGGCGACCTGGATATTATCAACCGGCAGGTTTTGTGTGGCATTGCTGATGACATCACTTAACTGTACGGTATCTGCCGGCCCATAGCTGGTTTTGTCAGTACTGAGTTTGGCGGTCAGTATGGTATTGCCACTGCCTATGGTGAAGGCTGACTGCGCCTGGGTAAATGCAACGCCATTTGCATCCAGCAATTGCGCAAGGACTTGGTATTTACCGGCAATAGTAGAACCTGTATTCCAGACACCAAGCACCTGACTTTGTGCGGTTGCGGCTATTTTTACTACCTGTTTGGGCAGTGCGGCTACGTTAACACCATCGACAGTTTGCACAATGAACTGTACCTGGGCATTGTTATCGAAACTGCCCAGGTTTTTTACCGTGGCAGTAAGCTGGACATTGGTGTTGGACGCATAGCTGCCTGCATCTGTATTGACTGCAATACCAAATGAGCCCGCCAAACCATCAAGGCCAAACGACACCGTGTTATTGCTGATATCAAAATCGCTGAGCATGTGAGCGCCCTTGCCGTCGTCATCTGCGACAACAACGAGGGTTTTGATATTGGCCATAGAACCTGAATAATTCAGGGTGACGTCCTGATATTCATTTGTATTGAGGTCAATGCCGGTGACTGCCGTACCGAGCAAATTGCCGCCTCCCACTTGCCCGCTGTAAAACGCGACAGGTGTACCAGCAGCTATTGGCAGCAAGCCGGCATTACCTATCCTGACGGTGAGGCCTGACGGTTTGACACCACCCTGATCATTGATCCGTATAAAGGATGCGGTCACATCAGGAGCAGCTGTCGCTGAAATGTCTACTCTCGCGTTCAGGCGATAATTATTATTGACTTCCCAGCTATTTTTTTCAACGCGAGGAACTGTGCCGTCATCATTGATATTTGTGATGTGGTAGCTATGTTGGTTCCATATACTGCGTACGCCTACCCATGCATTATTCACATCCTGATAAATACGCAAACCTACGGCAGAGCCAGAACTTTGCGGGACGATCAGATCAGCATGTCCATCGTTGTCCACGTCGGCAACAA
The DNA here is from genome assembly GCF_049339405.1 of Undibacterium sp. Tian12W. Taxonomy (NCBI): domain Bacteria; kingdom Pseudomonadati; phylum Pseudomonadota; class Betaproteobacteria; order Burkholderiales; family Oxalobacteraceae; genus Undibacterium; species Undibacterium sp. Tian12W. The sequence goes on from NZ_JBMPPK010000019.1 coordinate 7,975, forward strand.
CTGCCATTTCAAAAGAAGTGTCAGATGTGTTTGGGATACTGAATAGTTCTTTGGCACTGGCACTGTCATATACTTTCAGATTGAACTGATCGGCATATACTACCTTGGCTTTGTGGTCACCCGCAAAATCAAACACGCTGGAACCTGTGGCCGAAGAAACATCATAAGTCCAGACATTCCATTTGATACTGCCGTCTGCGCCGAATACTGTATACGCAAATGCACCTGCTATACCAATTTCAGGAATGCCATCGCCGTCCATATCAGCAATCACAGGGACGCCACCGTGACCACCGCCAGGAAGGTAAACCGGGCCCCAGATAATAGCGCCATTGTGGTCAAGCAAATACACTTTGCCACTGTTGACGGAGACAATCTGGGGGTAACGATCACCGGTGAAATTGGCCACTGCGGTAAAACCGTCTCCAACTGCATTGTTTTGCCATAACAAACGGCCATCTGCATCATAGGCAGATGCGCCGGCAATAACCGCTGGGCGACCAGTCCGGTTGATATCGGCAACGATAGAGTATGGTGCGACAACGTCAGCAGTGGCTCGCAAATAATTATCGCCAATAAAGTCACCGCTGCCATTCCAGCGCAAAGTACCGTCGTAATTGAAAACGGTTTTGCCGTAAATAATCTCGGCCTTGCCGTCGCCATCAAGATCAGCAATACTGATGCCGCCACCATGCCAGCCAGATACAAATTGTGTAGCAGGCACTATCCATTTGACTGCACCCGTGCTGCTGAAAGCAATCAGCCCGTTATCTGCCTTTTGAGCAATGATGGTAATTTCTCCAGACCCATCAATATCTGCAGCTGCCATGTGGCTTACAGGGGAGATACGATAAGCCGGGTCAGTTACGGTGACTACTTCACTGCCGTCTTTGCCGTTGACGATACGCAGTATTCCATCACGATAAATTGGATGGCGGTACGATGTGAAAATGATGATAGAAGATTTGCTGCCCTTACCGGCAGGCATGACCAGAGGTGCCATTTCGACCTGATTATAGTCAGGCATGGTCGTGCCACCTGCCCACTGCCATTTCAATTTAGGTTGAAATAATGTGGAATCAGGTTTGATTTCAATAAAGTCTGCACTGGACTTCAGGTTGTCGTCCTTGCTAATTTGTACCAGGCCTTGTTCGCTATCTGCCCAGACAATAATAGGCGCATCTCTGAATGGCAAGATGCCGCTCACCGGAACCTGGATCACGACTGTTTGCCCCGGTGCTATTGAACTCGCCAGGCTGGCTGAACCCAGTTTCAGGTCGATATTACCTTCAAACAAACGATTTTTATTGGCGTCATTAAACGCCAGTAACTTGATACCTGCCGGGACATCAGCAGTACCCGTATTCTGCAGAGTCACATTGAGGAAGCCTGACAATTCCAGTGATTGTGGATTCGTAACTGCGTTTTTCCGGTCTATACGTGCAATGGAAATTTGTGGCAACAGAACTGCTGCCTTGACCTTACGCATGCGTATCTGTCCCATATCGACAGTGGACTGGCCATCTATGAATGCAACGGTGTTGGTATCAAGGTATTGGCCAAGCTTGAATGTCATGCTGACCATGCCGTTCGCGTCTTTTAGTACATTTCCTTGAACGAATTTACCATTGGCATCAGATTTCAATGTATGAGGCCCGGCTGCATCCACTATCGTAATATCAACGCCAGCGAGAACCTGATTGCTTCCTGCATCCATTACCTGACCAAAAACGCTGGTGCTGGTCACATCAGAGCTATTACCAGAAGCAGAAATCTTAGGTGAGTAAACAGCCGTAGCACCCGCAGCAACGCGAATAGTATTGTTAACTGTCTTGTAGCCCAGTTTGCTGACGGTCAGCGGCACATCTCCCGCCGGAACATTGACAAACTGGTAGCTGCCATTCATGTCAGTCACTGCACTGAATGCAGCACCTGAAACAAGAACTCCGGACACAGGTGCGCCGCTAAGTGCATCAGACACCACACCATAAATAGTTGCTGTTGTTGAAGTGCTGATTTTGGATAATTTAAGCACGCCCAGGTCCATCACCTGACCTGCAGTGACTTTGGTAGTGGCGCTCAAGCTAGTGTAATTCGCCAGCGAGAAATTCAGGGAGTAGTTACCGGGAGTCTGGTTGGCGAAGCTGAAATTACCATCGGCACCGGTCGTCAGCTCAACTGTTTTTGAGCCAGCAAGCACAACGCGCACACCAGCGATCGCAAGCCCAGTCTGACTCTCAAGCAATTTACCTTTTATGATTGCCAGGCTTGGATCAGCGGGGACATACTGGCTGATACTCAAGGCACGCAGTGCCAATGCCGTTTGATAGGGATCACCGCCCCAGCTACCATCTGGCAACTGTGCATTCAAGAGATAAGTTTGCACAGCAGTGGCCGTAGGTACTGCTGGAATAAAATCATGCAAGCTTTCATAAGCAAGACAGCTCAGGAAAACTGAACTGTTCCAGTTACCAGGCGAGGATTGCTGTGCCATGAGGTAAGTCGTCAAGACTTGTATGGATGCGGTAAGCGGCACCGTGCTGGCGTGAGCGCGGTAAGCAGCGAGTGCATAAATGCTGCTGTAAAGGTCGATTCTGCCATTGACCTGGAAAGAACCATCTGTTCCCTGCACTGATTGCAAGTAAGCGATAGCTGCAGCAACACCATCTGTGCGGCCTGCCTGTTTCAGAGCAATCAAAGCCAGGGACGTATCCAATACATTACTGGCATAGCCTGGGGCACCGCCAAAACCACCGTCAACATTGATGCGATTAAGCATTTGTGCCATCAGCGCACTAGTATCAGCTTTGGCGGTAGCGAGCGCTATGATTTTACGTGCCAGGTATTCCGTACTGGCATCTGGTTCAGATGATATGGAAGTTAATAAATTAGCCGGAGTGCTTGCCAGTAGCTGCAAAGTCTGAGCTACTTCTGCTCGTGCTTGCAAGGGAGTTGCAATGGACTGAGCCTCATTACTCAGCTTACCGTCTGAGAGTATCTGCGTATTAAGCCATTTCAGGCCATTCACCACGGGGCCAGTGGTTTGCGCATAAACGCCATGTACTAACAAGGTCACAAAAAAAAGAACGCCAACCAACAGGTTTCGCGCAAAAGTACCAACATTTTGAAGCACAGCAGACCCCTGAAATAAACGCACTGAACCGAACCTCAGTAGTGAATTTGAGAGATCGCAGATAGACGTTAGAAATTTGAACCCGGATAGTAACGATTGTTACAATTTGTGGCAAGCAGTAAATTTCTGATAACTGGTATCACCATTAGTGATATCTATGGGATGCAATAAAAACATTTCTTAAAGATCAATTTTCCCAAGGGAATGTTGATTTAAAGAAATTATTTAACGAAACCGTTTTTATGAAAGTGGTATTATCGCTACACAGATTCCATTTGAAACATATAAGTTATTCAAGTCAGGTTCAAAGGCCCTTGAACACCCACTCCTGATAGCTTTTTTTATTCTCAAAACCCTTCAATGTGGCGGGAAACTGGGCAAGTTTTATCGGTGCACGCTCAGACTTGCTATATATGCCTATGATACCTTTTCCATCTGGCGACAGTATCAAGCCCCAGTCTGCCTGCAGAGTGATCGGGTCCAGGTAAAGTTGGCGTATGTGGCGACGCGGCATGGGGTAACGTGGGTCGCGCAACAGCTCATTGAGCGAAGCCGGAGCGCGCAATACGCCGGGTGGTGATGCATTCGCATAGCTTAGCAAGGCTTGCTGGTATTGTTGTCCGATGAAAAGCAAGTCTTCTTCTGCTGCACGTCTTTGCATAAGACTGTGGACTTGCATGGTGGCGAGCGCAGCAATCGATAATAAGGCCACACTCAACAGCAAACCAAGATAAGCCATGCCATTTTGATGACAAGCCGCGTCGCGCGGCCTGATACTGATGTTGATATGCTTTGGCACGCACATTTGCTCAAAGAGATTGATAAGCCGTGCCATCTGCACGCTGGCCTTGCGCGCCGCTTTGTATATTATAGACTTGCCCCTGTGCGCCATCTATGGGCGCGATGATTTGCCAGCTTGTTGTGCTTTCGGTGATGGGGTCTATCGGCATGTTCTTCAAATACTTGCGTTCCACAAGCTCTTCAAGATTTTCTGGGTAGCGGCCGGTATCAGCATAAAATTTGTCTATGCTATCTCTGGTGGTGCGCAGGTTTTCGACCAGAACCGCTTCTTTACCTTTATCCAGGCTTTGATAATAACGGGGAAGAGCCAGGGTACTGAGCAAGGCGACGATGGCGAGCACTACCAGTAGCTCTATCAGGGTAAAACCATTGTTTCGCTTATACGAGGAGTATTGATTTATTGCTTGTCGCATATTTTCACCATTGCGTGTAAACGATGCCGTTCAAGCCTTGGCGGGAACTGGTCGAGTAAACGTCATACACATCATCCCCTTCTTGCGGGTCATTTGCTTCGCTTGCATAACTGCGCTTTCCCCAACTGGCAGCAGGCTCCAGATTGACATTTGCTTGCATTGGATCTCGCGGCAAGCGGCGCAGGAAATATATTTTTCTGTGGCCAGGGTCGCGCTGGTCAATGACGCCTTCAACCAGTATATCCAGCGTAGCCGGATAACCAGTGGAATTGAAGTTTTTGGGGATGCGCCCTTCATCACTGAGACGCTTGTACTGATCGATAGCAGTGCGTATTTCGCGTAGTGCCAGCTTTAACTCTTTCTCTTTACTACGCTGCACGGCGATCTGCGCAACGGGCATGGCAATGCTTGCAAGCACCCCTAGAATTGCCAGGGTAATCAGCAACTCTATTAAGGTGAAGCCATTTTCCGGTGTGCGTTTCATGTCGCTCTATATTTATCTTGTATATGTCTATCAACTTGAAGATCAGGGTTGAACTTCAACATTGAACGGCAGCAAGGCTTGAGCTGGCAGATTGCGCCCCGCTGCGCCTACAGGCGCGACAGACAATACTTTAAGCGGAGTAGATTCTGCCACAGCCATGGCCCGGAAGTTGATAGTCATTAAACTGCCAGGGCTGCTGGCACCGCCAGAACTTCGTGTATTACTGATAGTCACCTGCCCTTTGGGATCAATCGAAGCATTAAAATTGGTAGGTGCCCCGCCCTGCTTGAGGAATATGCCTTCATTGACATTCACTACTTGCAAAACCGCAGGATCAAAACCTAAGATGAGCGGGACACTGGTTACGGGTTGATCGGATTGCATGATCAACTGCATGGAAAATACGTCGCCAATTTTTACACTGCGCGGGCCTTGCCATTCCATTTGTGGCATACCGACATTGGTGATGCCGCCTGTTCCGGCTATACCACCTATACCGCCTATGCCCCCATTAATGCCGCCAGCATTATTGGTATTGTTGGCATTGTTGTTGCCGAGGCTGTTCGCCGGATTGCTGTCCGTTTTGACTGAGTTCCTGGCTGCATCATTAGACACTGCGCCAGTGTTTGTATTTGATGCCGGCGCAGTATCAGACATGTCAGGCTTTACCCTGAAGCTGGTATCGGTGCCAGACTGGAATTCGGCATTACGTATTTCCGGCTGCTGGATATTGCGTATGAGGTGCGGCGTTATCGACAGGACGATTTCTGTCTTCTGACTATCGTCAAGCTGGCTGCCAAACAGGCGGCCAACAATAGGCATTTCACCGAGGCCAGGTACCTTGTTACCAGAATTGCGCTCTTCATCATTGATCAGGCCTGCCAGTATTTGCGTCTCGCCATTTTTCAGGCGCAGGACTGTACTGGCTGTTCGGGTGCCGATCTGGTAGGCAACCGAACCGGACTGCGTTTTCAATTGATTGGTCAGGCTGCTGACTTCGAGAGCGATCTTGATACCGACGTCGTTGTCCAGATAAATAGTGGGCTCAACCTCGAGCTTCAAGCCTACTTCTATGTAGTTGATGTTTTCTGAAACAAAACCAGTGGAGGTGGCGGTGGTCGTGATATTCGGTACGCGCTCGCCTATCAATATCTTGGCTTTTTCATGGTTTTTTGCACGTATGCGCGGGTTGGCCAAAAGATTGGCGTCACCTGTCTCGCGTCTGGCCTTGACCGAAACCGGGCCAACGGTCGCTCCTATGGTGGAAGGGTTGAGGTTATTTTTGAGGTCACGCAAAGTCAGGGCACCGCCAGAAGCGGATGGCAATGGTGCCAGACTCAGGCTATTTGGCCATTGTATGCCCAGGTCCAGCAAACGGGTGCGTTTGATTTCCAGTATCTCTACTTCAAGCATCACCTCTGGCTCTGGCAGGTCTTGCAGGGCAATAATTTTTTCTGCCAGTTTTATGGCGTCCGGGCTATCCCTGAGGATAAGCATATTAAGTTTTTCATCGACAACGATGTCACGCGTCTTGACCAGAGTCTTGAGCGAATTCGAAACAGTTTTTGCTTCGGCATTGGTCAGGTAAAAACTCTTGACGACCATCTCCTGATACTCTTTTTGTTTGGCAGCAGTATTGGGATAAATGAGTATCGTGTTCCCGTCCAGGACCTGTTTTTCCAGCTGATTAGTCAGCAAAGTAAAATGAATCGCCGATTCTATGCTGCTGTTTTTCAGAAACAAGGATGTGCGCTGATCCGTTTTTACGTCGCGGTCAAATAAAAAATTGATACTCGATGTACGGGAAATTACTTCAAAGACCTGCTTGACTGGCGCATCCCGGAATTCAATATTAATGGTTTTTCGGTAGGCTGCATTTAACCTGGTTTCCTGCGGCACCTGCGCGACAGACTCAGCGACCATTCTGGCGAGCTTGTTGGCTGCGACATTACCGGGGTTTTCTGCCAGTACTTTTTTAGTCAACGCCTGAGTGCGACTGTAATCTTTTTTGTCGAACGAAGCTTGCGCTTCAGCTATCAAAGCCGCGTGCTGCTCAAGTTGCTCAAGTCTGGACAAGCCTGCCCTCGCCTGCTCATTTGCCGGATCAATATTCAATATTCTTTGAAAATTTTCTCTGGCAGCAGCAAGTTTTTCCAATTTTACGGACAAATCTGCCTGCTCTTGCAGCTTGTAAATAATCTGCTCACGCGTTTTCAGATAGGCTTTGCGATATTCAAGCTGACCAGGTGCCTCATTCATTGCCAGCTTGAATTTTTCAAGCCCGTCTTCTAGCTTATCCTGTGCAATCAAATCTTTGCCATCACGATAGGCCATCTGTGCTGCACAACCAAACAGCGACATGCAAATGATTATCAGGGCGAGAAGCCTGCGACGCGGTAAATATTGAGTTGAATTCATGAATACTCTTTTTTAATCTGTGCTACCGATTTGCAAAGTCTGCACCTGATTTAAAGGCAGGTAAGTAATGCTCATCATGGTCGGTTTGATGGTATCGACACGGTAGATATTTTCAATAATGGTTTTTTCCTGGACGATAAAAGTCCTGTCGCCGCTAGACAAGTACACTTCTATCTGACCATCATCTGTCTTTTTACCAAGATAACGAAATGGTAGTGGCGGTGCAGTTGGTGGCGGAGGTGGTGGCGGTTTGACTGCTGGTGGAGGTGGCGGCGTCCAGCTTTGCGCATCAAAGAAATTTCCATTCGTTTTGTAGTCAGCAGCAATTAATTGTTTTCTGTCGATGACAGCAGCAATCGTCTGTACCTGACTTGCAGCGGGCAGCTTTGCATGGGCATTCACCACCTTGGTGCTGGCAAGATTTGCTTGAGTTGCCTGTATTTTCTTGGCAGGTGTCACTGCTTCGACGACATCTGCATCAGGAGTCTTATCTGCAAACAGGGCCAGCCATGCAGCAACAGCCAAACAGATGCCCAGCAATATCTTACGCGCGCTCATTCAAAACCTCTGTCGGGTGCTGCGATAGTTGCGCTCACATAGATGGTGAATATCATTTTCGATTCTATCGTGGTACCGTTGATGACTTCACGTTTGAATGAAATTTCATCCAGCGATGCAAATGGAATAGTCAACAAAACCTGTTCTGCAAATTTCCGGATTTGCAGGTAACTTCCCTTCACAGGTAATTGCACTTTATAGGTAAAAAATTTACCTGCACTATTTTCTGCCAGTTGATACTCGCCAGCTTTCAGACTGACACCTGCCTCATTGGCCAGATATAGTATGGTTTTAACTTGCTGTTCTACATGCTTCTTTTCACCCAGCAATTCATAAAACGCGTCGAGGCGTTGTAAATTATCATCGGGTGCCGGGATTTGCTTTGCAACATTCAATTGCTGGTGCCTGGCCTGCAAATCAGCTTGCTGCTCTTCCATGCCATAGATTTGCTTTTGCACATAAGGTACTCCACACCACCAGGCTGCACTGGCAGCAAGCAACAGACTAAACAACAGCAATGTAAACCAACCCAATCTGTGCGACAAAAGCGCAATGGCGAGTCGAATTTGTCTTGGTGAACCGGGGGCATGTTGTAGAGATGTCGTCATTGCCTGACTCCGTCACGCCATTGCACTTCAAATTGAAACCTGTATGGTTTGTTCTGGTCTTGCTCGTTGATCTCATGTTTTTCAAGAACCACGGTAGTGAACAACTTTTGCTGTTTCAAGACTTCAATATACGCAATCATATCGTCGCCATTCTTTGTCTCTGCAATTGCTTTCAAACTGCCTTTTTGACTATTCGGTGTCACTTGCAACAAGGCGACTTTGTCAGAACTGGCTTTTTCGAGTGCATCAAACACATCAGTCCAGGGCAGATTGAGTTTGGCAACGGCCTGATTGATCGCAATCACTTGCTCCTGAGCTAGCTTGGCAACTGGCGCCTTGATTTGTCTTTTCTCTACCCTCTCGATATCGCCCTTCAAGGCCTGTACTTGTTCAGTAACATGCATGCTGGTTTGCATCAGTTGCTTACCACGCCATACCAGGCCACAAAGCAGGATCAAGGTAAATACAGCCAGCAGCAGCACTGGAAATGAAGTGTAATGCAAGCGCTTGGCTATCGAATCTGGAGCAAATTCTATTTGTAGTGATCTCATGAAGCGACCTCCGCCATGCTTTCCAACGAGGTCTTGGCAGTAGCTATTTTATTTGCGAAGTCTATTTTTGCGATTTGATACTGATGAGTACGGTGCAACAGGCTCGCTTGCCATGCCGCCGGGATTCGACCAGCAAGCAACAATTGCGCAGGCGGGGTCAAATGATGCAGCATTGCCTGTCTTTGCAATTGGGTGTGCAACCATGTGTTGTCACTATCCTTGGGCAACAGTATGCTGGTGACCATATGCAGACTTCCATCCTGGCATGCAGCCAATGTCATGGCTTGCTCATCGACAGACGCAAACCAGCCATCGGCAGCAAGTCTTTGCTTGCATTGATTCCATAACCACACAAAGCGGGGCTGCAAACTCAATATCTTTTGACCTGATTGCTTACTTGCAACGCCTATTTTTTCCAGAAGCACCTTGGGAACGGCACAGACCAAAGAAGCTTGATTACCCTGCCAGTCAGCGCTAATGAGCCAGTCATCTCCAGGCACGCCAAACAAAGTCTCCAGACGCATCTGCGCTGCGGCATGAAGATCTTTTAAAGATCGTGCCTGCGTCGGTGGTGCCAGCACAAAATACTTGACCAAAACATCGTCCACTATCAATTCGAGCAACAATTTTCTATCTGGATAGCTGGCAAATACCGACTTCCAATTCGCGCAAAAATGATTGATATCCTGCTCTATGTCGAATGGAACTGGCGCTGTAGCCTCAAGTGCTGTCGTACGGCGGAGTTTTGCTGTTTGTCGGCTGATATAAAAATGGCTGGTGTTGATATCAACCAACAAGGAAGAACAAAAGAATTTAAGCATGTAGCGTAATCCTTTTTATTTCTTCCAGCGTGGTATCGCCGCGCCTGACCATTTCCAGCGCAGCTTCACGCAAGGTAGTTGTGCCATTTCGTTTTGCAGCATCCTTGATTTGCCTGATAGGACGTTTTTCGATAATCATTTCACGGATTTCATCAGTCAAAGTCAGTATCTCTGCGATGGCGCGCCTGCCTTTATAACCGGTTCCGCGGCAATCACCACAACCCTGCCCCTGCCGGAAATTAAAATCCTGCACATCTTCTGCAGTCAGGTTCACACGCTTCAACATATGTTCATCGACAGCGATCTCTGTCGAACAATGTGGGCAATTGATACGGACCAGACGTTGTGCCCATATGCCGTTCAACGCAGACACAAAGGCATAAGGATCTATACCCATATGAGCAAAGCGCCCAAATACATCGAATACATTATTGGCGTGCACGGTGGTGAGCACCAGATGACCCGTCAATGCAGACTGCACGGCTATTTCTGCCGTCTCCTGGTCACGGATTTCACCCACCATGATCTTGTCGGGGTCGTGACGCAGGATAGAACGCAAGCCCTTGGCAAAGGTAAGCCCTTTTTTCTCATTCACCGGGATTTGCAGAATGCCGGGCAATTGATATTCGACCGGGTCTTCAATGGTGATGATCTTTTCGCGTCCGCTATTGATTTCTGACAGCGCTGCATATAGCGTAGTGGTTTTACCCGAGCCGGTAGGCCCAGTCACCAGCAACATGCCATACGGCTCTTCGGTCAACATGCGCAAGGTAACCAGAGAGGCTTCATCAAAGCCCAATGCTTCAAGACTAAGTGCGCCGTACGCCTCTACCATTGCGCGCTTGTCGAGAATACGGATAACTGCATCTTCGCCATGTATGCTGGGCATGATGGAAAGCCGCAAATCGATTTCCCTGTCATTGACCTCAATACAAAAACTGCCATCTTGCGGCACCCGGCGCTCTGAAATATCAAGTTCAGCCAATACCTTAAGCCGGGAAATTACCTGCTCTGCATCGGCAATACCAGTAGTAGAAGTGATGTGATCCAGCACACCATCAATCCGGTATTTGACACTCAACCCATGTGCCGTGCTCTCCAGATGAATATCTGAAGCGCCAACTTTTAAAGCATCGTACAAGGTGGTATTGACCAACTTGACCGCAGGGCTGGCTGCTTCAGAAACAGATTCAAATGACAGCCTGGTGGCAGCTTTGCTTTCACGCTTGGCGGCAGTATCAAGGGACGCAGTATTTGCCAGGCTATCCGTAGTGCGGGTAGTATCCTCGTGACGCGACAGGTATGCCTGTATGTCTGTATTCAATGCCAGCCGGAATTGTATAGGCGATTTAGCGATCGAACTAAGCCATATCTGGGCATCAGGATCAAAAGGATCAGAGATGACAGCAAATAAGCAATTTTGTGTATCACGCAGTATCAGGCTTTGCTTTTGCATGGCACGATTCAGCGGCAACAAATCAAAAGCGGGCACATATGCCTGCAACTCCATCGTCTCCATCACAGGCATATCGCAATAGTGACCCAGCATTTGCAGCAACTTCCGGGGCTCAACCTGAGTCAGGTTATGCAGGGCAAGCCACATACTGACATGATGTTGATTGGCATAGTCTCTGGCTTGTTGCAACAACTCAGGCGTAACCAGGACGCTGGTCATATTATCGGAAGTTGTATTCATGAGAGACCATCGGCCAGATCAAATATAGGCATATACAAAAGCACCACGATAGTGCCGACAATCAGACCAATGACAGCCATCAAAATTGGTTCAAAACTACGGATGAAACGGTCTATCCAGCGCGTGATTTCGCCTTCATAAAAATTGGCTGATTGCGTCAGCATCTTCCCCAATTCACCAGTGCGCTCACCAACTCTTAACAGCCGCTGAGAAATCGGTGTCGTCAATTCATAGCTTTCAAAAGCCTCAGACAGCATGACACCGGACTCAATTGAAGCAGTTGCCTGAAGCAAAGCGGTTTGCATATTGCCCCCTGCCATGTTGGCAGCTGTATTCAAGGCAGCAACGATGGGGATTCCACCGTCCAGCAACATACCCAGGGTCATATACAGCCTGGATAATGAATAAATACGAATAGACTCGTTAAACCCGGGAAATTTGGCAATCAGACCCAGGGCACCGTTTCTTTGCCAGATACCTTTGATGAAGATGCCTGAAAACAAAACGCCAGCCAGACAAACCAGAGTAAATACTGAGGCATGCTCTGTAACGAATGTTCCCCAATTCAATAGCAGTTGAGACGACCAAGGCAGAGCGCGCCCAGTACCACGATAAACTTCAGCAAAACGGGGAACAACATATACCAGCAAAAAGAATGTAACCGCGCCACCAACCAGAAACAGGATGGCGGGGTAAATAAGGGAGCTGATAATTTTATTCCGGACGACATCAATACGCTGCTGGTATTCAATAAACCGCGCCAATGATGGCGGTAAAGTACTGGCACTTTCTGATGCCTGGACAATGCCGACAAATAAATCCGGAAAGTATTCCTCTTGCTCAGCCAGCACTTGTGAAAAGCGCTTACCTTCCTGCAGACCTGTCAGAATGCCAGACAATACACTACGAATTTCCTGGTTTTGCTCTTTTTCAAGCAAAGCTTCCAGTGCCTCTACAATAGTCAGGCCAGCATTAAGCAAAGCCAGTAACTCCTGGCTGAACAGTAACAATGAAAATTTTGCAGGCTTTAAACCGGAGTGGCCGGCCTTCAATAACGACAGAGCACCAATTTGCTGCAGCGAAGATATCACCCAGCCACGACTCTTTATCACCAGACGCGCTTCGGCTTCAGTGCGTGCCTCGATGATTTCTTCAATGATTTGCTGATCAGGTGTCAGTGCCCTTATTTTGAAGCGCATAATTTGATTTAAAAAGTTTGCGCCAAAAGCACCTAGTTACTAATATCGGCATCATCACCTGTGCCGCCCGCTTGCCCATCTTTGCCGTAAGAAATGATCTCAAAATCCTTATCCTTGGCCGGAGACAAATAACGATATGGGCGCCCCCATGGGTCAACAGGAATGGATTTTTTTAAATAGGGTCCATTCCATTTTGTATTTGCAGATGGGTTTTCAAGCAAACCAGCCAACCCTTCTTCTGTCGTTGGAAACCGCCCCACATCAATGCGGTAGGTATCCAATGCCTTTTCAAACGCAGTAATTTGCGCCTTTGCAACCGCCGCCTCAGACTTGCCTATTTGAGCAAAGTATTTAGGCCCGACATAGGAAGCAAGCAGGCCTATGATTACTACGACCACCAACAATTCCAATAGCGTAAAACCTGCATTTCGTTTCTGAAAATACTGAGGTCCCTTAGCTTTAAGTATGAATTTCACTTGATGCCTGATTATCTAACTAATATATGGAATATTGTTACAGAGAGTGGCGATTTTCGGGCACTCCTTAATATTTGTCAAAAATTCTACTCACGAATTTATCCATGTTAAATAATGTGTCTAAATTTTGAGCAGCCCGCGAGGGTAACATAATTTAGATCGCAAAGAAAGAGCAATAAGACAACAATCTAAACACCCTTTAAGTCCGGGCTTTGTAACCCAAGGAGCCCGGGACGGCACCTAATGCCCTACAGGTTGGAAATGCATGAATGTCAGAGTTGACCCTGCGACATGACCCGACATTTAGCGGAAAACTACGGAGACTTCAATTGGCGAATGTTTTGACTAGGCAGCAGGCGCGAGAAGCGATATGAGATACTTGTGGTGAAGGCTGGCTGCCCTTAGTCGACGAAGCCTTCGAAAATTTGCCGCCACATATATCGATAACGTGTGCGCCCCAAAAATGGGGGCATTAAGATTTGATCTTGCTCCACACAACGACACGGCGTTCACCGACTACTTAGGCGATGTGGTCGAGCGAAGTCTGGCAATCTGTGAGACTTGTGGCGAAACTGGACTTGAAATGATCATTGATAGCTGGGTTGTCATGCGATGCGACTTGCATTCTGCAGGATCGGCATGGCGAAGCGACCAGCCCGCTTAGGGGGCAATTAGCAGCACGTAATCGCCCGCCGGGTTGGAAATGTATGAATGTCAGAACTGACCGCTTGCCCCCTCCCCTCAACTTGATCCTAACTTCTAAAATTGAAATCAGCAGGTTTTCCTCCAGACAGATAATGTGCAAGATAATCGTCAATTTTTTTTCGGAATCTTGAAGAACACAAACATCGTCTAAATCTGCTCCCTTAACATGGTCGACCTTATGATCACAGCGCATTTCGTCTAAAAATAACGTATAGCCACCCTGGAACGCCGCGACGGCGACAAACACCGCTACCACACCGCCAGCCGCGACGCCTTCAGCGGCGTGCGTGCCCAATGGCACGACCCCAACGACGCAAAAGAAAAAAGAGAACTGATAGACGAAGACGACAACCCAAAACGCCTGCGCCACACCTACCCCAATCAAGAAGCGGCAGAGTGAGCAGCAAAAGCAGAGATGAACCGGGTAAAGCGTGGCAAAGCGACCCTGCAATTTACCCTGGCCCTCGGCAGGCCAGACATTACACCCATGATGGGCATGCGCATCCCCAGCCTAAAAACGCCTATCGGGGATACGGATTGGATTATCGTAAAAACCACCCACAGCGTCACGGCGCAGGGGGTTACTACGCAATTGGAGATGGAGACGAGGAAGGGGCAGGAGGAAAAGAATGCTGAGCCAGTAGAAGAGTCACATTAATAATGATAAGCTAAACGACCAATAGCCCTGCCAGTTAATCCGGCTAATCAATCCTCCCTACAGACGACGATCAAGCAAATACTCGTGAGTACAAATACGTTGCCTACTGAATATCGCTGTACCAGTTGCCAGACAACTTTTCGAGCACCGTTCAGTGAGGCTTATTACTATTTGGGTTCAGCGGCCATGGGACAACAGGTGGAGGATAGTGAGCTACTTAAAATACCGCTTCGCCCTGCCTGGTGCAAGGATTGTGCGGCCTTGTGCGCTGCCGAAGACATACTTCCATTACGGGACTTTGAAAACGCCTATGGGGCAGCACGTGCAGGCAAAGAGATAGAATATCCTGTTTGGTCAGAATATATGGACGCGCAATTCGCGGCAAGCGAAGTCGGCCATTACCTCCGCTGGAGAATGACACGTCGCCATGCGCCACGGGTACTCTGTTGTGGAGGTATGAACTTTCAATATCTCGACGTTGACCAACCTTTGATCAAACATGCCGAATGCGAGTTTGGTTTCATACAAGGCTGGTATCGTATTGGCGGATTTAACGGACCAGGCCCTGGAGTGTATAGCGCAGCCAATATTCGCTTATATGACAGCGAGGGCGGGCTAATAGGGCAACTGACTTGGCGAAGGAAAGAAATTAACGGCTGGGACACAGAGAAGCTCAGTTACTCGACTCCAATTGAAGATTAGCGGCAAGTAATTGCCCACCGGGTTGGAAATGTATGAATGTAAGATCTGACCACGCACCCTTAGAAAATGTATGAATGTTAGACCCCTTGCCGGTACTGATACAAGAAGCCTGGTGAGATGCTGATGCACTTATTGTTCGAAACAAAGCGTCCAGCATCGTTTTTGCTATTAAGCATCTTTTCAGTCCGCTTTTACAAGCGATATTCCTGCTTCAGTTGGCATAAGGTTTTTACGACTTTTCGCTTTCACGAATCGACCAAATATTCTTCCTAACTCAATGAATGGCTTTTCTACCCATCGATAGCTTGCAGACGCAACTACAAGCGAAATACTGAGGACGACAGCAAACAGCACGCCCTGGACTGCCAGTGGATATCGCTGGACAATCGCCGACAGTGCAGGGCTCATATCATTGAGCAGGTAAAACTGGACAATTATCAAGACTGGCCAATGGAACAGGAAAAGGCTATACGAAACCTTTCCTAAATATCTGGTCCAGGCTTGTCTCAGCAGCGCAGTACCAGGTTGGCCGCGTTCATGGATCACGTACGAAAGAATGAAGAAACAAAAGGGAATTTCTGCCAGCAGTGTCCACCTTCTATCGTCATAGAACATAAATGTTGACTGGAATATCCACAGTTGGGGAATGAGGCCGAATCCTAATAGCGCGGCCCAGAACAACGGCCGCCGCAGTCGCCCCAGCGCTGTCATCCAAGTTGTTCCATATTCGCCAACGATTAGTCCTGCATGGAACAAGACCAGGGAGCGCATGAACTCGACGCGCAGGTCCCAAGGTGGCATGGGCACGATAAAGATCATCGCCATCAACAAAACAAAAATAGCGAGATTGGTGATTTTTCCCGTTCGAGTGGAAATGAAATAAAGCAGTGGGAAGACCAAGCTACATCCCATCTCGATATTGATGGACCACAGTGGAGCCTGCAGGAAAAAATCCCAGAAAAAAAGTGTCCTCACCAGCATGGCAATGTCTGCATTGGACGGACTGCCTGTTAGCAAAGCAACGCCATAGGAAACAAAAACACTAACCCACATTGCCGGTACGATTCGAAGGACTCGTCGGACGACATAGGCTGGCCAGCCAATCAGGAGTGATGCGGTCTCGTTCTTGAGTTGCAGCCCCAGGACGAAGCCGCTCATGATGAAAAAGAGAAGGACCGACGCACGCCCATTAAACACCGTATGAATCAGCCAGTGTGTAATTGGTTGGACGCCCGGATACGTATTGAATATGCCTGGCTTGGCTTCAAAGAAAAACCAAAAGCAATGTTCAATTACAACCGCTAGTGCAGCTAGCCCACGCAGTGACTCTATTTCTTGAAAAAAAACTCGCTCAGAACTGTTGAGTGACACATTGATATTCTGCATCTGATAACGTCTTTATGACTATCCAAAATGAATTATTAGGGTGTGCAATATTATCTGCCAGCATTTTGAAGGGACAGAAATGGCTAGCATTAAGTTTCTCTTGTTCGTTTATGTTCTAGTGTCAAAATTTTTCATTGTCTTTCTTTCCTTCATTGATTTATCACTAAATCAATGACGATTTTTAATTGGTACTTCCCAATAAGAAGGCGCGTCACCGGGCGCATCCATGCATTGCCGTATGATCCCGTCGGCCATGCGTACAGTACTGCCTATAGAATGAACCTTGCCGTCAAAGTGGCAGCTTTCATCTGGAGGTCTTCATTACTTAATATCTCTTGGCTTGCTTTTGCAGGTGACGCAGACATTAAGAACACTGCTTCCGTGATTATCATCAACACCATCAAGCCAAAAAGCACATGCAATTTGAAATTAGTCTTTTTTGAGTAGTTCGCTGTTTGCCTGGCAATTTTTTCAGGGAATTTCTTTGATCTGAACTGGTGCTTCTATTTTTGCTGTATCTGCCTGCAAATCATCATCAATACATTCTGCATACTTCTTGTCGATGTACTCGCAAGCTTCATTAAATTTGCTGCGTGGA
Organism: Undibacterium sp. Tian12W; assembly: GCF_049339405.1. Lineage (NCBI taxonomy): Bacteria > Pseudomonadati > Pseudomonadota > Betaproteobacteria > Burkholderiales > Oxalobacteraceae > Undibacterium > Undibacterium sp. Tian12W. Next base: position 25,182 of record NZ_JBMPPK010000019.1, read on the forward strand.
GAATTATCCATTTTGTCAGTATCAAATTTATTTAGCAATTCGCGGTAAATATCGAGCGCAGTCAAATCTGACACGGCCGACAATTCTTTTACTTTTTTTGTGATGTCGTCGCGCTGCACTTTGGTCAAAAGTTTTTCTCCATCATTGTTCAGGTTCAAATTTATGACAATGCTGAGCGATGGCCCGACATTTGAATCACCCATCACAATCTGGCCTACATCACCGCTTATTTCATTTTTTTGCGCCATTACCAACCTGCGGTTCCTGCCTTCATCAAACTACATGCTTGATATTGAAATTCATTTTTTCAGACTGAAAGCAAACTGCTGATAGGAATCGATTCTGAATACGTATTGAAGCCATTCCTTATTTTTACCCAAGATAAAGGGCTGCGATGGGATTGTTAGTCCGCGTAGATGCGCATAGCCCATCGTATTCGCACGTTAAAATAAAAAATGCAAATTTGCTTGCAAACTGATGCAAAGTTTTGTGCTGCTTTTCAAGTTGCAGACGCAACTTTCGTAACCATGCCCGCTTTTTACTATTTTTAATGGCTTCTTATAATAAAGTCAATATAAACACAAAAAAAAAGCCCTTGATTATTCATCAAGGGCTTTTTCGTATTCGTTGGCGGAAGCTGTGAGATTCGAACTCACGAAGGCTATAACACCTCGCCAGTTTTCAAGACTGGTGCATTCAACCGCTCTGCCAAGCTTCCGAGCCGCATAGTATAACCTGAATGGCGGGCTTGGGCAAGGATCAAATTTCGAAATGGAAATTTTTATCCAGCAAAGCAAGCAATTGCTGGGGGCTGACGGGTCTGGAGTAGAGGAAGCCCTGCACTTCGTCGCAACCGGCGTTGATGAGGAAGGCCAGTTGTTCGCGGGTTTCTACGCCTTCTGCGATGACTTTATGCTTGAGTTGCTTGGCCATCATGATGATGGCGCTGGCGATGGCACAGTCGTTCTGGTCTGTGGGGATGTTGAGGATGAAGGAGCGGTCTATCTTTAGAGTGTCTATCGGGAAACGCTTGAGGTAGGACAGGCTGGAATAGCCTGTGCCAAAATCATCAAGGGCCAGCACGACGTCCTGGGCGGTGATTTGCTCCATGATGGCGATGACACTCTCGGTGCTGTGCATGAGCATGCTCTCGGTGATTTCGAGTTCCAGCCATAATGGTGAAATCTGGTAGCGTTGCAGGGCCTCTTTAACGCGCAGTGGCAGGCTGTTGGTAAATTCTCTCGCTGTGACATTGACCGCGATGCGGAACGGCGCTATGCCGCTGTCTTGCCATTCCCTCGCCTGGGCGCAGGCGGTTTCGAGTACCCAGGCGTCGATTTGCAGGATCAGGCCGGTTTCTTCTGCAACGGGGATGAATTCTGCTGGCGAGATTAGGCCTTTCTCTGGGTGTTGCCAGCGCAGCAAGGCTTCTGCTCCAATGATTTTGCCGCTTTTGATATCAACCTTGGGCTGGTACTGCAAATAGAATTCCTGGTTTTCCAGTGCCTTGCGCATGCTGGATTCAAGATACAGCCTGCCAGCGATGCTCTGGTTCATGCTGTCGCTGTAGAACACAAAGCTGCCTGATACGTTGCCGGCACTGCGCTTGGCCTTGTACATGGCGATGTCGGCCTTTTGCAGCAAGGCATTGGCATCATTGCCGTCTTGCGGGAAGATGCTGATACCTATGCTGGCACCGACGCGCAATTCGTGGCCAGAGACGATGAAGGCGTCATTCAATGCCTGCAAGAGTTTTTGTACGACCAGGCTGGCATGGAAGTGCTGGTTGATGTCGAGTACGGCGATGGCGAATTCGTCGCTGCCGAGACGGGCTACGATGTCATTCTCGCGCAGGGTTAACAAGAACCGGGCTGCGACCTGGCGCAACAACTCATTGCCTATGTCGTGACCAAGGGTGTCATTGATGAGTTTGAAACGGTTCAGGTCAAGAAAGATAATCGCAGCGCTGCTGCTGTTTCTTTGTGAGTGCAACAGTGCATTATCGACGAGTTGCCGGAACAGGCTGCGATTGGGCAGATTGGTCAGCGCATCGTAGTAAGCGAGGTGATTGATTTTTTGTTCTGCTTCTTTGCGGGCAGTGATATCGCTGAGATAGCCTATGATGCCTATGGGCAGCCCTTGGGCATCACACAATGGCGATAGACTGAGACTGGCCCAGAACACTTCACCTGATTTTTTCTTGCGGCGCACTTCCATCTCGCGACCACCATGCTCCAGGAAGCTGTCATACAAATGCGTATCTGGCTCACCCTCATCGTCATATAAGAACAGGATATTTTTGCCTATAACTTCTTGCGCGGCATAGCCAAAGAGTTTTTCTGCGCCGCGGTTCCAACTGAGGATGAAACCGGCCAAATCCATGGTAATGACGGACTCATGAATCTGGTCAATGATCTGGGTCTGTTGCCATTGTGCCTGGGCGGATGCCTGTAACTCCTGGTCCAGCTTTGCGCGTTTGGAAAACAGCTTGGCCGTGAGACTGGCAAGGGTATTCAATTTTGCCAGGTCAGCTTCGTTGATCTGCCCTTTTTTACCGGACAGGATGTAATAGGTTTCGGGTGATGCCATGCACAGCACATCAGCCTTTGTTTTTTGTTCATCGAGTTTGCCACGGCGGAATGCCGCATTGGCGTCACGAAAAACTTCTTTGACTATGCGATTTAAAGCAGCATCAAGCTCCTGGCCTTGCAGGCACAAGACAGCCTCTCCGAGACTGGCACCGACTTCGAGTTCGTCTATCGCAGCTTGCCTGGTCATTGGCTACATATCCTGGCAAACCTGATTCACCCATGTATATGCAGTGATCATGCAGTCGTAATAATCATCGGCACTCAAGCCCAATTCTTCTATCAGGCCAGAATCAAAGTCTTTGAGAGGACGGTCTGCCCTTTCTACCAGATCCAGGCTTTTACCTAGCGCACCTGATTTGTGCAACAAAGCATCGAGCACTTCTGTATGCAGGTTTAAAGGTTGCAGCACCTCGACCAGGGGATTGCCGAATAGTTTGTCGAGCAAAGAAAACATGCCAACCATGAAGGCACAATCGAGCTCATCCTTGCTGCCGCCACGTTTGAGACAAATTGCCTCCATCAGGCTTGCACGAAATGCGGCACGCGGCATCAAGGGGTTCAGGCTGCCGCTGTGATCTTGCTGGCGCGCATACAGTAATAATTGCAGCCATCTTTGCAACTGCCTGCGCCCCAGCAGGTTAATGGCCTGGCCAAAGCTGGACACCCGCACGGTTTGCGCAAAGGCGGCAGAACTGACGAGCTTGAACAGCATGAAGGACAGGGTTGCATCTTGCTTGAATAATTCTTCCAGTTCACGCGATTCTGCATCGCGGGCGACCAGGCCCAGCAATTTCAACAAGCGCGTTCTGGCAGTGGCATCTGCTGCCTTGTTGCTGAGGGGTGGGTGAAAAGCATAATCGCCAGAGAACCATTTAAACCCGGCTTCATGCGCCTGCTCTTGCAAGGCTGCATGGGGCAGATGCTGCGCCAGGTGGTCTCCGCCATGCAGGCGTAACAGCAAGGGTTTGATGTGGGCAGGAATGTCCTTGCTGCAATCGACACTGATTTTCTTTGCGCCTTCCCATATCGCATTGTCGTGCGCCTGCAAATCATCAATGATGACGCGTGCGCCATGTGAGTTGAAATACTTGAGTCTGGTTTGCACTTCCTTGTCTTCTGCGGATTTTGCAGGTACACCAAGGACGATACGCGCCAGTGGCAAGCGCGTATCGATGTCTGCCGGGACCAGCAGAGGGTCTGCAATTCTGACCAGAACAGAAATGCCAGAGAGCCTAGAAAAGATTTCTTTTTCATGCAAAAACTGGAGCAAAGCAATGACATCGCCGATTGGCAAAGCACCAAAATCAGCTTGAAGTGCAAGCAACTGTTGCTTGCTATTCATCACGGGCAATAAAGTGCCTATTCCACGAGCCAGAGTCATAAAGAAGGACGTCAAATGTTACAAAAATTGGTAGAGATATTAGTTTGGGACTTAACCAATTGCAACACAATTTAAAGCGACAGGTGAGGTATTTTGATACTTGATGAGTGCAATCTGACACAATTACCAGGATTCCAGCTTAAAACTGCCTGGCTGTTGATTTTTCAACAGGCATATGGATGCTGATACTCAGCTATCAGGATAGGAGATATTTTAGATTTCACCAATAAAGCATGTGGTAAAAATACTATGCCTTATTGGGCACGCATCAGGACCGCATCAGACAAATAAATTATTCGCTGCCGAGGAATATCTGTTGCAGGTCATTCAAAAATTGTTTGCCCAGCGGCGTGGGACAAATGATTTCATGGTCGCGGTAAAGCAGACCTTTGTTCTCAGCATTCAACAATTCTTTTTCTATACTGTTGAGCAGCATGCCAGTGCGCTCTTGAAACAAATTAACCTTGAACCCTTGCTGCAAGCGTAGCGCGTTCAACATGAATTCAAAACCCATTTCATCCACAGGAATTTCATGCGACTCTTGCACACAATTACCTGCAGCCATGGCATCCATATAAGCCTTGGGTTGCTTGTAACGCGCCTGGCGCACTACCCGGTGTGGGAAGGATATTTTTGAATGCGCACCGGCACCTATGCCGAGGTAATCACCAAAGTTCCAGTAATTGAGATTGTGCTTTGATGCTCTGCCCGCTTGCGCATAAGCAGAAACTTCATAATTGCCGTAGCCTGCTGTTGCCATGCGCCCGTGGATGAGGTCTTGCATTTCTGCGCTGAGGTCGTCATCGGGTATGGCTGGCGGGAACTTGGCGAAGTAGGTATTGGGTTCCAGCGTCAGGTGGTATAGCGACAGATGTGGCGGTGCGAAAGAAATGGCTGTTTCCACATCTTCTCTGACCTCATCCATGGTCTGGCCTGGCAAGGCAAACATCAGGTCCAGATTGAAGTTGTCAAAATTTGCCTGCGCGATTTCTATGGCCCTGCGTGCCTCGTCACCATCATGGATACGGCCCAAGGCTGCCAGGTGTTTGGAGTTGAAACTTTGTATGCCTATCGACAATCGGTTGATGCCGCTTTGGCGATAAGAGCGAAATTTTTCTGCTTCAAACGTACCGGGATTGGCTTCCATGGTGATCTCTGCATTGCCGTCCAGTGGCAACAGCGTACGCACGTCAGAAAGCAATCTATCCAGGCCTGCTGCTGACATCAGGCTGGGGGTGCCACCACCGATGAAGATGGTGTATATCTTGCGGCCCCAAATCAATGGCAAGGCCGCTTCCAGATCAGCACGCATGGCATCCAGATAAGCTAACTCATCAAAGCTGCCTTTAACTTCATGCGAATTGAAATCGCAATAAGGGCATTTGCGTACGCACCAGGGGAAATGAATGTACAGCGATAGCGGCGGTAATTGCGTCAGATTGAGGCTGCCTGGTACAAGATACTGGCTGGCCACGTCACCGGGTATGTTCGATAAGTCCGGTGATTTTTTTTGTACAGGCTGGCTTGCCGCTATGGGCTTGATGGGTATCATTTCAGTTTTTCTACAAGGGCGCGCAAGGCTTGCCCACGGTGCGACAATTGATTCTTTTCTGCTGCAGCAAGTTCAGCCACGGTCTTATTCAAACTCGGAATAAAGAAATGTGGGTCATAGCCAAAACCGTTTTCACCACGGGCATCGGCAATGATTTCTCCTGCCCAGACGCCATCAGCAATGACCGGTTGCGGGTCAGATTCTGAACGCACGAAAACCAGCACACAGTAATAATAGGCGGACTTGTCTGCCATGCCAGCCAAATCTGCGATGAGTTTTTGGTTGTTGCGCACATCAGATTTTGGCTCACCTGCAAAGCGGGCAGACAGCACACCAGGCGCACCTTGCAAGGCATTCACGCAGATGCCGGAATCATCGGCCAGCGCTGGCAAACCCGTCAGGCGCGATGCATGCCTGGCCTTGGTCAGGGCATTCTCGACAAAGCTGGGATAAGGCTCCTCAGCTTCAGGCACGTCAAATTCAGATTGTGCCCTGAGGTCTATACCCAGCGGTGACAGTATCTGGTAAAACTCTTTGAGCTTGCCCTGATTATTCGAGGCCAGGACTATTTTCTGGTTTTTGCTCATATTCATCTACTCTTATACTCATACTTCCAATCAACTGACCTGCAAACCCAATACTTCTTTTTGCAAGGCGATCAGATCGGCAATCCCGTCATGTGCCAGATTCAGCAAGGCATTCATGGTCATGCGGTCAAATGCTTCACCTTCTGCCGTGCCCTGCACTTCAACAAAGTGGCCATGTTCAGTCATGACGACATTCATGTCAGTGTCGCATTGTGAATCTTCTGGATAATCCAGATCCAGTACGGGTTGAGACTGATACACTCCAACCGAGATGGCTGCCACAAAATGGCGGAGTGGTACGGCGGGGATGACTTCGCGCTCTACCAGTTTGGCAAATGCATCATAGGCAGCGACCATGGCACCGGTGATGGAAGCGGTACGGGTACCACCATCAGCCTGGATCACGTCGCAATCGATATGCAGGGTACGTTCACCAAAGGCCTCCAGGTCAAAGGCAGAGCGCAGGGAGCGGCCTATGAGGCGCTGGATTTCCTGGGTGCGGCCAGATTGCTTGCCCTTGGCAGCCTCCCTGTCCATACGGCTATGGGTGGAGCGTGGCAGCATGCCATATTCTGCAGTCATCCAGCCCTGCCCTTTGCCTTTCAAAAAGCCTGGCACCTTGTCTTCTATACTCGCTGTACAGATAACACGGGTGTCACCAAATTCGATGAGGACAGAACCTTCTGCATGCTTGGTGAAATGGCGGCTGATAACCACCGGACGCAGTGCGTCCGGTGAACGCCCGCTAGGGCGAAATGAGTTTGACATGATTTAGTTCTTAGAAGTAATACGTGATGATTTGTGTATCGCGTTGCGAATTTCTGCTATGGCTTTTTCAATTTCGGCGTCATTGAATACATCACCATCGGTGGTTTCAATTTCTGCATCGACTGGGGCCTGTATGGTGGTCGTGACCGATCCTATAGGCAAGGTATTGGTCGAGATGATGGTGGAATTGTCCATGCGGTCATCGCCCTCCCACATCATGGCCAGCGCCGTGACATTGTCACTTTGCTTACCAGCAATATCGACTGCCGAGCGTATCAACTCAGGCACGGCACGCACGATGGTGTGGTCATGCAGGCGCTGCGCCAGCATATGATCGGGCAAGACTGACCACAGGCCATCAGAACACAGCAATAGCAAATCGCCAGGCTGCAACACTGCACGGCGAGACAGTTCAACGATAGGTGCATTGGGTGCGCCCAGGCAGTTAAACAACTTGTTACGATCAGGATGGGTATGTCTTTCTGCCGGATCGACCTTTCCCTGGGCAATCAGGGTTTCCAGACGGGAGTGATCTTTGGTGCGCAGTAAAATCTGGCCTTGGCGCATCCAGTACAAACGTGAATCACCACAGTGCGCCCAATAGGCATAACCATTTTGTATCAGGCAGGCAACGATAGTCGTACGTGGTGTTTCTGGCAAATTATTGATGGCGCGGTAGCGATGTATCTCTTGATGGGCCGCCAGGAAGCTGTCTTCCATGAAGCGTTCAGGTCGCCCTATCATAGGGTGAGCCTGTTGCTGGAACAGGTTACCTATGGTTTGCATGGCAATGGCTGCTGCCATTTCGCCCATGATGTGACCACCCATGCCGTCCGCCAGCAAAAGCAAAATCGAATCGCGGGTAAAGCTGTAACCCATACGATCCTGGTTGACCTTGCGGCCACCAATATGACTTTCTTGATAAACGGAAAAACGCATGAGATTTTTAAAACTTTATAATGGTTATTGATACAAACAGGCCAGGGAGCGCATACATTTGCTCCAGAGCCTGGCCAGCGACGAACAGACGAACATGCACAGCCAAAACAGCCTCACCAGCTTAATGCAGCCTTAGTTCAGCTTTAATTCAGGGTGCTTTCCTGTATGGTCGTATGGTCGCTTTCGACTTTTTTTCTTCTTCCAGCAATCAGCGTCTTGAACTTTAATGTCATTTTTTCCATAAAGGTCAGTTCTCGCTGCGGTTGTGCCTGAATCGCCAGGGCTTTTTGCAGGGCAAACACACTTTGCGGCCGCTCCAGCGGATCCAGTTGCAAACACCAGCGCACTACTTCTATCAATTCTGAAGAGTATAAACCCTCCAGCTTGCGGTAGTGTCCTTCCATCTTGTCACTGGTCTTGCGCTGGTCTGACGGCTGCGGCGGCGCACCTACCATACAGGCAAAAATCGAGGCGCCTATGCTGTAAATGTCAGTCCAGGGGCCCAGATTGCCATTCTTCAAATACAACTCTGGCGCAGCAAAACCCGGAGTATACATTGGGTAGAGCTTGGGTATATCAGTTTTGAGGGTTTGGCGGGCTGCACCAAAGTCCAGCAAGATCGGCGTACCATCCAGGCGCAGGTAGATATTGGCCGGTTTTAAATCGAGATGCAGCAGCTTATTGGTATGCACTTCGCGCAAGCCATTCATGACCTGGTTGAACATACGGCGGATAAAGCGCTCTGATACCAGCGGCTTTTCACCCTTGTCACGACGGCGCAGGATATGTTCTTGCAATGAGCGACCAGATTCATAGGCCATGACCATATATACGGTCTCATTGGCACGGAAGAAATTGATAACGCTGACCACATTAGGGTGAGAGATGCGCGCCAGGGCGCGGCCTTCTTCAAAAAAACACTTCAATCCTATGCGGTAAATCGGCAGATTCTCATTCGAGATTGCTGGCACCAGCTCACCTTGCTGGCGTAAGGCCAGTGAGCTGGGTAAATACTCTTTAATTGCAACTGCGTTGCCATCTTCATCAGAAGCCAGATATACAATACTAAAGCCACCGGACGCAATTTTCTTTACAATGCGGTATCCGGCAATTTCCAGTCCATCTGGCAGAGGTGCGTTATTTTGTGCGGCCATCAATCGTCCAATTCACTATACAAAACGGATTGTGTTGATTATTGCGGTATTTGTAAAGAATATCCTAGTGTCTAATGCACAATTTAGCCAATCCAATGCACAGTAATACACAGTTCACGCCTTTTTAAGGAATTACCTTGAGCATTTTCAGCATGACAGGTTATGCCAGCAGCACCAATGAAACAGATGCTGGCACCATTACCATAGAGATCAAAAGCGTTAATTCCCGCTTTTTGGACCTGCAATTTCGCATTAATGACGAGTTTCGCTCAGTTGAATCACAATTTCGCGAGGCATTAACGCGTAAGCTGGCACGCGGCAAAGTGGAATGCCGCTTCAGCTTTGGTAAAAAACTGACAGAAACGCATAATAAAAGCCTCAACACCAGCTTACTTGAGCAGCTTGCCAGTTTCCAGGTCAATCTGAAGCAGCAGTTTCCTGACGCGGCAGCACTAAGCACCAATGAAATCCTGCGCTGGCCAGGCGTCATAGAAGAAAGCGAAATCAATGCAGAATCTTTGCAGGCGGCCATCAATGACACCATCAACAAGACGCTGGATGCATTTATCGTCAGCCGTGAACGTGAAGGTGCGGCGCTGGAACAGGTACTGCTGAGCCGCATCGCTGCAATGGAAGAAATTGTCACCCGCATCACGCCACTGATGCCGCAAATCGTTCAGCAATTCCAGCAAAAGGCCACTACCCGGCTGGAAGAAGCCCTGGGCCTGGCTTTGCAGTCCAGTGGTTCCAATGCTGGCCAGACGATCACGCGCGAAGAAGCGCTGGATCGTATCCGCCAGGAAGTGACCATGTACGGCATACGTGTGGATGTGGCAGAAGAACTCGCGCGCCTGTCAGCCCATCTGACAGAAACCAGACATATTCTGAAAAAAGGTGGTCAGGTTGGCAAAAGGCTGGATTTCATGATGCAGGAATTGAACCGCGAAGCGAACACTCTGGGTTCTAAAGCAGCATCCAAGGAATTGTCGGATGCATCCATGGAATTGAAGTTATTCATAGAGCAAATGCGCGAACAAGTGCAAAACCTTGAATAAACAGGCGCATTTGCTTATACTCCCGCACTCTTTTTCTTGGGAAATGTTGCGGGACAATAAATGGCTTGAAGTATGCGGCTCAAATTTGTCTTGTTGATGACTTGAGATGACCTGAATTAAATCTACCGGAGGAATGCCATGAAAACCAATAATACGACTGCAGGCAGTCTTTTTGTGGTCGCCGCCCCCTCCGGTGCGGGCAAGTCTTCACTGGTCAATGCCCTGCTGGCGCAAGAACCGGCGATCAAATTATCAATCTCTTACACTACCCGAGCACCGCGCCCGGGTGAGCAAGATGGCCGGGAATACCATTTCACAACGCCAGAAGATTTTCTGGCGCGCAAGGCCCAGGGTGAATTTCTGGAATCCGCAGAAGTATTCGGTAATTACTACGGCACTTCACGCATCACCATAGAAGACCAGATGCGTTCAGGTACCGATGTTTTGCTGGAAATAGACTGGCAAGGCGCTCAGCAAGTCAGGAAACAATTCCCAGGTGCTGTTGGCATTTTTATCTTGCCGCCATCGATACCGGCACTCGAAGAACGCCTGAAGAAGCGCGGTCAGGATGAGCCCCATGTCATTACCAAGCGCATTTTGGCAGCTGGTGGTGAAATGGCGCACTCTCCAGAGTTCGAATATGTTATTATTAATCAAGACTTTGCAACAGCCTTGTCAGAATTGAATGCAATTGTGAAAGCCACGCGCTGCCGATTTGCACAACAGGCAACACGCCACTACGAGCTGTTCACCCAACTTGGCATTCACGCCAATGCGAATTAATTCGCAAACCCAATTTAGTGAATTTTAGTATTAAGGAAAAAATATGGCACGTATTACCATTGAAGATGCATTGAAACAAATCCCTAATCGCTTTCAATTGACACTGTGCGCCACTTACCGCGCGCGCCAATTGCTGCAAGGTCACACGCCTAAAGTTGACTCTAAAGACAAACCAACGGTCATCGCCCTGCGTGAAATCGCTGAAGGTAAAATCGGTATAGAAATGTTGAAAAAAGTGCCGGTGTAAACCGCCGCATCTGCATTCTTAGCCGCTCCTTCTTCACGCCTTATCCGGCCGGGAATCACAGAATGAACCTCAATGATAGTCATTCATCTCTGGAAAACAAACCGGCCGATTCAAGCTCAGTCGCGCTGGCTGCTGTACGCAGCCCTGCGACTCTGGTTAATACCCCTGGCAGCATTAACACCATCAACAAGCATAATTCCCATCTGGATGAAATAGACCATATTCGTGCATCATCAACGAATACCGGTGTCGCCTCCATTACTGCATTAACCAACCGCATCAGCGAATACATGTCGGCCAGTGAATTAAAACTGGTCAAGGAAGCCTATCGCTTTTCTGATGAAATGCATCTGGGACAGGTACGCAAGTCTGGCGAACCCTATATCTCCCACCCCATTGCTGTTGCAGAAATTTGCGCAGAGTGGAAGCTTGACGTGCAAGCCATCATGGCTGCGCTCTTGCATGACGTGATGGAAGATCAGGACGTCAAGAAAGACGAGCTGATTGAGCGTTTTGGCGCGCCAGTCGCGACCCTGGTTGATGGCCTCTCGAAGCTGGAAAAAATAGAGTTCCAGAGCCAGATCGAGGCACAGGCAGAAAACTTCCGCAAGATGTTGCTCGCCATGGCCCGAGATGTGCGCGTTATCCTGGTCAAGCTGGCCGATCGCTTGCACAACATGCGTACACTGGACTTCATGTCTGCGGAAAAGAAACGCCGCATCTCGCGTGAGACCATGGACGTGTATGTGCCTATCGCACACAGGCTGGGCCTGAATAATATCTACCGTGAGTTACAGGATCTGGCGTTTTCGCATCTTTACCCTATGCGTTACCGTACCTTGTCCAAAGCGGTCAAAGCTGCACGTGGCAATCGCCGTGAAGTCGTCAACAAGATCATGGATGCGGTAAAGACGGCTCTGTCCGAAGCTGGCCTTAAGGCTGAAGTATATGGCCGCGAAAAAACCCTGTACGGTATTTACCGCAAGATGCATGACAAGCACCTGAGTTTTTCCCAGGTGCTGGATGTGTATGGCTTCCGTATTGTGGTCAGTGATTTCCGTGACAGTTATTATGCGCTAGGTAGTTTGCATGCTCTGTACAAGCCCATGCCGGGCAAGTTCAAGGACTATATTGCCATTCCCAAGACCAATGGCTATCAATCCTTGCATACGACACTGATTGGCCCTTACGGTACGCCAGTCGAATTCCAGATACGCACGCGTGACATGCATCATGTCGCAGAATCGGGTGTTGCTGCGCACTGGCTGTACAAGAACGAAGAAGGCAGCCTGACTGACTTGCAACAGCGCACGCACGCCTGGCTGCAATCTTTACTGGATATACAAAAACAGACTGGCGATTCTGCCGAGTTTCTCGAACATGTCAAAATTGACTTGTTCCCTGACTCTGTTTATGTGTTCACGCCAAAATCCAAAATTATTGCCCTGCCCCGCGGAGCAACAGCTTTGGACTTTGCTTACACCATTCATACTGATATTGGTGATCAGGCGATTGCCACACGCATCAATCACGAGCCAGTGCCACTGCGCTCTGAATTGAAGAATGGTGATATCGTCGAAATCATCACTTCACCCAATTCGCGCCCTACGCCAAACTGGCTGACTTATGTACGTACTGGCAAGGCCAGGTCGGCAATACGCCATTACCTGCGTACGATCAACCTGAATGAATCGACAGAACTGGGCAAACAATTGCTGGCGCAAGCCCTGGTGTCGGTCAACCTGAATCCCGACCTGCCAGATAGCCTGGTCGACAAATTGCTCAATGAATCCAGCGCAAAATCACTGGATGAAATTCATACCGATATTGGCATAGGCAAGCGCATGGCTGCTTTGGTGGCAAGGCATATACTGGACCTGGTGGAAGATGACTCACCGTCCATCCCCTTCCAGCAATTTGGTGACAAGATCAACAACAAGCGCGACCCCGTTATTATTTATGGCAGTGAAGGTTTGTCGGTGCAATTGGCACCGTGTTGCCTGCCCATACCTGGTGATGGCATAGTTGGTCAGCTCAAGCGCGACCAGGGCCTGGTTGTGCATACAGATGATTGCGAGCATGCCAAGCGCCTGCATATCAAAGAACCGGACCGCTGGATCGACGTCAACTGGGGTGAAGACCTGAACCGCCGTTTTGATTGCCGCATTGCCGTGACGGTGACCAATGAACGTGGCGCCCTCGCCCGCATTGCCGCAGAAATCGGTGAATCAGATGCGAATATCAGCCATGTCAATATGGAAGATGGCGATGCCAATGACATGACTAATATTCATTTCACGATACAAATCGAAGACCGCACTCATCTCGCAAAAATCATGCGCAACATCAAGCATTTGAATGGTGTTACCCGCATTACCAGAGAACACGGCTAACACTTATCGCTAGTGTATGGTCTTGTGCATCTTGCGCAAGCCCCACCAGACCACGCCAGCAATCACAGGTAAAGACAAGCCTGCCAGCATATCTGGATTGATAGGCAAACCCATCGCCTTCAGGCCCTTACCCGCATAATAGACCAGGCCTGTCATGTAATAGCTGATTGCCACTACTGACAAACCCTCGACCGCTTGCTGCAAACGCAATTGCTGGCCCGCCCTGGCATTCATGCTTTGCAAAATCTTGCGGTTTTGCTGCTCCTGTACGATGCCTACCCTGGTACGCAACAGATCATTAGTATTGGCGATACGTTCTGCCAAAGTTTCCTGCCGTCTTACGATAGCTTCACAGGTGTTCATGGCTGGTGCCAGACGTCTGTCCATGAATTCACCTATGGTTGGCACCCCTTCTATCCTGAACTCGCGCAATTCGGCGATACGCGACTGCACCAGCTTGAAATAAGCCTTGGATGCTGCGAAGCGATAACTGTTTTCCAGCGCCAGTTTCTCAGTACGGGCAGCCAGGTCGATAATTTGCCGCAGCAAGCTTTGTTCGGCGTCTGTCGAATTTGCTTCACCCTGCCCATTGCCCGCCATGGTCATCGCTGCTGTCAGGGTCACCAGCTCCCTCTCTATATCATTCAGCACAAAAGAAGCATTTTGCGCATGCGGCAAACCCAGCAGTGCCATCATCCTGTAGGTCTCAATCTCCAGCAGCCGCTGTACCGTGCGCCCCGCCTGCTGATCCAGAAAACCATTGTCCTTGACGACGAAGCGGCTAAAGCCATCTGCCTGTATCAGAAAATCTGTCCATACTTCACCGCGGCTCAAGACTTCACTGCCTACCGCCACTCCACCCTCAAATATCTGCTTTACCGGCGAAGGTGGATGAAACTCCTGGGCTGCAGGGATAAGGGCAACATGGGTGGCGACCATGACCTTTTCTTGCAATTCAAACAGCCATTGCTGAGGTAAATGACGGATGGGGGCATTGGCAAATACCTGAGCCAATTCGATTTCATGCGGAGCGCTATCCTGCGGCTCCGCCTGGTTTTCGACAAAGGTATAGGTGGCAAACTCTGTATGGCATTCCCATTTAAGGCGGAAACGACCAAAATCATGGAAGAAATACTTGGCATCACCCGAGGGGCTGGCCACCGCAAAATGACGGCAAAAGTCGCCCAGTATGACTTGTTGCGTCAGCAGGTTGTCACCGCCCAGATGGGCATCATTCCTGGCAAAAATCGCCAGATGGGTCAGCGTCTCTGGGGCATGCAAGCGTAATGAAGGCCTGGAATGCACCTCCGCTGCCAAGGGTACACGCAAGGGATGGTTAAGTTTGGAGTAAGCAAGGGACATGTGGATTCAAAGGGAAATTAAAAATCTTATGCCGGGTAATTGACCTCAAGTATGGTCAACTCCTCTACCCCTCCTGGCGTACGCAATGTCACCGTATCATCTACCCGGGCCTTGATAAGTGCTCTGGCCACCGGGGAAATCCAGCTGATCTTGCCTTGCAGGGGGTCAAATTCATCAACACCGACTATGGTCACAGTATGCGCTTCACCATGCTGGTTTTCATAGGTGACAGTGGCACCAAAGTAGATTTGATCAGAACCGTGATGAATACGCGGATCGAAGACTTCTGCAATATCAAGGCGTTTGGTTAAAAACCGTATGCGCCTGTCGATTTCACGCAAACGCTTTTTGCCATATATATAGTCGCCATTCTCAGACCGATCACCATTGGAGGCCGCCCAATGCACGATATTGACAATCTCGGGCCGCTCCACGTCCATGAGATGTAAAAACTCGTCCTTCATACGCTGATGCCCCTGAGGCGTCATATAGTTTTTTACACCCGCAGGAATAGCTGGCGCACCGAATTCTTCTTCGTCGTCAGGGTCTGCTTCTTTCATAAATGCTTTGCTCATGTCTGCATTGTAATGGAGTTGATCAAAATAATTTTCTTTGTGGCACCGAAAGCCCACACTTAGCTTATAAAATAGAAGAATAGTTTGCTTGCCGTTAGCATTCAATATCAGTACTGATAGGATGTTTGCTAATGCCGGGTTGCCTGAATAAGAAAATGGATTTTGCATGACAGAAAAAGCAGCAATCAATGTACTCGTCGTCGATGATCATGCCGTGGTCAGGGAAGGGATAAAGAGCATTATCTCAACCACAACAGATATGGCGATCATCGCAGAGGCAGAAACAGGCCTGGAGGCGATACGTCTGAGCCGCCAGCTCGATTTTGAGGTCTTGTTGCTGGACATTGCCCTGCCAGACAGAAATGGCATCGAGGTTTTAAAGCAAATCAAGTCCGAAAAACCACATATAGCAGTCCTGATGTTCTCCATCCACAGAGAAGACCAGTATGCAGTCCGGGCCTTGAAAGCTGGTGCCTCTGGTTTTCTGAACAAGCAATGCAGCAGCGCGCAAATCCTGGAAGCGATACGGCAGGTAGCCCGCGGCTTGAAATATCTCAGCACGCAACTTGCCCAGGAACTGGCCAACAACCTGAACCAGGAACATGAAGATGCGCTGCACAAAACCCTGTCTGACCGTGAGTTCCAAACCATGACCCTGATCGCGTCTGGCAAGTCCGTCAGCGATATAGCAAAAGAATTGTCACTTTCTGTAAAAACCATTAGTGAATACAGGTCGAGAATTCTATTGAAGATGAAATTGCGGCACAATGCTGAATTAACGCACTATGCAATAAAAAATCAGCTTGTAGATTAAACGGCAATATCAATGTCGTAGGCAATACTCTTGTTAGCAAGGTCATTGGCAAAGCAAAATGTCGAAAACTCCAAATAATTCGCAGTTTAAAAGTCCCACAGATATTGCGCGCGAGACATTCAAACAATTGGCGATACAGCGTATTGCGCCGACACCTGAAGCTTATCGCAAACTATACAACGACATTGCTGGTATTCCAGATACTCCGGTAGAAGCCCCGCCTGAAGTGGAGGCAGCGCCGGTCATTCCGCCAGCCGAGATTTTACTTGCCAATTTTGCCAACAGCCTGCAGATTTCGACAGGTGAGATGTCAACTTTTGGCCAACGCTTCAGCCGTGCCATCAAAACTGGCAACTGGCAAGATTATGGCCGGGGCCTGACCCAACTGGCTGAACGTATTACGGCACCGCCGCCAGCACCGTCCAGTAACATCAGTCTCGTCGATCCGCTGCCGCCGCCTGTTGCCAGCAAGAGTATCTCCCTGGTTGACGATGGCCCTGTTGAAGATGGCAGATTGCGCATACTTAAGGACTTGCTGTACCGCACCCTGACACTTGCCCTCACCTCACTGTTGAAACCTAGCCCGCAACTTGCCGAAGAGTCGGAAAGCCTGGGCACGGCAGTCAAGGTTGCTGGCAATGAAGGTGAGCTGAACCTGATTGCTGGCAGGCTCAAGCAATTGTGCTTTCAGATTGAACTGCAAAGTGGTGACAGCGCTGAACAACAGGAATTGCTGCTGCGTCTGTTTGATCTGCTGCTGACCAATATCCACGATCTGCTCGACAACGATAACTGGTTACGTGGCCAGATCGAGGTAGTACAAAATCTTATCGCTGGCCCGATTGATCACCGTGCACTGCAAGAAGCCACGCGTAGCCTGAAAGATGTCATCTACAAGCAAGGTGTGCTGAAAACCAGTATTGACGAGTCAAAAACCTCAGTCAAGAACATGATGACGGCGTTTATCGACAGATTGAATGCCATGGCAGACAGCACTGGGGCTTATCAGCACAAAATGGGCACCTACTCACAACAACTGAGTTCAGCCAAGAATGTTTCTGAGGTCAGCGACCTGATCAGGAATATCCTCAACGAAACCAAGGAAGTCCAGAGCGAAACCCTGCGTTCGCGTGACATGATAGTCGCCGCCCAAAAAGAGGTCAGCGAAGCAGAAGCACGCATCAAGGAACTGGAAAACAAGCTTGCCCACATGAGCGAACTGGTCAGGGAAGACCAACTGACAGGCAGCCTGAACCGCAGGGGCATGGACGATGTATTTGAACGTGAAGCCGACAGGTCTGACCGTCGTAACACACCACTTTGCGTAGCCCTGCTGGATCTTGATAACTTCAAGAAGCTCAACGACACTCACGGCCACGCTGCTGGTGATGAGGCGCTGGTTCACCTGGTACGTATCGTCAAGCAAACCCTGAGATCCATAGACGTAGTAGCACGATACGGTGGCGAAGAATTTGTCATCATCATGCCAGAAACGCAGCTGGAAGAAGCTGCCCAGGCCATGATGCGCGTACAAAGAGAATTGACCAAACACTTCTTCACGGCCAACGATCAGCGCTTGTTCATTACTTTCAGTGCGGGTGTTGCCTTACGCAATCCACGTGAGCTGCAAGAAGAAACGATTAAACGTGCCGACAAGGCCATGTACGAGGCAAAACAGTCTGGCAAAAACCGCGTCATCAAGGCGGCCTGATATCAAGATATCTGCAATCAGCAAATCAGGAGAAATATATCGCTGATCAGTATCAGTAAAAGAGTAAAAGCGGATACAAAAAAAACACGGAGGACAAAACGATGTTCTCCGTGTTTTTTGAGCTTTATTTCTAGCTGACCCGCTTAAGGAAGCCGTCAGGTGCAACGGTAATCTGCAATTTATAATCCATGGCCTTGTCGATCACAAATTCAGGATGGGTTTTCAGATATTCGAAAACGGCAGTCTTTGGGCTATTACCAGGCTGCCACGGACGGTTATCAAAGACATCTGCCGGCACATCTTCTACAAAAGTATCAAATACGACGCAATAACTGTCTTTCGTTACCAGCGGTGCGTAAGCCTGCAGCTCAGCCAATACATGTTCGTGAGTGTGGTTGGAATCCAGGAATACCAAGACTTTTTGCTTGCCTTGTGCAATTGCCTTCACCTGATCCACAATCTCGGTAGCGACGCTTGACCCCTGCAACATCTGTATACGCCTGGACATAGGGTGTTGCAGAATTGCTTCTTTATTGTGCTCGCGAATATCAATATCAATACCAATAACTTTAGCATCAGGATTACCGCCGCAAGCCGCATTTAACTCCAGCAATGAAGCGGAGTAAATAATAGAACCGCCATGAGCAATACCGGTTTCTATGATGAGATCAGGCTGCACCGTCCAGATCAGCTCTTGCATCGCCATCATGTCTATCGGGTTTTGTATGATCGGTCGGCCCAACCATGAAAAGTTATAAACATACTGACGACGCATGCTCTGCTCCAGCCAATCGCGGGACTGCGCCTGGAACTCAAGGTCTTTGCCCAATTGCTCTATGCGGGCATCGCGTTCTGCTTCAAATTGTTTAATCGGATTCATGGTTTTTTTGTGTAATGATTAAAAAGCGCTGGTAATTCACTTGTTATATCCAATTCCGGCTGCCCGGACAAGGACTCCAGCTTTAATGTGGAAATAGGCGGGAAACTGATGCATGGCGCATGATTTTCGAATTCACAACTGACGCCGAACTGTTCCAGCAATGCTGCGATTCTGGCATGCGTAGTATTCCTGCCCCTGGCTAAATTGTATATGCCAATCTCACCTTGTGTGGCAATTATGGGTAAAAAACGCACGACATCTGTGATGGAAATGTAATCTTTTTCTGAATCAGGGCTGCTGCGAAATACCACCCGTTTGGTTTTTGTTGCAGCATTCAAGATATCTGCCAAAAAATTCTGTTCTGGCATCCCTGCTCCATACACATTCGATAAACGGACTACGCGCACATTGCGACCACCATGCAAGCACAGGCTTTCACCCATAAGCTTGGAAATGTTATATAAATCGCCAGATAAGTGAGAGCGGACGGTCAATGCAGCGTCTTCTTGCGTATTCGTAGCACCAGCATAAACACGGGTGCTCGACAAATAAGTCAGACTGGCAAACTTGGCTTGTTGCAAAATACTTGATAGCAAATGCACATGGGCATCTACTGTCGCATAAGGGCGTTGCCGGAAATCGGCCGTCAGGCCAGCGCAATAAAAAACATGACCGAGGTCATCCGTCATCAGCCGCGGATCATCACGTTCTGCGACATAACTGTCCCATCCCTTTGTTTGCAAAGCCTGGTGCAGATGCCGCCCGACAAAGCCCTTGCCGCCTATCAGGGTTGCGCGCAAAACCTCACTCATTTGCGCATCCCGATTTGCTGCAAGGGGTTGCCAACACTGATGGAGTACGCAGCAACCTCAGAGCGGACGATAGAACCTGCGCCTATGACGCAGCCCTGCCTTAAAATGGCACCATCAAGTATCACGCAATTTGCCCCTATCCAGACATCGTCTTCAATGACTATGCCACCTTTGCCCGGCAAGAACCCTTGTTGATTGATGCGCCGGCTTTTGTCGTGATAGGCATGATTGACTGGCGCAAAAGTACAATTGGCCGCAATCGCGACGTCATTTCCTATCACGATGCCGTTTCCCGTATACAGGACGCAACCAGAATTGATGACACTGCGCTCACCAATCACAACATCTGCCACGCCACCGGCAGGCTTGAATTTGACAAAGCTGTCTATGCTGGAAAAAGCACCTATGATAATGCGCGTCCCCCTGACTGAATCTTCAATATCAGCCAATTTGGAAATTCGCGCATCTGGATGTATCTCTATCATACTGAGCTCTTACAACACCGTTAATTGAGGAATCGCAACGACGAACTGCGCCCCCCAGTTTTTTGCCTGGGCCAGGTCTTGCATGATTTCTGCCTGCAAATTCCAAGGCAAAATAAGAATGAAATCCGGCTTATCTGCCAGTAAATGCTGAATATCAACAATGGGTATATGGCTGCCAGGCATGAATTTACCTTGCTTATGGGTGTTGATATCTACAACATACGGCAAGAGATCAGGCCTGACACCAGAAAAATTGAGCAGAGTATTACCTTTGGCCGCTGCACCATAAGCTCCTACGCGCTTGCCATTGCGTTTTGCATTCAGCAAAAACTCCAGCAATGCAAGCTTGGCAGATTCTGCCTTGTCCTGTGCTGCCTCATAAAAGCCGGTACTGAGAATACCCGCTACCTGTTCTGCTTGCAGTATTTGCGCGACACTGGCTTTTTCTTCGCGGTACCTGATATCCATTCTCTGCGCAAGTACACGCAGGCTGCCGCCATGCGTTGGCCACTCCTGCACATCAAATACATGCAAACCATTTTTTGCAAACACTGTTTTGACCGCATGCAGTGACAGATAAGAATAATGTTCATGGTAAGCAGTATCAAACTGGTTTTGTTCCACCATATTCAACAAATGTGGGAATTCAAAACTGGCGACACCTTGCTCACTTAAGACCAGGCTAAAGCCAGCGACAAAATCATTGATGTCAGGCACATGCGCCAATACATTATTTGCCACCGATAAATCAACGCGCTGACCACGTGCCAATATCTCCTTCGCCAACTCCACACCAAAAAAGCGCTCTATGACATTGATGCCTTTTTCCCTTGCTGCTGCAGCGGTACTGGCAGTTGGTTCCACACCAAAACACGGGATGCCCGCTTCCTGCACGTACTGCAATAAATACCCATCATTTGCCGCAACTTCCATCACCAGGCTTTGCGAATTCAAGCTCAAATCCTGATGCATCGTTTCAACAAATTTCTTCGCATGGGCCAGCCAGCTGGAAGAAAATGAACTGAAATAGGCGTAATCGGCATCGAATAAATTTTCACGCCCGGTAAAATCCAGGGTTTGTGCCAGCCAGCAAGCATCACAAACCATTACTTTCAAAGGCAGCCAGATTTCTGCCTGGCTCAGGGCTTCTGGTTTTAAATAAGCATTCGATGGTGGTGCTGAACCAAGATCGAGAAAGGTTTGCGTCAATTCATGCGCGCAATGCCGGCACTTCATACAATCACTCCTTGAAATTCTTTGCTTAACATGGGCCAGTTGCGGTCTTTATCCGACATCTCGGTTGCCCCCAAAGGCCATTCTATTGCCAACCGGGCATCAAATGGATTTAATCCCATTTCATCCGCCGGTACGTAAGGCTTACTATGACAATATAGCATTTCAACCTCATCCGACATGGTTTGAAAACCATGGGCGAAACCGGCAGGTATTAAAAACGAACACTGATTCGCTTGTGACAGCAACACCGCATGCCATTGCAAGAAAGTGGCTGAGTCAGCGCGCAAATCTAAAGCGACATCCCAGACCTCGCCTTTCATGCAGGTAATTAATTTCATTTCTGCACTGGGGGGCAATTGCAGGTGCATGCCGCGTATCGATCCCTTCACTGAAGTATAGGTATGATTCACTTGTGCAATTGGCTCATGCCAGCCCAACCCGGCCAAATCTGTTGCGCAAAACATGCGTTGAAAATAACCACGCTGATCGCCCAGCACTTTTCTTTGTAACAGGTACAGGCTATCCAAAGGCGTCGATAATATTTCAAAGCGGCCGGAGGCTGAGATTTTCATCATGCATTACCTGCCATGAAAGCGGCGATATCCTGGTCACATAATTCTGCCGCAGACTGGCCTTGCGCAAAATCACGGTACCAGTGCATGCTGCGACTGACCGCCTGCTCAAGATTCCAGCGAGGGACAATTCCCAGAGTCTGCCTCAATTTGCTGGCATCCAATGCCAATAAGCCTGCTTCATGCGGGCCAACAATATCAGTGGCAAATTCAGTCTGCCCACTGCCGTAAGCAGCCTGAGCCAGCTCTACCACTGTTCTGACACTTGCAGCATCATCGGGGCCTATGTTCCAGGCATGGCTGGCCTGTGGATTTGCATGGGCATACTGGGCAAGACACAGATATGCTGACAGCGGTTCCAGTACATGTTGCCATGGCCTAACTGAGTCGGGACGGCGAATCTGCAAAGTCTGGCCGCTTTGCCATGCTTTTACGGCATCTGGCAGCAATCTGTCTTCAGACCAGTCACCACCACCAATCACATTCCCGGCCCTGGCTGCCAACACGGCAGTGCCCTGCCCGGCCAGAAATGAAGCGCGATAGCTTGCCAGCACCAGCTCTGCTGCAGCCTTACTCGCACTATAAGGATCATGGCCACCCAATTCAGCCGTTTCTGGATAGGGATGGATCTGCTCAAGATTGCGATAGACTTTATCTGTCGTTACGATCAGTGCAAGTTTTACATCGCTGCGCCCCCTGATTGCCTCCAACAGATTGGCGGTGCCCATGATATTGCTGGCAAAAGTCGCCAACGGTTCACGGTAACTCGCGCGCACAAGGGCCTGCGCCGCCAGATGGAATACAAACTCTGGCTGACATGCCTCCACCGCGGCAGTCACGGCATGGATATCGCGTATATCGCCAATGTGACTGCAGACCTTGTCTTCAATATTGAGCAAGTCGAACAAATTAGGTTCGGTTGCCGGAGCCAAAGCCAGGCCATGTACCACTGCACCCATGCCAGACAGCCAGTGTGCCAGCCAGGCTCCCTTAAAACCAGTATGCCCGGTCAGCAAGACACGGCGCCCGCGCCAGAAGGCGGGCTCAACGATGCTTGTTTGTGTGGGGTGATTTACCATACTCGCCAAGGTGCTTTTCCAGATTGCCACAAGTCTTCCAGCAGATTTTTTTCACGCAGGGTATCCATGGGCTGCCAGAATCCACTGTGCTCGAATGCCATTAATTCCTGTCGCTTTGCCAATTCGGCAAGTGGCGCTGCTTCCCAGCTAATGCCATCATTATCGATAAAATCCAGTACTTTGGGAGACAGCACGAAATATCCGCCGTTGATCCAGCCGCCATCACCACGCGGCTTTTCGATAAAACCGGCGACCTGATTGCCGTCACGTTCCAGTGCGCCATAGCGTCCTGGCGGAAGAACTGCTGTAACGGTAGCCAGCTTGCCGTGCTGTTTATGGAATGCGATGGAAGCAGCAATATCCAGATCTGCAACGCCATCACCATAGGTAAAGCAAAAAGCTTCCTCGCCCTGCAAATAACGGGCGACGCGCTTGAGACGGCCACCGGTCATGGTGTCTTCCCCAGTATCTACCAGGGTTACCTTCCAGGGTTCAGCATGGTGCTCATGCACTTCCATACTATTATTCTGCATATCGAAGGTGACATCTGACATGTGCAGGAAATAATTGGCGAAATATTCCTTGATCAGATAACCCTTGTAGCCACAACAGATGACGAATTCATTCACACCATGCGCCGAGTACGACTTCATGATGTGCCAGAGTATGGGGTGCCCGCCAATTTCTATCATGGGCTTGGGCTTGAGGTGGGTTTCCTCTGAAATACGGGTACCAAGACCACCGGCTAAGATAACTGCCTTCACTCTTACTGTCCTTCACAATAAATTTGCCACATCTGGCGATAAGCTTTTTCGACTGAACGAGCGAATGCAGGTTCATTCATGAGCAAGGATTGCTCCATTTCCTGGCGCAAACCAGCTCTTAAGCTACGCAAACGATCCAGGTCGTGCGCCAGAATAATTGCTTTTTGCGCATATTCATCTTCAGTATACGCTTGCCATTCTTCATGACCAATCGCAGTCAGAATACTTGCACCGATACGGCCAACAGAAGGCCGGTCTGCCAGCGAGATGAATGGAATGCCCATATATAAAGATTCCAGCAAGGTCGTTCCTGAATTATGCGGGAAACAATCAAGACTGATATCTATATGTTTCAGCACTTCCCAGGAGGGCGTGGTGAACCCTATGTGCAAACGTGAGCGTTCAATACCATAACGCATGAACCGTGACGCCATTTCATCCTGCACCTGAGGATCTTTAAAGTCGCCACTATTGATAATCAATTGGGAATTGGGCATCGCATCCAATATGGTTGCCCAAACACGTACAACACGGTGATTAATCCTGGTGGAACGTGACAAACTGCCAAAGGTAACTATGCCGGTCTGCTCAAAAGGCGAAGGTGTCAGTTCTGCCTTGCGCGTGTCGGGTCTGTAAACATAGGCAGGGCCATCCAGGCACCATACTTTCTCTGAAAATAAATGGGCGCAATTGTCCGTAATTGTGGGCTTGTCAGTCAAGTAATAATCGATCGCACTCAAGCCAGTTGTATAACCATATTCCAGCCAGTGCAAGGAAACAGGAGCTGGTTTGCGCGCAAAGACCGGTAAACGATTGCCATTGGTATGGCCTGCCACATCCACCAGAACATCAATACCATCGGCACGAATACGCTCGGCCAGCGCCTCATCCGTCAAATCCCGGGTTGGCACCCAGTGATCTACCTGCTTCTTATAGTAATCAGTCACCTCATCCTCGAAAGGTGGATTTGCATAGGCATAGACCTCAACCTGATCCTTGTCATGCGCTTCTATCAGCGGCAGCAGGAAATACTTGCAAACATGATTATAAAAAGCTTGCGTCACATAACCTACCTTGAGACGCCTACCCGGCACTCGGGCATTTTCAAATTTCTTCCATGTTGCCTTGAGCGGCGCAGTAAAACGCAAATCAAATTCATGATAAGCGTTATAAATCACCTCAGGCGTTAAATCCGGATGGTAATTCAGACAAAATAACAGGTTCGTGTAAATTTTCCGGTTGAAAGAAGACAGGCTATCCTGCTTGAAAGACAGAGCTTTGATATACGCTTCGATCGCCGCATCCAAGTGGTTTGCCTCGCGCAAGGTGTCACCATAAGCCCCCCAGATTTCAGGAATATCGTGGGTCAGCGTCAGCGCATGCTGCCCGCACTCTATGGACTCCTGCACTTGCCCGTTCTGACGCAGTGCATCAATCAGATTAGGATAAACCTGCACCAGCTCTGGCTGCAGTTGCAAGGCGTGCCGGTATTGTGCGATGGCAACGCTATACATACCGTGCTCGCGATAAGCGAGGCCAAGATTATTGTACAGATAGGGCAAACCTGGGTCTAATTGAACTGCTTTCGATATAGTCGCTATTGCCTCCTCTGTCTTGCCTATGAAACGCAGTGCATTTCCCAGATTATTGAGGCCAACAACCATCTCTGGCTGAATTGCCAGTGCTTTCTCCAGATACACGATGGCATCAGAACAACGCTCAAGAGCAATCAGCACGTTGCCCATATTGGCAAGTATGTGTGGGTTATTTGGTAACAAGGTAATTGCCTTGCTTAACACGTCAAGTGCTTGCGGAAACTTGGCCTGCTCTATCCTGGCTACACCTATATAGTCCCAAACGATACCGTCCCGTGGCAAATAAGTTGATAGCCAAAGGCCGGCCTCTTCCAATTGGGGGTACTGTTTCGCCAGTAAATATTTATTGAATATGCCGAAAGCAATCTTCCTGTTGTCAGGAAAATGAGGCATGACGTCAAAAGCCAGCTTCAGATATCCCATGGCTTCGTCACTCTCATCCGCGTCACCAGCCATTCTGGCCAGGGCATATAGAGCTTCCGCGTGGCGCGGAAAATGCCTGATGATAGTCAGGCAGCCTTGCCTGGCGTCGGATACAGAACCAGCATCGAAAAGTCGATGAACATCGCGCATTGCTTTTCGCGCATCAAAACTCGTTTTTGCCATGTCCAGTCCCCAAGTCAGCTTTTTATCATTAAACTTTTTTACAATTGCCTCATCTGACTTACAAATTAAGTAAGCAAAATGATTAAAACTGCATGTCCAGACTGGAAAATACCAGAAACCACCATGCTCAGGCTTATTTTATAGCCAATGATTTTGTTTCCATGTGTTAAATAAAGCCCCAAAACTAAATCAAATTAGACCCTAAAGTATTTAAAAAAAGCGCCGACAAGCGGAATGGCTAAAAAAACTTGAGCGAAAAAAATAAGATTTATTTTCAGAAACACGCTAAAACTTTTTTAGTCTCTACCGATACCCTTTACAACGGCGGTCCAATAGTCAGCACGAAAGACCAAAGTTTCAGGCTACTACGCCAATTTGAATAACTTAGGGAGAATTACCATGGCTGTTATTAATACCAATATTGCATCGCTGAATGCACAACGTAACTTGACTACATCGCAATCTGCGCTGAACACATCCCTGCAACGTCTGTCTTCCGGTCTGCGTATTAATAGCGCTAAAGATGATGCTGCTGGTCTGGCTATTTCCGAACGTCTGTCTTCTCAAATCGGCGGCTTGAATCAAGCTGCACGTAATGCAAACGACGGTATCTCTCTGGCGCAAACCGCTGAGGGCGCATTACAACAAATCGGTTCCAACTTGCAACGTATCCGTGATCTGGCCGTACAATCTGCCAACGGCTCCAACAGCGTTTCTGATCGTGCTGCTCTGAACAACGAAGCAAGTCAGCTGATTTCTGAGATCAACCGCGTTGCCAGCAGCACTAACTTCAACGGCGTGAATCTGCTTGACGGTAGCTTCTCTGCACAAACTTTCCAAGTCGGTGCCAACGGTACAGCAAACGATCAAATCAGTATCGCTTCCATCTCCAGCGCAAAATCTAGCGCCCTGGGTGTTGGTGCATCTTCCAGCTACGCAACAACAGTTGCCGGTGCCGGTGCAGTTACTACTACAGCCCTGGCTGCTGGTGACTTGTCCATCAATGGCTACCAAGTTGGTGCTTCTGCAGCAGATGGTGTTTCTTTCTCCAACTCTACAGCTAGCGGCATCTCCAAAGCAGCAGCAATCAATGCAATCAGCGGCAGCACAGGTGTTACAGCAACTGTTGGTTCAACAACTATTGCAGGTACTGCAAGTACAGCGGCTACAGCCATTGCCTCTGGCGACATCACTATTAACGGCGTAAATCTGGGTGCCTTGAATGCATCTACTTCCGGCGCACAACGTGGTGCTCAAGTAGCTGCTGCAGTTAATGCAATCAGCACACAAACAGGCGTTACAGCAACATTCAATACATCAACTGGTGCAGTTGCACTGGCTGCTGCCGATGGCCGTAACATCACTGTAACAGCCAGCACAAACGCTGCCGCTGCCGCTGCAAATACAGGTATTACCGTATCTGCAACAGGTGCAACTGACGTAAGCACTTCAACACTGTCCCTGACCTCCACTAGTTCTGCTGGTATCACTCTGGCTAACGGTACTGGTACTGGTTTGACAGCTGCCAATCTGACAGGTGCCTTTACTTCTGCTTCGGTAACCGTTGGTGCAGGTGTTTCCTCTCTGAACCTGGGTACAGCTGCCGGGGCCACCGCCGCGCTGACGACCATTGATGCGGCCTTGCAGTCTATCAATAGTTCCCGCGCTTCTCTGGGTGCGTATCAAAACCGTTTCTCTTCCGCGATCGAAAGTTTGCAGACTAACTCTGAAAACTTGACAGCATCCCGCAGCCGTATCCGTGATGCAGATTTCGCCCAAGAAACAGCGTCTCTGACACGTGGTCAAGTGTTGCAACAAGCTGGTACAGCGATTTTGGCTCAGGCTAATGGCTTACCAAACGGCGTTCTGGCCCTGTTGCGTGGCTAATAGAAGTAGGCTTATGTAAATTAGGTCTATACTTAAAGCATAAAGCATGTCCCCCTGGTCATTTGTTTGATCAGGGGTATTTTTCTTGAAGGAAAAGATCATGGACATCCGGTCGATAGGGAGTGCATCTCCATCAGGACAACTGATCACTGACCGTGCAGTAGGCCCCGATACCAGCTCCCCCGTTTCAAGGTCTGCCGCAACGTCAACGCAAACCATTGATGCCGTCAAAGCAGCCTCTTCTGCATCCGCACCGCCGGAATTCGACAAAGTGACTAAAGCTGTCGATGATATCAACAAGACAATCCAGTCTCTGTCACAATCACTCGAATTCAGTGTGGAAGAACATAGTAATAAAGTCGTCGTTAAGGTGGTTGATCTGCAAACCAAAGAAGTTTTACGCCAGATTCCGTCCGAGGAAGCCCTTGAAATCTCGCGCTCTCTGGATAAACTACAGGGTTTACTGATCAAACAACAAGCGTAATTAGCTAATCATATAGTCAGTCCTGCATCTAAGTTTTAAATTGGCATGTAAATTCCCCTCTAAAGTCTGGTTTGTCTTTGCCGATAATTTAGTACAGTACGGTCTGACAAGGGGAACAATGTGGGCATACAATCGACAGGCTTAGGCGCCAATCTGGACGTCAACGGTCTCATTACCAAATTAATGCAGGTGGAGAGTCAGCCTCTGACTACACTGGCGAAGAAAGAAGCCAGTTTTCAGGCAAAGCTATCTGCTTATGGCACGCTTAACAGCGCGCTCAGCGTTTTTCAGTCCAATGTTACCGGCCTCAGTAATCTGGGCACTTTTCAGTCGCTTACTGCTTCTGCAGGCGACAGCTCAATTTTGTCTGCCACCACCACCAGCGTTTCTACTCAAGGTAGCTATAACGTCAATGTCACCAAGCTGGCACAGGCGCAAACCATTTCCAGCGCTGGTCAGCTCAGTTCCACGGCCAGTATAGGAAGTGGCACCAGCACGACCATCAACTTTGAATTTGGCACCATTGCTGGCGGCACTTCTGCTAATGGTGTGTATACAGGCTCCACTTTCACCCAGGATGCGACGCAGTCAATCGGCACAGTGACGATTGATGGTGCCAACAACTCGTTGCAGGGTATTCGCGATGCAATTAACGCAGCAAAAGTAGGCGCAACTGCGGCCATCGTTGGCGACGGTAGCGCCACGCCCTACCATCTTGTGCTCACTTCAGCAAAAACTGGCGCTACGTCCAGTTTGAAAATCACTGCTACTGGTGATGCCGCCATCCAAAGCCTGGTAAATTATGATCCGGCAGGGACACAAAACTTTACTGAAACAACAACGGCACAAAATGCGGCGCTGTCTGTCAATGGCATTGCCATTTCCAGTACATCCAATGCAGTAACAGGTGCCATACAGGGCACAACCCTGAACCTGAGTAAAGTGGGCACGACCAGTTTGTCATTGAGCGCCAATACCAGCGGCATACAATCTGCCATTAACGGTTTTGTCAAAGGCTTTAATGATTTTCAGGCAACGTTGAAGACCCTGACTGGTTATGATGCAAGTACTCAAAAAGGCGGCATTCTGATTGGCGACTCTACCGCCAGGAATGTACAAAGCCAGATCAGGTCGACACTCAGTACCGCCGTCAACGGACTGGGGGGGAATATTACGAGCCTCGCCAGCATAGGCATCAGTTTCCAGAAAGATGGCACGCTTTCCGTGGATTCATCCAAGCTGAATACCGCCTTGTCGACGAATTTCAATGAAATCAGCGGTCTGTTTGCCTCTGTCGGCAAAGCAACAGATAGCCTGGTCAGTTATACCAGCTCCACCAGCGCGACCAAGCAAGGTGCTTATGGCCTGGAAGTCACAGCCATTGCCACGCAAGGTGGTTTGCAAGGTGATCTGGATCTGACTGCTGCCAGCACTACCATTGCCGCTAACACGGCCATCAATGTAACCCTGGATGGCAAAACTTCTCTGGTGTCGCTGGCTGCAGGTACTTACACGGCATCTTCACTGGCAACTTTGCTGCAGACTTCGATCAACGGCAACTCCACATTCAAAGACAATAGCTCGACAGTTACTGCCACGATCAATGGCAGCGGTCAGTTGCAATTGCAATCAACCCGCTATGGTAGTGCATCGAATGTGAATCTGGCGGATGGCACAGGCACTGGTGCTGCCAGCTTTACCGGCACGGTGCTGAACGGTACTGCGGGCGTGGACGTAGCAGGCAAACTGAATGGCATTACCGCTGCTGGCAGCGGACAGTATCTAACGGGAGCGACTGGCTCGGATGCCGAAGGTTTGAAAATATTGATCAGCGGCGGCTCACTTGGTGCCCGCGGTACGGTCAATTTCTCAAGAGGTTATGCGTCTCAGGTATCCTCTCTCTTGTCCACGGTAGTTGGTACTTCCGGCTCGATATCAAGCGCAACAGATGGTATCAACCGCAGCATCAAGGACATAGGCAAGCAAAGGGATATCTTGAATAGCCGCCTGTTCGATACAGAAGCACGCTACCGGGCACAATTTACAGCCCTGGACACGATTGTAAGCAGTTTAAATAATACAAGTTCATTTCTTACGCAACAACTGGCAGCACTGACGTCCAGTACGAAGTGAATGTAGTTAGCAGTATCAATAATATCAGAGAGGATTAATCGCTATGTTTGGCTCATCTCAAGTACGTGGTGCAAATGCCTACGCAAAAGTAGGCATAGAGACTGGCGTGATTGCTGCCAGCCCCCATAAATTGATCGTGATGCTTTTTGAAGGAGCTATCGTAGCGATCTCCAATGCATCGCAGCACTTAAGTAACGGTGAAATAGCCTCTAAAGGTCAGTCAATTTCCAAAGCAATTGCCATTATTGAAAATGGATTGCGCGCCAGCCTGGACAAAAAAGCTGGTGGTGAAATAGCCAATAATCTTGATGCACTTTACGAATATATGAGTGCCCGTTTAATCCGTGCCAATCTGGATAATAACGAAGACATGCTCAATGAAGTAAAAAACCTCCTGCGAGATTTAAAAACTTCATGGGAAGCCATTGCCCCAAACAATGAAGCTGTCGCAGAAGCACCGAAAATGAATATGGACCCATTGTCCCCTCGTCCTGCCAACTTTGTTGAGGCTTGAATCAAGATGAATAGTCTGGAACTAATCTCATTGTATGAAAATGTCGCTACCATCACGGGCGACATGCTGGAAGCAGCGCGCTCAGGCGACTGGGAGTTATTGGAAAAACTGGAAAATGACTGTTCTACACGTGTCCAAACCATACGTGAGAGCGAAATCCCTTTTGACTTGCCGGCTGATATGCGCGACAAGAAAATTCGCATCATCAAGCAAATTCTTGCTGATGACAAAGAGATTCGCGACATTACCGAACCTTGGATGGCGCAGTTGTCTGATCTGATGAAGAACTCCAGCACCAACAGAAAACTATCCAATGCTTATGGTGCAGGTAATACAGCCTGATTTTTATGGCTACCCCACTCGATAGTCTGTCAAAACAAGTCGCCAATATCGAGGCACCTACCGCTGCACTTTCAATTAGTGAAACCAGACAGGACATCACGCCCAAGCTTGCGCAGCTAGTCACGGGGCAGCTACTTAAGGGTGAGGTTTTGTCGAAGTTGATGGATGGCAGCTTTACTGTTCGGGTAGCAGGAATTACTGCCAAGATGATGTTGCCGGAAGGAAGCAAGACGGGCGATCAGATTCCTTTGCGTCTCATAGCGACCGAACCTCGTCCGACCTTCCTGCTGGAACGTGATGCAGATCCCCACTTCCCTGCCCCTCTCCCGCAAAATTACGCGGCAGGCACAGAAAAACGTCCACAACTGCCTGCAAACAATTATCTGGGCGCAGCAACGGACGAAGTTAAGACGCCAACGCCCCAAACCGCCAACAGAACGGTCCTCACCGAACCCGGTAGCAAAGCCGATACGGCCAGTATAGTCAACTTATCGGTCAATGATGCAGGTAAGAAAATCACCAATGACACCGGTGTCAGTGCGCCCAAAATCGGTATCCAGGACGTAGCCACAGCCAAATCGGCTGAAGTCAATTCCAAGGCCATTATCAATAACAATAATGTCATTGATACGACCCCTGATCACCTGAGCAGCGCACCGACATCATTAAGCAGCACAGGCAAATTCATTACACAAATTTTGCAAACCGCCCCAAATCAGGGCGAAAAACTGAGCATTGCAAGCCAGACACCTGTGCTTGCAGCACCAGCAGAATTAAAAGACACCGCTGCTACAGCCACCAAGCTTCAACATCAGATCAACACCAGCGGACTTTTTTATGAGTCCCATGTTGCAGAATGGGCACAGGGCAAACGGCCTATCAACGACATCAAGGCTGAGCCCCAGGCGCAAATTGGCTCCACAGACATCACTGCCGGCAACTCCGCTACAGCTTCAGGCCAGGTCAACAAAGAAATGGGCCAAATAATTCACCAGCAACTAAATGTTCTGGAGCAAAATATCGTACGATGGCAAGGAGAGCTTTTCCCCGGGCAAAAAATCGAATGGGAAATAAAAAAAGAAAGCCAGGGCAATCAGCATCAGCAGGAAATTGAGAATGTAAACTGGCAATCGGTGGTTCGCTTTGATCTGCCCAATCTTGGGCCAGTGACGGCCACTATCAATCTGCAGTCAAGTAATCTGGGCCTGTCCTTACGGGCTGAGCAAAGTAGCACTGTCTCCGCCCTGAAGGATCACGCGAGTGAACTGGCAGCTGCCATGCAGGTGGCCGGTTCACCGCTGATGTCTTTTGTGGTGAATAAAAATGAGCGCAGCTGATCCCCCAGTCAAACCAGTACAAAATGCCGTTGCGCTGGCTTACCAGAATGGTGATGCAGCGCCTAAAGTAGTTGCCAAGGGCAAAGGTTTGATTGCCGAAGAAATTATTGCCAGGGCAAAAGAGCATGGGGTGCATGTGCATCAGTCCAAAGAGCTGGTTTCTTTGCTCATGAAGGTCGATCTTGACAGAGATATTCCCCCAGCCCTGTATCGGGCAGTTGCAGAACTGCTCGCTTGGCTTTACCATATTGATACGGAAAAGTCTGAGACAATTTCGGAGACTTCAGGGCGACAATAAAATAACAGCCCCAATTTTAAAATACCATTATAAAAATATGCCATTGACACCTCCGAGTCTGGGTACAGAAAATCAAAGCCCGTTTCAAGTTGATTCCCGCAGGGAAATCATCGGTCTGTTGCGCGGTCTGAAAGAAAGCAAACAATTGATCAGCATGCTGATCAATAGTGGCTCAGAAGTATTCATCACCTCCATACTTGACGTTGATGACGACACCAATCTGGTAATTATTGATAGTGCTCCTGGTCAATTAGCAAACCAGCGCATTATTGAGGCCCCCAGAGTATCGTTTGAAGGTCTGCTAGACAGGATCAGCATACAGTTTTCTGCATCGAATCTTGAACGCATAGAGTTTGAAGATCGCCCTGCCCTGCAGTTTGAGATACCAACGAATATGATACGCCTGCAAAGGCGCGAATATTATCGTATTAATACTCCTCTATCCAATCCTATCCGTGCGCTGATACCTGTGCATTTGGAAGACAGACAGGAAACATTGAAGCTCGCGCTGGTGGATATCAGCTGTGGTGGCATAGCCATACTGGATGAAAGAAAAGTCTTGGATAGCACCATAGGTACCATCTACGAGCAATGCAAACTTGATTTGCCGACCATAGGTCTGGTGGATGTGATACTGCAAATTCGCAATTCTCAGGATCTGGTCCTGTTGAATGGCAAATCAAACCGCCGCCTCGGCTGCCAGTTCATTAACATGTCAAATAGCGTACTGGCTAGCATACAACGCTACATCATGAAGCTGGAGCGGGAGCGCAATGCCAAGTTAACCGGCATACGCTAAAATGAATACACAATTAGCTAATTAGCTTCACGGGCAAAGCCCGATTTTTATCAATCGGGCTTTATTTTTTCTGACTGACGATCGAAGCCAGATGCCAACTCCTGAAACCTGCCTGCACTTTTCCTGAGCGCTTATATCTGCATATTCATGATGTCATGGTAAGCCGATACGAGTTTATTCCTCACCTGCACGGTGGTCTGGAATGAGATATTGGCTTTTTGCATGGAAATCATGACATCGGACAAACTGACTTTATCATCGCCCATGGCAAACTTTTGCCCCAGTTGCTGTGAACTGACCTGCGACTGATTCACACTTTCCAGCGAAGCCTTTAATGCCTCTGCGAAATCCAGCCTGCCAGGCGGTGCTGCGCTATCTGCCTGGCTTACTCCCAGGCCTGAACTTGCCTCCATCCTCGCCGCAGTTGCCTTTAATTGTGCAACCATGGCTTCTATGCGGCTGGAGTCTATGCCCCCCATTTTCATTTGATCACCTATCTTGTGGACTTTCACATTTGCTACATTAACAGCCAGATGGCAAACGGGAGCTTGGAAAAGAACTGTAAAGGCATCGTTTTTCCTGCGTTTGATTTTGGTAATTAAGTGGAAAATCGCTATCAAGGAAAAAACCATATCTGGAACAGCAAGCATGCAATCCACTGACACATTACTTAGCACAAGGTGAACTATGGCAACCGCAGAAAATATAGCAATTGCCCCGCCTGGACCTGCCCTGCCGGGCATATTTGGCTTGCCGCAGACGCCAGCCATGCGCAACATCATGCTGTCAGTCGGTGCGGCAATTACCATTGCCATCATGGTGGGTGTATGGCTATGGAGCCAGCAACCTGATTACAAAGTCTTGTTTTCCAACTTTAATGACAGGGATGGCGGCGCCATCGTTGCCTCGTTGCAACAGTTAAACATTCCTTACAAATACTCTGAAGGCGGCAATGCCATCCTCGTACCCGCCAACCAGGTGCATGATGCACGCCTGAAACTGGCCTCACAGGGCCTGCCCAAGGGCGGCAATGTCGGATTTGAATTGATGGAAAACCAGAAGCTGGGTATCTCACAGTTTCTGGAACAAGTGAATTTTCAACGTGCGCTGGAAGGCGAACTGGCGCGCTCCATCCAGGCCGTCTCAGCAGTCCAGACTGCACGTGTACATCTGGCCATTCCCAAATCACAGGTATTCATACGCGATCAGCAAAAACCGACTGCCTCGGTCTTATTGAATCTTTACCCCAGCCGTGTGCTGGATCAACAGCAAGTCAGCGCCATCATTCATCTGGTTGCCAGCAGCGTGCCTGAGTTATCTGCCAAGAACGTCACCATCGTCGATCAAAACGGCAATCTGCTGTCAGATCCGACCAAGCAGATGGCGAACAACAGTCTTGATCCCTCACAACTTAAGTATGTGCAGGAATATCAGCAAAACATTATCAAACGCATAGAGTCGATTATTTCACCTATCGTTGGTGCCAATAATGTACGCGCTGAAGCAACTGCAGACATCGATTTCTCACGCTCTGAACAGGCTGCTGAAACGTACAAGCCCAATTCCCCACCTGAAGCTTCTGCCATACGCAGCCAGCAAACCAGCGAGTCGTACAATAAAGCTGGCAATCCATCCGGCATACCCGGGGCACTGAGCAATCAGCCACCTGTTCCGGCAACAGCGCCTATCGTTGCCAGCGGTGCCGCCAATACGCAAACTGCGGCATCCAACGCTGGCCTGATGCAAAAAGACTCCACGATGAATTTTGAAGTGGACAAAACCATACGCTATACGCAACAACCCATGGGCGGGGTGAAACGCCTTTCTGTTGCGGTGGTCATCAATTACAAAACAGAAACAGATAAAAATGGCAAAACCACGACACGCCCTCTGACTGATATAGAAAAAACCCAGATCACTGATCTAACCAGAGAAGCGATGGGCTTCAACAAAGATCGTGGCGATACCTTGAACGTGGTCAACAGTCCCTTTGCCAGCCCTGAAAAAGAGCCTATAGTAGATTTACCGCTGTGGAAGCAACCTGATGTATTGCAAATGGCTAAGGAAATCGCCAAATACATAGGCGTTGCCATCGTCCTTGCCTACTTGTTTTTTGGCTTCCTGAAACCCATGTTACTTAAGATGATGGGTAAAGACAAAGAAACCCTGGAAGCCATCGAAGCCGAGAAACGCGCTCAGGAAGAAGCAGAAAAAGAGGAAGAAGATGCTGCCATTGTGAATTTGTCGAAAGAAGCAGAATTGCAAAACACGAGACATGGTTCCAGCTATGAAATGAATCTGGAAATGGCAAAACAACTGGCAAAAGACGATCCCCGTATTGTAGCTAACGTAGTAAAGGCATGGGTCAGCAATGAGTGAAGATGGAGTCCAAAAAGCCGCCACCCTGATGTTGGCACTGGGTGAAGATGGCGCTGCCGAGGTCATGAAATATCTTGGCCCGCGTGAAGTGCAAAAAATCGGTGCAGCCATGGCTGCCATCGGTGCCATCCCGCATGAGGCCATCGCCAAGGTTCTGGAAGAATTCAAATCAGCGGCCGACCTCAGTTCATCGGTGGGCCTGGATTCGGATGAATACATCCGCAATGTGCTGACCAAAGCCCTGGGCGACGACAAGGCAGCATCTTTATTGAACCGTATCCTTGGTGGCAAGGATGCCAGCGGCATAGAAAGCCTGAAATGGATGGATTCCCCCTCCGTTGCAGAATTGATCAAAAATGAGCATCCGCAGATTATTGCCACCATCCTGGTCCACCTGGAAAGTGATCAGGCTTGCGAAATCCTGAACCAGTTTACTGAACGCCTGCGCAATGACATCGTGCTGCGTATCGCGACGCTTGATGGTATCCAGCCTACCGCCCTGCGTGAACTGAATGACGTGCTGACCAAGCTGCTGACAGGTAACGAAAGCCTGAAGAAAAAATCCATCGGTGGCGTACGTGCTGCTGCAGAAATTCTGAACTTCATGAGTGGCGAGAATGAAGCTTCAGTCATGGATAACCTGCGCAAATACGATGGCGACATGGCAGAAAAAATCATGGATGAGATGTTTGTCTTTGATAACATCCTTGAAATTGATGACAAGGGCATACAGTTGCTGCTGCGCGAAGTACAGTCTGATTCGCTGATTGTCGCCCTGAAAGGTGCAAATCAGGACATGCGCGAAAAGATCTTCAAGAATATGTCGCAACGCGCTGCAGAAATGATGCGCGAGGATCTGGAATCCAAAGGCCCGGTACGCTTGTCTGAAGTGGAAGCGCAACAAAAACAAATCCTGCTCATCGTCAGACGCCTGGCCGACGAAGGCCAGATCATGTTAGGTGCAAAAGGCGAAGATGCCTATGTCTAATAATACGCCCCGCAAAGCTGACATGACCGCATTCCAGCGCTGGGAAATGGCATCTTTTGGGGACAACCGGCCTGCCCAGGTCGAAGAAGTCAGGGTCGCCAATGCAAATCTGGCTGCCCAAAGCCGGATGGAAGCCGACAGAGCGAGAGAAGCAGCGAAGCAGGAAGGTTTTGCGGCGGGTTACAA
Source organism: Undibacterium sp. Tian12W (assembly GCF_049339405.1). Classification (NCBI taxonomy): domain Bacteria; kingdom Pseudomonadati; phylum Pseudomonadota; class Betaproteobacteria; order Burkholderiales; family Oxalobacteraceae; genus Undibacterium; species Undibacterium sp. Tian12W. Next base: position 62,470 of record NZ_JBMPPK010000019.1, read on the forward strand.
AGAAGCGTATGAGCGTGGCCTTAAAGATGGCCAGGAAACCGCGTATGCTGAAACGATGGAGCAAGTGCAAACTGAAATCCACTCTTTGCAACTTTTGGCGCAGGCATTCTCCGAGCAATTGCATTCAGCATCCCAGCAAATGGGCAGTGAATTAATGTATCTTGCGCTGGACATGGCAAAAACCATGCTCAAGGCCAAACTTGATAGCGACCCGACCGTCATATTACCTATCGTTGAAGATGCCATTGCACAACTGGCGAACGTACAACAACCAGCGCATATTTTATTGAACCCTGAAGACGCAGCCATGGTTAAAAATCAGCTCGGTGAGACACTGAGTGAAGATGGCTGGCGCATCATCGTCGACCCCAGTATGGCACGCGGCGGCTGTAAACTCGAAACCCAGCATAATCTTGTCGATGCCAGTTATCCAAGCCGCTGGCAAAAACTGCTGGACAGCATGCAAATCAGTGATCGTAAAGAAGGCTGACGCACATGTCTGATACCTTCATCAACGACTGGAAATCCAAGCTCAATCTCGGTCGTGAGCAGGTCTCTCATGTGCAGACCACGTCCATGTCAGGCAGAGTCACCCGCGTCACTGGCCTGGTGATGGAAGCAGTAGGCTTGCGTCTGCCAGTCGGCAGTGCCTGCAGCATTCATCTGCAAAGTGGTGCCAAAATAGAAGCCGAGGTGGTTGGCTTTGATGGTGACAGGCTGTTTTTAATGCCGCACAGTGATCTTGACGGCGTGACGCCTGGTTCGCCGGTTTTCCCGGCAGAGCCCGAAGCACATGAAATTGCCAATCACCCACGCCGCCGCCCCAGTGACAGAAGCCGGCATCTGCCAGTAGGCTATGAGTTGCTGGGTCGCGTCCTGGACGGTAATGGCCGCCCTCTCGATACCCTGGGGCCGCTCGGCACCCATGAATCTGCCCCATTGGGCGCACGCATCTATAACCCGCTTGAACGCGCGCCTATCGTCGATACCCTGGATGTGGGTGTGCGCGCCATCAACAGCATGCTGAGCGTGGGCAAGGGACAAAGGCTGGGTCTCTTTGCCGGTTCAGGCGTTGGTAAGAGTGTCTTGCTGGGCATGATGGCGCGCTATACTGCCGCCGATATTATCGTCGTCGGCCTGATCGGTGAACGGGGACGTGAAGTGAAAGAATTTATTGAGCAAATTCTCGGCACTGAAGGCCTGGCCCGCTCTGTCGTGGTGGCCGCACCTGCTGATGCCCCACCCTTGATGCGTCTGCAAGGCGCGGCCTATGCAACCACCATTGCCGAGTATTTCCGGGATCAGGGACGCAGTGTACTGCTGATCATGGATTCTTTGACCCGTTATGCAATGGCGCAAAGGGAAATTGCGCTGGCAATCGGTGAACCGCCGGCAACCAAAGGCTACCCGCCGTCTGTATTTGCCAAATTGCCAGTATTGGTTGAACGTGCCGGTAACGGCAAGTCTGGCGGTGGCTCAATTACAGCCTTTTATACAGTCCTGACCGAAGGTGATGACCAGCAAGATCCTATTGCCGATTCTGCCAGAGCTATCCTGGATGGCCATATCGTCCTGAACCGCACCCTGGCGGAGAGCGGGCACTACCCTGCCATTGATATTGAGCAATCGATCAGCCGTGCCATGCATGGCATTACCACGCCTGAACATCAGGCTCTGGCGAGAAGGCTGAAACAATTGTATTCACGCTATGAACGTAGCCGGGATTTGATCAGTGTCGGCGCTTATTCTCCTGGCTCTGACCCTTTGCTGGATGAGGCAATTCGCCTGAACGGGCGAATAGTTGCCTTTTTACAACAAGATATCACCGAAAAATGCAGCATTCCAGAAAGCTTGAGCCAACTTCAGGCTCTATTCAACGGATAGAAAATCCTGCCAGCGACTATACTTAAATCACCATGGCGTTGAAATCACCAATTAGCACACTGATAGAAATTACAGAAAGAGAAGTTGACGATGCCGCCAAACTTCTGGGTAAGGCCATACGCGCGCATGAAGACACTGAGAAAAAACTGAGTTTGCTGCAGCAATACCGCGATGATTACGCGCAAAGATTGCAGGATGGTGCAGCAAAAGGCCTGACTGTGTCGCAATATACAAATTTTTTGTCCTTCCTGGCCAAGCTGGACTCAGCCATAGACGGACAAAAGAAAGTTGTCATGGATGCAGAACATCGCATCGTCATGGCAAAAACCGAATGGCAGGCAAGCGAAAAAAAACGCCTTTCTTATGACACTTTGCAAAACCGGGCACAAACGGTGCAACAAAAGAAAGAAGCGAAACGAGATCAGAAGCAAACCGATGAAATGGCAGCGCGCGCCCTCTTTTATAAGCGCTAATTTATCTACAGGTACCGCAAATGCAAGCTAATCCACTACTGACAGCGACAGACAAAACTGCTGCGGCCACCAAAACGAGCAAAAACAACTCGTCTGGCAATGCCGAAAACAGCTTCAATCAAATGCTGAATAAAGAAATCTCAGGATCAAAAAGACCAGAGATGGAGGCGCCGCGCCCTGCCAATGCCAACAGCGCTAACAAACCTACCCAGACGAACAAGAACAACAATAACGCGACAAATAACAACGCCAGCAATAACGTTAACAACAACGGCAACGCCAATAACCAGGCGAATGCCGGCAATAAGTTGGCAAAGAATGACGATAATGTACCTGACAATCCCGGTGCAGCAAAAACAGACGCGGCAAGTACTGATGGCACAGTCAGCAAAGAAGACGAGACTGATGTCAAAAAAGAAGATGAACTCAGTATCAGCGAACAAATTCTCGCCTTGGTAGGCAACCTCAATCCTGCTCCTGTGGCTGCAGATATAGCCAAAAAGCCTGTTGCCAGCGATGTTGATACCAGTAAAAATGATAGTCTTGCAGCCGTCGCCAGCACAGACGCAGCGGTAACTGCAAGCGATCTGATCGACAGTAATACGGTCGCCAACCTGACAAAATCAGGCACAGAAAATCAAGATTTTGCTGCTCCCCAGCTTGATGGCAAATCAACGGGCAAGGAACAGATCAAGCCTGAGGACCCTGCCAGCAAAGCTGATGTCGCAGCAATTGCTGCGCAAATGATTGCCAGCAAGGCTGATGGCAAAACCACGACCAGACTCGCAGAGAATGGGCAAACTGCGTTAGTTTCACCTCTCGATAAAGAGGCCGGCAAATTGACGGATGCCATTAGCCGCGCGGCCGAACTCACCTCTCCCGCACCAAAAGATGCATTGACAAGCAAGGGCGCAACTACAGTCAGCGCAAACACGCCTTCTGAAACGGCAGTTAGTGATGCCAAGATCAGCGACCTGAGTTTGGCTAAAGCCACCAACGACAAAACTGGGGAAGCCCGCACTGTAGCAAGCGCGGCGGACACACCAAAATCGTTTGCCACTGATATTGCACAGGCAAAAGATGCCATGGCAGAACGTATATCTGAAGTCAAAACGGGTGCAACTGCCAAAGATGCCCAGCAAGTCATGGCACCACCTGTGATTGCAGCCAATGCGGTCAGTAGTACGCAATTCAATGCCGCAGTGCTGGCAGCAGAGCAAATTGCACCGCGTGTAGGCAGCAATGGCTGGGATAAAGCAGTAGGCCAAAAAGTTGTCTGGATGGTGGGTGAAGGCTTGCAATCAGCGGAGTTAACATTGAACCCGCCGGACCTCGGCCCCTTGCAGGTCGTGCTGAAGGTCAGCAATGAACAAGCCAGCGCCAGCTTTTCTTCTGCCCAGCCAGAAGTCAGGGAAGCACTGGAAGCAGCCCTGCCGCGCTTAAAACAAATGCTCAGCGATGCGGGCGTACAGTTGACAGGTTTCTCTGTTAATTCACAGGCGGCAGGCCAGGGACAAAATTTCGCGCAACAACAGCCACGCAGCCTGGGCTCAGCAAGAACTGGCGTTGACTTGCCAGACAATACAATCAGCACAACAAGTACAGCGCCGGCCAGGATACAGACAAATAACGGCTTGGTAGATACCTTTGCCTGAATGTTTGCCAGTAACACTCTTTCTTGAGCTAAAGCCATGCAATGGTGGCCGGATTTGCACACCGGCCCATTGTTGCAGCCCTTATTTCACGCTCTGACACAAAAGTATTGCTCATACGCAGCAACATCAGCTTCTACTCTCTGGAAAAAACTTGGTACATGCATGTAGAATGATCATGAACAGGCTGATCCAGGCAATGAAGTGAGTTCACTCATTTGCAAACATCAGAGATAAGCTGAAATACGCCCTCTTTTTCCCCGATGTTAAATGCCTGCCATCATGCATAATACGTAAAAATCATGGCATTTATTGCCTATAGAGAGGAAAACCATGGCGAAAGCACCAGCCAAAGCAGCGGAAGCAAGCGATGCTCCAGCAGGAAAGTCGAAGAAAAAGCTCCTGATCATCATCGCCGCGGTTGTCGTCTTACTGGTCGCAGCAGGTGGCGGCGCAGCTTTTTTCCTGACTAAAAAAGCCCCTGCCAACAAAGAAAAAGAACATAAGGCAGAACCAGCCAAAGCCCCGGTATTTCTTGCTCTCGAACCATTTACAGTCAACCTGCAATCAAACGATGGCGACAAATATCTGCAAATCAGCATGACACTGCAAGTGCAGGATGAAGAACAGGTCAATCTGATCAAGGCCAATATGCCGCAAGTGCGCAGCCGACTATTGCTCCTGCTGTCAAGCAAGGATGCATCTGAAATTTTATCGTCCGAAGGCAAGGAAAAACTGGTCAATGACATTATCGAAAAAGTTGCCCAGCCATTTACCGCCAAGGGAGAGCCACAAAAAGTCAGTGGTGTTTTCTTTACGTCTTTTGTAGTCCAATAAAATCATGTCAGATAATTTTCTCTCCCAGGAAGAAGTTGATGCCCTTTTGAAGGGTGTCACGGGAGATCAGGACGACTCGCAATCCCTGGAGGATACCTCAGGTGTCCGGCCCTACAATCTTGCCACGCAAGAGCGTATCGTCCGTGGACGTATGCCAACGCTGGAAATTATCAATGAACGTTTTGCCCGCTTGTTGCGCATAGGTTTGTTCAATTTTCTGCGCCGCAGTGCCGAGGTATCAGTTGGTACTGTCCGAGTATCAAAGTACAGTGAATTCATCCGTAACCTGGTGGTACCGACGAATCTGAATCTGGTGCACATGAAGCCCTTGCGCGGCACTTCCCTGATCGTGCTTGATCCTGGCCTGGTATTTTTGCTGGTGGATAATCTGTTTGGTGGTGATGGCCGATTCCATACCCGTGTTGAAGGTCGCGATTTCACCCAGACTGAGCAACGTATCATTCACCGCATCCTTGAAATCATTTTTGAAACCTATTCCAAATCCTGGGAACCTGTCTATCCCATCGAGTTTGAATATATACGCTCAGAAATGAATACCCAGTTCGCCAATATTGCGACTCCGAATGAAGTCGTGGTATCCACCACCTTCACGATAGAACTGGGGCCAGTCAGTGGTGAAATGCATTTATGCATGCCCTATTCCACCATAGAGCCCATACGCGATATCCTGACCAGTAGCCTGCAAGGCGAAACCCTGGAGGTGGATAAACGCTGGGTGCGTCTGATGACGCAACAGATACAGATAGCAGAAGTTGAAATAGTTGCAGATCTGGGCACCACGCGCGTCACTCTGGGCGATATACTGAATATGAAGGAAGGCGATATCATTCCGCTTTCAGTACCAGAAATTATTTCAGCAAAAGTCGATGGCACTCCAGTCATGGAGTGTAAATACGGCGTGTTTAACGGGCAATATGCCTTGCGTGTGGAGAAGCTGATCAGCTCCAGCGTACAGGAAGTAGCACAAGGAGAAAATCATGGATGACAACGGCGATTCACCCATCAGTGAAGATGATTGGGGCGCTGCAATTGCAGAGCAGGAAAGAGCCGAAGCTGCGGCAGCCGAAAAGGCTGAGGCACCACCGGCCAGTGCTGCCATTTTTAAAGAGTTCAGCGGCAAGAGCAGTAACGCACCTGAAACTCATAATGACATCGACTTCATTCTGGATATCCCGGTTCAACTGACGGTAGAGTTGGGCAGAACCAAGATTGCCATCAAAAACCTGCTGCAACTGGCACAGGGTTCTGTAGTAGAACTTGATGGCCTGGCGGGTGAGCCTATGGATGTGCTGGTCAATGGCTGCCTGATTGCCCAGGGCGAGGTAGTTGTGGTCAACGACAAGTTTGGTATTCGCCTGACCGATATCGTGACGCCTGCAGAACGCATACGCAAGCTCAACAAATGAGGATGAAATTGTCTTATTTTGTACCGCTAATATTAGCCACACTTGGCAGCTCTGCTGTTGCTGCCGAGACTGCTCCAGTGTCACCTAGCGGTGGTTTTTTGCAAATTGCAACAGCATTACTTTTAGTACTGGGATTGGTGGTCATGGCCGCCTGGCTCATGCGCCGCCTGGGCCCCATGAATGCAGGAAATAAAATTCCGGTCAAAATCATTGGCGGCATCAGCGTAGGCAATCGCGAACGGGTGATGGTAGTTGAAGTAGGCGACCAATGGCTGATCCTTGGCGTTACCGCAAGCAATATCAATAATCTGGGCAGCATGCCCAAACAGCAAGAATTGCTAAATCAATCAGCGCAAATAGCCACAAATGATCCTTTTTCTGCCTGGCTCAAACGCACGCTGGAAAAACGCAATGCTGGGCGAAACCCTGAGCAATCTACAGAGCCGTCTGATAACAGGTAATTACATCGCATGAAAATTTTGCGCTCTCATCTGCCCTTCATCTGGCTGGCTCTCTTGTTGTGCGGACTGGCCTTGCCAGAAGCTGCCATGGCACAGGCGAATGGTGGCTTGCAAGCTATCACCAGCACGCCCGCACCTGGTGGTGGACAAAACTATTCACTCAGCATACAGACGCTGCTATTCCTGACGGCACTCAGCTTCTTGCCGGCGGCCTTGCTGATGATGACCAGTTTTACCCGCATCATCATCGTCTTGTCTTTGCTCAGGCAAGCCTTGGGTACCCAGTCTGCGCCACCGAATCAGGTGATGGTGGGCTTGTCCCTGTTTCTTACTCTGTTCGTCATGGGGCCTGTGTTTGACAAAATCTATGCCGAAGCTTATCAGCCATTTACTGAAAACAAGATCACCATGCAGGTTGCTCTGGATAAGGGAGCAACCCCGTTGAAACAATTCATGATGAAGCAAACGAGGCAGACTGACCTTGCCCTGTATGTGAAATTATCCAATACCCCTGAGTTGCAAGGGCCGGAAGACGTACCTTTGCGAATTTTGATCCCCGCCTTTATTACCAGTGAACTGAAAACTGCTTTTCAAATCAGTTTTGCCATCTTCATTCCCTTCCTCATCATCGACATGGTGGTTGCCAGTGTGCTGATGTCCATGGGTATGATGATGGTCTCGCCTTCCATCGTATCGCTGCCCTTCAAGCTCATGCTCTTTGTGCTTGTTGATGGCTGGCAGTTGTTGATAGGTTCACTCGCACAAAGTTTTTACTGAGGCTCACTATGACACCCGATAGCGTAATGACATTAGGCCGCCAGGCCATGGAAGTCACCTTAATGGTGTCTGCCCCCTTGTTACTGGTGGCGCTGGGCATAGGCCTGATTGTCAGTATTTTCCAGGCAGCCACGCAAATCAATGAAACCACCCTGTCTTTTATTCCCAAGCTGATAGGCATCTTTGTCACGCTCATTATTGCAGGGCCCTGGATGCTTTCCGTCCTGATGGATTACATGCGCCAGATGTTTTCCAGCATCGCCACCATGGCAGCCTGATTTGCGTAGCATCGCAATTCCATGATCTCTTTTTCCAGCAATGAACTGATTGCACTGATCAATTCCTTTATCTGGCCTCTGACCAGGATACTGGGGTTGATTGCGGTTGCCCCGCCGTTTGGCAATAACACTGTCCCGGTACAAATCAAGATCGCGTTGGGGGTGGTTTTATCGCTGATCGTCGCACCTACCTTGCCAGCCATTTCCAATCTTGATCCAGTTTCACTGAATGGTATTTTGGTACTCGCACAGCAGCTCATCATAGGATTTGCAATGGGCTTTGTCATGCGCGTCGTCTTTTCTGCCATAGAGATGGCTGGTGAGGTTTCTGGCTTGACCATGGGGTTGGGCTTTGCGACCTTTTTTGATCCACAGACCCAGGGACGATCGTCAGCGATTGCGCAATTTCTGGTGCTGACATCCACTTTGCTGATGCTGACGCTGAATGTGCATCTCTCCATGCTGGCGGCGCTGGTTGAAAGCTTTCATACCATGCCTATTGCAACCACCTATCAATCTGGTCTCAATTATCAAAAACTGGCAATCTGGGGGGAACAAATTTTCAGCGTGGGCATGCATCTCTCGCTACCCATTGTTGCTGCCCTGCTGGTGACCAACGTCGCCCTAGGCATATTGACGCGCGCTGCGCCTCAATTGAATTTGTTTGGCATAGGCTTTCCGATAACCATAGGTGTAGGTTTTTTGATGGTCGCCCTGATCATGCCTTACCTGCTGCTGCCACTGCAAAACTTGTTCCAGAGTGGACTGGAAATGATACAGTCTTTAAGCCAGACTACGCCGCTCCCGATAAAGAGGTAAATCATGTCATGTGGGGTATTTGCCGGGGAAGCCAGACTATATGGCGTAGAACAGATACGTGAAATAGAGGCCCGTGCACTCGCACATCAGGGAGAGGGCCAGGGCGAAGTCACACTCATGCAAAAAGCCGGGCTGGCGACGGCAGAACTGGCAGCAAAAATTTGCGTGAACAAGCAATATCCCATATTGATACTGGCAGGCCCGGGCAATAATGGAGGGGATGCTTATGAAGCCGGATATCACTTATCCAGACAGGGCTTTAAAGTTGTTTGTCTCACGTGCGGAGCATTTGAGAAATACTCTCCCGATGCGCAGGCTGCGCTGCAAAGAGCACGGGGCTCGGAAATGGAGTTTGCAGAGCTTTATACATTACTCAATGCTCCGTCACAAAACTGGGGCTTGATCATTGATGGCTTATTCGGCATAGGTCTGAAACGGGCACCGGAAGCAGATATCGCCAGGCTGATCAACTTTATCAACCAGCTCGCATCTGAAAAGACTATCCCGGTACTGGCGATTGATGTTCCCAGTGGTTTGAATGTGGATACCGGGCAGCCAGTGAGCCACGACAGCGCGCTTGTTCAGGCCAGCCATACTATTACTTTTATAGCCAACAAACCTGGCTTGCATACAGGATCAGGCAAAGACTATGCGGGCCATGTCATTGTCAATCAACTCGATATTTCTGACGATGTTTTTCCTGCATGCCACAGCTATCTGAATGAACGCACTTCCCTGCTGCAAATTCTAAAGCCGCGCAAACAAAACAGTCATAAAGGCAGTTTTGGTGACGTTGTCGTACTTGGTGGTGCCAAGGGCATGGCCGGCGCTGCCATCCTTGCGGCCAGGGCTGCGCAGTATGCAGGTGCCGGAAGGATTTACTGCAGCATGCTGGCAGAAGCACCCGCTTACGATAGTCTGCACCCAGAAATCATGTTTCGTCATGCCGGGGACATCAGTCTGGCAGAGGCAACTGTGGTCATAGGCCCAGGGCTGGGCACGTCAAACGCTGCGCATGCCTTACTCAGCAGTGCAATTCAAACTGCGCAGGCACTGGTCATTGATGCCGACGCCTTGAACCTGATTGCTGCAGACAGCAAATTGCAGGCCTTATTACGCAATAGAAGTACTCCATGCATACTCACGCCGCATCCACTGGAAGCAACGAGACTATTGAACAAGAGCGTCGCCGAGATACAGAATAATCGTCTGCCTGCAGCGCAAGAACTGGCAAGTCGATTCAATGCAGTAGTAATACTCAAGGGCTCCGGCAGTATTATTTGCGGCCCTTGTGGCAAGTTGTTTATCAATACGACTGGCAACCCTGCCCTGGCCAGCGGTGGTACTGGTGATGTATTGGCGGGTGTGGCAGGAGCCTTACTGGCACAGCTTGGCAATAGCATGGATACAGCAAGAATAGCTACCTGGGTGCATGGTCATGCAGCAGATGAACTGGTAAAAAGTGGAACAGGGCCGATAGGCTTGACGGCCAGTGAGTTATTGCCAGAGATTCGGCTTCATATCAATCAATTGGCCTATCAGACTAGAGCTGATGACTAATTCTTTGAAGGATTAAGAATCAGTCAACCAGACTATTAATCTGTTCCGGTATTAGTTTACCAACTTCAGAGCGGGCATCACAGACGATGCCAGATTGCGCCAAAGCCGCAGACAATTTTTCTATCTGTTCTTGCTGTGCAGCAGCATGATCAATCAGCTTGTGAAGGACTTTGGAAATCGGGTCGTCACTGTTTTGAGTCACGCCATAAGCGGTGAACAAATGCGCAGTTTCTGAATCTGCAGAGGCGACTTCTTTTTTGATGACGTGAGCAGGATTACCAACTGCAGTACCACCAGCAGGCACAGGTTTGAGCACAACAGAATTTGAGCCTATCTTGGCACCAGTACCTATCGTAAAACCACCCAGCACCTTGGCACCAGCACCGACAATGACACCTGCTTCCAGCGTAGGATGACGCTTTGCGCCTCGCGACAAGGAAGTCCCACCCAGAGTCACGCCCTGGTAGATCGTGCAATCATCACCAATTTCTGCCGTTTCACCTATAACCACGCCAAAGCCATGGTCAATGAATACTCTGCGGCCTATGGTCGCACCGGGGTGGATTTCTATACCTGTCAATACACGGGCAATATGGGAGATGAAACGACCCAGCCATTTCAAACCACGCTTCCAGCACCATTGCGCCCAACCATGCATGAGTATCGCCTGAAAACCAGGATAACAAGTGATCACCTCCCAGGCATTACGGGCGGCAGGATCTTTCTTGATAATACTGGCTATATCTTCTCTCAGGCGGCTAAACATGAACTTTATATGGATATGACGGAGGGGAATAAGATAGTAGCGTATTTCTGAAAAAGCTGCGTCCGCTACCCAAATCACCGGGGCACCAGACGTACAGGTTTACAGAAACTATGGCTTACAGACGCTGGCGGCGGGCTTCGTACAGACAAACACCTGAAGCCACGGAGACATTCAGGCTTTCAACAGAACCGAACATGGGAACACTGACCAGCATATCGCAGGTTTCGCGGGTCAGGCGGCGCATACCCTCACCTTCAGAACCCATGACGATGGCGCAACCAACTTTGAAATCCACATCGTAGATATTTTTTTCGACTTCATCCGAGGTACCAACCAGCCAGATATCACGGTCTTTCAATTCACGCAGGGTGCGCGCAAGATTGGTGACGGTGATGTAAGGCACTGTTTCAGCAGCACCGCTGGCAACCTTGGCTGCAGTCGCATTCAAGCCCACTGCCCTGTCCTTGGGAGCGATAACTGCATGCGCACCAGCGCCGTCAGCCACGCGCAAACAGGCACCCAGGTTATGGGGGTCCGTGATGCCATCCAGCACCAGCAACAGTGGCGGGCCGTCAATCGCATCCAGCAATTCATCGAGATTGCGTGCCAGTGACAATTCACTGGCCTTGGCCACTACACCCTGATGGCGGCGTGTACCGACGATATTGCTGAGGCGCTGATCATCTGCCGGGATGATGCGCACACCAGCAGCTTTTGCTGCTTGCAAGAGGTCTTTCATACGACCATCGACGCGGGAAGAATCTACATAGATTTCTTCGACGGAAGAGGCTTCATGACGGATCCGGGAGGTCACCGCATGGAAACCAAAAATCATTTTACTTTTCATTTCATTCTTTTCTTTACATGCATTTCTTTGAGGTACTTTGAGGTACTAACGTCTTTTCTTCGCTGACTTACCGGCAGCAGCTGGTGCTTTTTTCTTTGCACTGGCAGCAGCAGGCGAAGATTTCTGGCGACGTCCACCAGAAAAACTTTCTTCTTTTACTTTCTTGGCCGGGGCAGCTTTGCCGCCTCTGCCATAATTTGCCACAACTTTTTCTTCAGGGACCAGCAGCGCTTTCTTGGCACTGGCAGCACCCTTGCGATTTTTCTCATTCGTAGCTGCACCACGAGGATCAACTAAACCTGCAGCACGTGGCGACACGGCCTGGACTATAGCCAAATCTATCTTGCGCGCATCCAGATCAACCCGGCTGACTTGCACAGTGACTTTGTCTGTCAACTGATAACGTTTGCCAGTACGTTCGCCACGCAACTCATGGCGTGCCTCGTCATACTGGAAGTAATCAGCACCCAGCTCAGTGACATGTACCAGACCTTCGATAAAAATTTCATCCAGCTGAACAAAGATACCAAACTGTGTTACACCAGTGATCATGCCGGTGAATTCTTCGCCAACCTTGTTGCGTATGAAATAGCATTTGAGCCAGGCTTCGACATCACGTGAAGCTTCATCAGCACGGCGTTCATTGGCAGAACAGTGGACACCCAACGCATCCCAGATAGTCTGTTCTTTTTCTTCCTTCTTCTTGCCTGCGGCCTTGTCAGCAATCTGCTGTTTTCTGGTGGCATTCGACACAGAAGTATTCAACAGCGTAAGGTCTATGCCCTTGGGTTCATATTTACGACCCTGCAAAATCGCCTTGATCGCCCTGTGCGTCAGCAAGTCAGGGTAACGGCGTATCGGACTGGTGAAATGGGCATAGGCGTCATAAGACAAACCAAAATGGCCGATATTATCCGGGCTGTAAACCGCTTGCTGCATGGATCGCAGCAACATGGTTTGCAAAAGCGTTGCGTCTGGCCTGCCTTTGACCTTTTTCATCAACTCGGCATAGTCTGATGCTGCCGGCTTGTCGCCACCACCAAGGAACAGACCAACTTGCTTCAGGAAATTTCTGACTTGAGTCAGTTTCTCTTTGGTCGGGCCGGCATGGATACGGTAAGTGCCTGGATGCTTGTAAGTTTCCAGTAAATTCGCGGCGCAGACATTGGCTGCCAGCATGCATTCTTCGATTAGCTTGTGCGCGTCATTACGCGTGCGTGGCAATATCTTTTCTATCTTGCCAGATGGATTGCAAACGATATAGGTTTCTGTCGTTTCAAAGTCGATGGCACCACGCACCTGGCGTGCTTTTAACAAAGACTGGAAGACTTCATACAGATGCAAGAGATGTGGTACCAGGGTCAAGCGTTTGGCGGCTTCCGGCCCTTTGGTATTTCCAAGTATGGCTGCCACTTCAGTGTAGGTGAAGCGTGCGGCAGAATGGATGACCGCAGGATAAAACTGGTAAGCCGTGACTTCACCGTCTTGCGTAATGACCATATCGCACACCAGTGTCAGGCGATCGACGTCAGGATTAAGCGAACACAGGCCATTCGACAAACGCTCTGGCAACATCGGTATTACCCTGCGCGGGAAATACACCGACGTGCTGCGCAATAGTGCTTCTTCATCCAGTACATCATTCGGGTTGACGTAGTGGCTCACATCGGCAATGGCAACGATCAGCCTGTGACCTTTGCTGCGGCCTATCTTGATTGGTTCGCAATACACTGCGTCATCAAAATCGCGGGCATCTTCACCGTCAATCGTCACCAGTGGAATGTCACGCAGATCGACGCGGTCTGTGAGATCACTGTCCCTGACTTCTGACGGCAATTTGGCAGCGGCTTTTTTTACCGCTTCAGAAAACTCATGTGGCACACCAAATTTGCGGACAGCGATTTCGATTTCCATACCAGGGTCATCGACATCACCCAGTATTTCAACGATCTTGCCAACTGGCTGTGCGTAACGGGTCGGCTGCTCAGTTAACTCGACACTGACGACCTGGCCAGCCTTGGCTTTGCCTGGTGCACCAGTCAATAAAATATCCTGGCTGAAGCGTTTGTCTTCAGGCGCGACTATCCAGACGCCGTTTTCATTCAACAGCCGTCCAATGACATGGGTATTCGCCCTGTCCAGTATCTCAAGTATGCCGCCTTCAAGACGGCCACGCCTGTCTGTGCCAACAACACGCGCCATGACGCGGTCACCGTGCAAGACCTTTTGCATTTCGCGCTCAGGCAAAAACAGGTCTTCACTGCCATCATCAGGAATCAGGAAACCATAGCCTTCGCGATGACTGCTGACTTTGCCGCTGATGAAATTATCTTGATTGGCGATGGAATAATTTCCACCTTTATCTACTTTGACTTGCCCATCTCTTTCCATCGCGTTTAATCGTCGTGTCATGCCATCTAACTCCTCAGGTTTTACTGACAACCCATCTGCAATTGCAGTAGCCGTCATTTTTGCCGTGTTAGTACGTAGAACACCCAGTATCTCTTCGCGACTGGGGATGGGGTATAAATGCTTGTTCAAATTTTGTATTTTTTCTTAAAAAAGTTAATTTGGCTCGCACCAAAATCTTATCAGGCCATAGTTTACTGTAGCAAACCTCTTTCGCCTAACAATTCTTGTATCTGCAAGGTGGCTCACCTTGACAAATGCTTCAATTAATTTATAATATTGTTCTCCGTTGCCCACGTGGCGGAATTGGTAGACGCGCATGGTTCAGGTCCATGTGCCTTCGGGTGTGGGGGTTCGAGTCCCTCCGTGGGCACCAAAATTTGAGAGCCCGCTGATGAAAATCAGCGGGCTTTTTCAATTCCACTTCGAATTTCACATTCAGCACATTCCACACATTCAGTTTTGCAAGTATAAGCAAGAAATCCCCTGACTCCGCACTTCCTGCCCAAGCTGCAGGCGACTTTCTAGCTGCCAGCACCATAATGCGAAATTTTCTCCGAAATATTTCCCCAAAGCCAGTCAAATACTCTATAATTACGCCTTCTGTTGCCCACGTGGCGGAATTGGTAGACGCGCATGGTTCAGGTCCATGTGTCTTCGGATGTGGGGGTTCGAGTCCCTCCGTGGGCACCACAAATTTGAGAGCCCGCTGATGAAAGTCAGCGGGCTTTTTCAATTCCACATTTGCCTCATTTTCTTTCCTCATTAGCGCAAACCGCGTCATATCTGCATTATTCAAATCAAATGAAGTCTGGCGGGAACAAACAAGCCCTCCCCACTCTTCCGTGAAACACGAGACACCCATCACAATAAAGCACCGGATAATCGCATAGTGTCGCCATAAAAAAACGGAAGCAAATCGCTTCCGTTTTCATGACTGCCAATTAAGCTGCGCCCTTTTTCAACCAGGCATTCAACTGATGCGGCCTGATACTGTCATACTCTTCAAAAGGCTGATGTATCCATGGATTGTTCGCCAGATGGTCCAGATAATAGTCTGGCGCCACTGATGAGCATGCCTTGTACCAGATCACGGCTGATTTTACTTCTGTCACTGCCGGGAAGTTTTCACGCAGATGCACGAGCACTTTTTCCAGGGTAACGCCGGAATCAACCAGATCATCGACGACCAAAACCCTACCTTGCAACGCACCCTTGGTCATGGAAATATACTTTCCTATATCCAGAGTACCCTGCACTGTGCCTGACTCTTCGCGATATGAACTGGTCGACAAAATCGCCAGCGGCACATCAAAAATTCTGGAGAAAATATCACCAGGACGCAAGCCACCACGGGCGAGACACAAAACTTGATCAAACTTCCAGCCAGACTCATGCACTTTCAGTGCAAGCTGCTCGATGGAACGATGGTAAGCCTCCCAAGAGACCCACAAGTCCTTGTCTGTAGATGCAGGCATATTCATATTTTTATTTTTCCTTCTTAAATAAACGGGTGCCTTAACACGATGGTTTCTTCGCGATCTGGTCCGGTAGAGACCATATCGACAGGAACACCAACCAGCTCCTGAATACGCATGATGTAATTGCGGGCATTGACTGGCAGAGCATCCATGCTTTGCGCGCCAACTGTGGTCTCAGACCAGCCCGGCATTTCTTCATAAATGGCTTCGCAGCGCGCCGCTTCTTCAGCACCAACCGGGAAGATATCAACGACTTTGCCATCGATTTTGTAGCCAGTACACAGCTTCAATGTTTCCAGACCGTCCAGCACGTCCAGCTTGGTCAGGCACATGCCAGACACGCCATTGATTTGCACAGAACGCTTCAACAGAGCTGCATCGAACCAGCCGCAACGGCGGGCACGGCCAGTCACCGTACCAAATTCATGACCAACGCTGGCCAGGTGCTTGCCTACGCCGGCATCAGTTGGCAATTCAGATGGGAATGGGCCAGAACCTACACGTGTCGTGTACGCCTTGGTGATACCCAGGATGTAATGCAACATGTTAGGACCAACACCAGAACCTGCCGCTGCATTGCCAGCCACGCAATTGCTGGAGGTAACAAAGGGGTAAGTTCCATGATCAACGTCCAGCAAACTGCCTTGCGCGCCTTCAAACAACAGGCTGGCACCGGCTTTATGTGCTGCATACAAGGCACTGGATACGTCTGCCACCATAGGGCGGATACGCGGCACATTGGCCAACGTGTCATCCAGGGTTTTCTGGAACTCGACTGCAGGCGCCTTGAGGTAATTGGTCAACACAAAATTGTGGTAATCCAGATTTTCACGCAGCTTTTCAGCAAAGCGTTCTTCATTGAGCAAATCAGCTACGCGGATCGCACGGCGGGCAACCTTGTCTTCATAGGCCGGGCCTATGCCCTTGCCTGTCGTGCCAATCTTGGCGGCACCACGGGCAATTTCACGTGCTGCATCAAGTGCAGTGTGATACGGCAAAATAACTGGGCAAGCTTCTGAAATTTTGAGACGGGAAGCAACTTCAACGCCATTTGCCTGCAGCTTGTCAATTTCACGCAAGAGGTCAGGTACAGACAAAACCACACCGTTACCGATGTAGCAAGCCGTACCAGCGCGCATGATGCCGGAAGGTATCAGTTGCAAGGCCGTTTTCTGGCCACCGATTACCAGTGTATGACCAGCATTATGGCCACCTTGAAAACGGACAACGCCCTGGGCGTGGTCCGTCAACCAATCAACGATTTTTCCCTTGCCTTCATCGCCCCACTGGGTACCGATTACGACTACGTTTTTTGCAATTTTAGTTTGTGTCATCACTCAACCTACATTTTGAAGAATCCATTTACCCGCATCGAAAGTGAGTGCGCGATTGCAATCAAATTCGTCTTGTTCGTTCTCGTGCCCTGGCAGGCTCTGAATCACGATTTCACCCTCGCCACGCAACTCTGCGATTTTTTCACGCAATGCAGGGTCACTCCCCCACGGAGCGCGAATCGCATCCTTCCTCTCAGCAGAAGGCAGCAGACGCGCCAGCTCACGCAAATCCAGGGAAAATCCAGTAGCCGGACGTGAGCGACCAAAAGCCTCGCCCACATGGTCGTAACGGCCACCACGCGCCACCGCATTTGGCAAACCAGGCACAAATACGTTAAACATCACCCCACTATGATAGTGGTAGCCACGCAAATCAGCGAGATCTATCGTGACATGGGCCGCACCTGTCAAACGCACTAAATGCTCAAGTTCGTCCAGCGCCGTTTGTATACCTTCAAATGCGGGCAATACTGCTCGTGCTTTTTGAATAATGGAAATATCGCCATATAAACCTGGCAAAGCCATCAATGCGGCACGCACTTCGGGTGAAAAATTCTGACTGAGCTTATCTATGCTAGGCAAGTCTTTGGACTCCAGCAAGGCATACAAAGTATTTTCTTCTGCCTTGGCCAGCGGATCGGCAGCCAATAAGGCGCGCAAAACTCCGACGTGACACATATCCAGCCGCACATCTTTGACATGCGCCAAGGCCAGGCAGGCTAATACCAGTTCCTGAATTTCAGCATCGGCTTCCAGGCCTGCATGACCATAAATTTCTGCGCCGATTTGCAAAGGCTCGCGCGTGGCGTGCAGGCCAGACGGCTTGGTATGCAGGACACTGCCTGCATAGCAAAGACGGGTAACGGTACGGCGGTTTAACAGATGCGCATCAATACGGGCCACTTGCGTGGTCATATCGGCACGCAGCCCCATGGTGCGGCCAGAGATTTGATCTACCAGTTTGAAGGTACGCAAATCCATATCCTGACCAGCACCGGTCAGCAAGGATTCTATGTATTCCAGCATAGGCGGCATGACCAGCTCGTAGCCATACAGTCTGAAATTGTCCAGGAGAACACGGCGCAGCTCTTCTATCTTGCGTGCTTCGGACGGCAAGATATCAGCAATATTTTCAGGTAAAAGCCAATTCGGCATGAAGAACAATCAAAAAAACAACAATTTAGTTTAGGCTATCCGACAAACAGCGATCTGCACAAAATTTGCGCAGATCGCTGTCGGTCACTACAATTATTTAGCGGGGTGCTATTTACACTTACCCCTACACCTACCCACCCTTATTACTTACCCTTTACTGCAGGAACACTGCCCCCTACTGAGGATGGGCCTTTAAAATATTTAAAGAACTCAGAATTTGGATCCACGACCAAAACATCATTCTTGCTCTTGAATGACGCAGTATACGCTTCCAGGCTGCGATAGAACTTATAAAATTCAGGACTTTGACTGTAGGCTTGCGCATAAATCTGCGATGCCTCTGCATCACCCGCGCCGCGTATTTTTTGCGCATCACGGTTAGCTTCTGCCTTGATCACCAGCCTTTGCTTGTCAGCATCAGCACGAATTTCTTCAGATTCTGCCGCACCAGTAGAACGCAAGCCATTTGCTTCACGGGTACGCTCTGCCTTCATACGGTCATATACCGAGTTATTGATCTGCTCGACATAATCCACACGCTTGAGGCGAACGTCAATAATCTCAACACCAATATGCTTGGTCTCATCAGAAACTTTTTTCTTGATGGCATCCATCACCTTACCGCGCTGAGTAGAGATCACCTCACCCACTTTACGTTTGGTTATTTCATCATTCAAGGCAGCTTTGATGATTTGCGACATTCTATCCTGCGCCCTGCGCTCTTCGCCATTAAAACTGACGAAATACAGACGTGGGTCCTTGATACGCCATTTAACATAAGAATCAACCAGAATATTTTTCTTTTCGGAGGTCACGAAACGATCTGCCGAATTGGTGTCTATAGTCAAAATACGTTTATCCAAAAACAACACATTTTGGAATGGCGGAGGCAACTTGAAGTGCAAACCTGGCTCACTGATCACAGACTTGACTTCACCCAATGCAAATACGATGGCATGTGAACGCTGATCAACGACAAAAATAGTCGAATACGCAACCAGAATTGCTGCACAGAGCGCAATAATGAAAGTAGCTAGTTTATTCATTATCTACCCTCCCTCTCACGTGTGTCGCGATTATCTTTTGATCTTCCATCCTTGCCATAACGCATTTCCACAGTAGGTATCTGCTCCACGGCCGGTGCAGTTATTTGTGCTGGTGCAGGCGATTTTGCAGCGGATTGATCTGCTTGATTAATCATCTTATCCAGAGGCAAATAAATCATATTATTGCCAGTTTTGGTATCCACCATCACTTTGCTGGTATTGGAGAATATTTGCTGCATAGCCTCCATATACAACCTGTCCCTGGTTACTGCTGGTGCTTTTTGATATTCCGTCAATACTTGCTGGAAGCGCGATGCATTACCCTGAGCATTGGCAACAACACTGGCTTTATACCCTTCTGCCTCTTGTATCATGCGGGAAGCTTCACCACGCGCTTTCGGAATCACGTCATTGGCGTAGGCTATACCTTCATTTTTCAGACGTTCTTTATCTTGCTTTGCTTTTTGAGCATCCTCAAACACCGCCTGAACTTGTTCCGGTGCCTGCACGTTTTGCATAGTTACCTGGGCGACTTGCACACCTGAACCATAAGCATCCAGGATTTTTTGCATGCCTGCATTCACATCAAGAGCGATTTTTTCACGGCCTTCATACAACACAAAATCCATGGTGCTTTTACCGACGATCTCACGCACGACAGCTTCAGCGACCTGACGTATCATCTCTTCCTGATCGCGGTTGTTATACAACCAGTCAGCAGCATTATTTAATTTATATTGAACAGCAAACTGAATATCGACAATATTTTCATCATCGGTCAGCATCAGGGATTCGCGCTCTCTGGAGCCTTTTTTGTAGCCTATCTCCACTGTTCTGACTTGCGACAGATTGACTATCTCATGTCCTTGGACAGGGTAAGGCCAACGCCAGTTAAAACCGGCAGAAGTTTGATGACTGAATTTACCAAAAGTAGTAATGACAGCGGTCTGCCCTTCTTGCACGATAAAAAAGCCGCTCGACAACCAAACCAAGGCAATTACAGCAACAATCAGGGATGCGCCAATTTTAGCGCCGGACGAATCTGGTGAAAAATTACCACCATTATTATCGCCACCATTTTGCCCGAACAGACGCCCCAGTTTCTGGGTAAAGTCTTTCCATAACTGATCAAGATCAGGTGGGCCTTCAGGTGGTTTTTTTCCATCAGGCTTATTATTATTTTGATTATTGTTTTGCGAACCACGCCCCCATTGCGGATCATTTATGGACATGGTTACACCAATTCTTTTGAGAAATGAAACAAGCATTCTGTCGCTATCCAATGAATAGTGGGTTGGACTACTGAAAATCAAAGCGGGCATCAACTGCCTCTGGCGTTGTCACTTGTGCAATACCAGACGTTTTTGCCAATGCGAATTCGGCGATAGCTTCGCGCAACAAACCTATACCTGCTCCGGTGCGGGCACTCAAAAAAACCCTCTGGATTTTATCACACTCATCCACCTCGACCGAAGGCTCAAGGCCTGCAAGATCTATCTTATTCCACACCAGTATCTGCGGTATATGATCTGCACCAATTTCCTCGAGTACCTGGTTGACCTGCTGAATCTGATCAAACCTTACCGGGCTACTTGCATCCACGACATGCAATAGTAAATCTGCATGTATGGTTTCTTCCAATGTTGCCCTGAACGCTGCAACGAGTTGATGCGGCAATTCACGTATGAAACCAACGGTATCAGAAATAACAATATTACCCGCATCACCAAGGTACAAGCGGCGGGAAGTCGTATCCAGCGTCGCAAATAATTGATTGGCGGCATAAGCACCTGCCTTGGTCATGGTGTTAAACAGGCTGGACTTGCCCGCATTGGTATAACCGACCAAAGAAACCGACAAGGTATTGCTACGGCCACGTGAACGTCTCTGGGTTTCCCTTTGCTTATGTAACTTATCGAGCTTCTGCTTGAGCATTTTGACACGCTCACCCAGCAAGCGGCGATCAGTCTCAAGCTGCGTCTCACCTGGCCCACGCAAACCTATACCACCTTTTTGTCTTTCCAGATGCGTCCAACCACGTATCAAGCGCGTGGCCAGATGTTGCAACTGAGCCAACTCCACCTGGACTTTACCTTCATGACTTTGGGCACGCTGAGCAAAAATGTCCAATATCAGACTGGTGCGGTCAACCACCCTGACCTTCAGGTGGCGCTCCAGATTTCTCTGTTGCGCCGGAGAGAGTGCATGATTAAAAATGACTATGTCTAACGCCGCATCGGCAACAGCATGTGCAATCTCATCAGCCTTGCCGCTACCGACAAAAAAAGCAGCGTCAGGGCTTGATCGTTTGCAAGTGATGGTTGTAACCGGCTCTGCTCCCGCAGATTGCGAAAGCAGAGAGAGCTCTTCCAGGCTGGCGGCAAAGTCGTCCTTACCAAAATCGACGCCGACCAAAGCGGCGCGCATGGACGGCTTTTTTATTTCATTACTCAAAAATTACTCTGCCTCTGGCTCAGTGTTGATGCTGACTGCGCGTGCTGGCACTACGGTAGAAATAGCATGCTTGTAAACCATTTGCGTCACAGTATTGCGCAGCAAAACCACATACTGGTCGAAAGATTCGATATGGCCCTGCAATTTGATGCCATTGACCAGATAAATTGATACAGGAATATGTTCTTTACGCAAAGCGTTCAGAAATGGGTCTTGTAATAATTGCCCTTTATTGCTCATAACAGCTCCATTGTGTTGTTGTGATTAGGAGTTGGGGACTACTTATCAGAATACAAGTATTCCCAGAAGTTGATTACAAAGTAATGTAATCTATTTTCATCTTAATTGCATATCTCTTGCTTAAATTTCACTGCAAAAGGAGAGCAACCAAGCATTTTCTTACATTTTGATACTTGCCTGCAGGCTTACCTGAACGAGCTTACTTCGATGACTTGTCAAATGGATTCTTGCCAGAACGCATTTCTATTCTCAAAGGAGTACCGGTCAGCGAGAAAGTCTCACGGAAATGCTTTTCAAGGTAGCGTTTATACACATCACCAACCGCTTCCAGTGCATTACCATGAATAACAATAATAGGCGGATTTTGTCCACCCTGATGGGCATATCGCAACTTGGGACGTATGGACCCTTTGCGTTTGGGCTGTTGATGCTCTACTGCTTCAATCAGGGCACGCGTCAGTTTAGGCGTGGACAAGTTGACCATCGCTGCAGCATATGCGGAGTCGATGGATTTCATAAGAGGAGCTATACCAGTCGATTTCAGCGCTGAAATAAAGTGGAATTTGGCAAACGTCAGGAAATTCAGTTTGCGCTCAATATCCAGTTTGATTTCATCACGCCTGTCGCTTTGCAAACCATCCCATTTATTAACTCCCACGACCAGGGCGCGGCCAGACTCCAGAATGAAACCGGCGATATGGGCATCCTGCTCTGAAATATCCTGTTGCGCATCCAGTAACAACAAGACTACGTTGGCTTCAGACACCGATTGCAAAGTTTTAACGACAGAAAATTTTTCTATAGCTTCAAACACTTTGCCGCGGCGACGGATACCTGCAGTATCAATCAACGAATAGTGAACGCCATCACGCTCGAATGGTATTTCTATGGAATCACGGGTGGTGCCGGGCATGTCAAAGGCAATCACCCTTTCTTCACCCAGCAGAGTATTCACCAGCGTCGATTTACCAACATTGGGACGGCCAACGATAGCGATTTTGATGCCGCGCACCTTAGATTCAGGCTCTTCGACTTCTTCAGGACGCTGGGCGAAGGCGATATCAACCATTTCTTCGACCAGGTCTGCCACACCATCACCGTGAGCAGCAGAGATCACGTAGGGATCGCCCATGCCCAGCTCGTAAAAATCTGCAGTGACTGAAGAGTATTTCATACCTTCAGCCTTATTTACGACCAGCATCACAGAACGGCCTGATTTGCGCAGGAAATCTGTGATGGTCTTGTCATGTGGTGTCAAACCCTGGCGGCCATCGACGATAAATACAACGACATCTGCTTCAGCCACAGCCTGCTTTGTCTGCTTGGCCATTTCATGCATGATGCCCTCTTTGGCGACAGGCTCAAAACCACCTGTATCAATGACCAGAAAGGGGCGTTCACCAACACGGCCTTCGCCGTAATGCCTGTCCCTGGTCAAGCCAGGTAAATCTGCGACCAAAGCGTCGCGTGAACGGGTGAGCCGATTGAACAGCGTGGATTTGCCGACGTTAGGTCGGCCTATAAGTGCGATAACCGGCTTCATTATTATTACTCGGTTGCAAGAGCAACCACTGATCCTGATTTTGTTTGAACGATCAGTTTAGCATCGACCACCAAAGGCGCTGCTAAAATCTGACTACCATCGGTAGTAACACGTCCGATGAAAGAACCATCTTCCCTTGACAGGAAGTGGACATAACCTGCGAAATCACCGACCGCAACTGCACGGTCATATGAAATTGGTGCTGACAGACGACGGTAGCTGAGCTTGTCATTACGCCAGGCACTTGCACCACCATTGCGGGCAAAGGCATTCACAGCGCCAGCGACATCAGATGCGAACACAAAGCGTTCATCAACACTGACGCCAGCATCGCTGGACAAAGGCTTGGCCCAGCGTAAAGCACCAGTAGCCACATCAAAACAAGCTACCCTGCCCTGATAAGAACTGGCGCAAATATCACCGCCAAAGATGACTGGCGCACCTGAAACGTCTGCGACGCGTTCGAGTTCGGTAGCACCTTTAGGTTCACCGACCGTTGCCTCCCAGCGCAAACCGCCATTATTCAGCGCCAGTGAAGACATACGGCCACCAGGCATGGCGACAATGGCCTGCTGCCCCTGTATCACGATGCCAGGTGCAAGGCGCAAAGTCAAAGGAGGCAATGGGCGCTCTATGGACCATTTACGTTCCCCATTAGTCAGGTCATAAGCACTGACCTTGTTGTCAATACTACGGACCACAACCAGACCCTGGCCAACTGCCGGAGCAGATAAAATCTCATTTGTACCCTGGGTTTTCCAGCGCAGCTTGCCGTCTAGGTCAAATGCCAATACCTGGCCTTTTTCACCCGCAACAGCAATAGTTGTACCATCAACACCCACACCTGCCGTCAAACGGGTACCGGCATTGATACGCCATACCGTGCGGCCTGTCGCCACTTCTATACGTGCCAGCGTGCCATCAGCCGCAGCTACATAAACATTTTGTGCATAGGCAGCAGGACTGAAGACATAGTTACCCGCAGTACCAATTGCCACTGTCCAGCTGGGTTTAATCGCCATGCTGGACTTGATCTCAGTCAAAACTGCTGGCTGATTTTTTGCGTCAGATTTAGATGAAAACGGATTCAGCGAAGACAGCGTGGAACAGCCCGTCATTGCCATGAGTACAGATGACGCAACGAGCAGTTTGGCAGAAAATTGCATGTATGATCCCCCTTATTTACTGACAACTTTAGTATCTGCCACACCACCAATGACATCCAGCTTCATTTGCAAAGCCTGACGACCTGGACTTTTATCTGCCATTTTTTCCAGCGCTGATTTATACGCGGTGCGTGCATCTTCTATCTTGTTTTGCGCTACATAGACATCGCCTTTGGCATCCAGCACATCAGCATCGAACTGTGTGGGGAAAGTACCTGACAATTGCTTCAAGGCTTCGTCATAGGCTTTTTCATCCAGCGCTATACCAGCCAGGCGTATTCTTGCCAGTGCCTTGTATTCTTCTGCCTTGGAAGTATCTGCCACCCATTGCAACTGGCTCTTGGCTGCTTTCAGATCATTTGCATCAAATGCACTCTTTGCGGCCACCAGCGCAGCCATGGGTGCATATGAAGTAGAGGCAAATTTGGCTTTCAAATCTTCCGTGACCGCCTGCACCTTCGCATTGTCTTTGGCGACAACCAATTTCTGCATTTCTTCATACAACTGTGAAGCTTGCAATGTTTGGGTGTTTTGACGCGATGACCATGCAGTCCAGCCAGCATAAGCGGCCAGGGCAACGATCAATCCCCAGGTTGCCATATTGCCGTATTTTTTCCAGGCTGCCTTGAGGTTATCTAACTGCTCTTGTTCTTCTAAATCGTATGCCATAGTGTCTTTATCTATCTATTTTATTAATGTTATTAATATTTTTAATATGGATTAATGGTGTACATGGTGATGATTTGGGTCATCACAGCAATCTGCGTCTGCACTACCGGCGATTTGATCAACCAGATAATCCACCGCAGTATCGAAAGGCACGTTAACCTGATTATTTTCAGCGTCAGCCGAGCGCAATTCCTTGATACTCACTGTATTATTATTTGCCTCATCTTCACCGATGATGACAGCATAAGCCGCACCGCTGCCGTCAGCCTTTTTCATCTGGGATTTGAAACTGCCAACGCCATTGGCAGTTGCGCAATGTAACACAACATCCAGGCCTGCATCACGCAAACGCTCACTTAATACCATTGCCTGCATTTGCGCTTCTGCCCCCTGATGTACCAGATAAGCATCGCACATTGCAGGTTGATGTACGTCGCCATTGGCTTTCATCAATTCCAGCAAGCGCTCTATACCCATGGCAAAACCGCAGGCTGGTGTTGGCTTGCCACCAAAAATACCAAACAAGGCATCATAACGGCCACCAGCACAAACTGTCCCCTGAGAACCCAGGTCATCAGTAACCCATTCAAAGACAGTGCGGTTATAGTAATCAAGACCACGCACCAGACGGGGATTGATGGTAAATATAATGCTGTTGTGACGCAAAATCTTTTGCACGCCTTCAAAGTGGGCCAGTGACTCTGCACCCAGATAGTCGAGCAATTTAGGTGCCGCATTAACCATCTCTTGCATCGCAGGATTCTTGGTGTCAAGAATACGCAAGGGATTCGTCAGCAAACGCCTTTTTGCTTCAGCATCAAGAATGTCCTGATGCTGTTCAAAATAAGCGATCAACGCGGCCTTGTGTTGGTTGCGCTCTTCTGCATCGCCAATGGAATTCAATTCCAGACGCACATTCTGCAAGCCCAGATCGTCCCAGAAACGCTGACACATCATGATCAGCTCGGCATCAATATCCGGGCCAGTGAAGCCCAGCGCCTCAGCACCCACCTGATGGAATTGACGATAACGTCCACGCTGCGGTTTTTCATGACGGAACATCGGGCCGGTATACCACAAGCGCCTTGGACCATCGTAAATGAGATTATGTTCAATCGCAGAACGTACGACACCGGCCGTACCTTCCGGGCGCAAAGTCAGCTTGTCGCCATTCATGGAGTCTTCAAAGGAATACATTTCCTTTTCGACGACATCAGTCACTTCGCCCAAACCACGCGCGAACAGATTGGTAGGTTCAACGATAGGTGTACGGACTTGCTGGAAGCCATAACTCTTCAATACAGATTGCACAGTATTTTCAAACAACTCCCACAACGGGGCGTCATCCGGCAAAAGGTCATTCATCCCTTTCACACCAGCGATTTTTTCTGCTTTTTTTATTTCCGACATGCTTGCTACCTGATTTAATTATTTGTTACGCCATGCACCGGGGCATAGTGACTCTTGACATAGTCCAGCACAATTTCCTGGAATTCTTCTGCGATACGGTCGCCGCGCAAGGTGAGCGCCTTGGCACCGTCAATAAAAACTGGTGCAGCCGGTGATTCGCCCGTACCTGGCAAACTGATACCGATGTTGGCATGCTTGGATTCACCTGGGCCATTAACAATACAGCCCATGACGGCGACATTCATATTCTCTACGCCTGGGTACTGGCTCTTCCAGACTGGCATTTGATTGCGCAGGAAACTCTGGATATCATCAGCCAGTTCCTGGAACACAGTCGAGGTAGTCCTGCCACAGCCGGGGCAGGCAATGACCATGGGTGTGAATTTTCGCAAGCCCATGGTTTGCAAAATCTCTTGACCAACGATGACCTCTTTGCAGCGATCACCGCCGGGTTCTGGCGTCAGGGATATGCGTATGGTGTCGCCTATGCCTTCCTGCATCAATACCGACAATGCTGCAGTCGAAGCCACGATGCCTTTACTACCCATGCCTGCCTCGGTCAGACCAAGATGCAAGGGATAATCGCAACGCGCTGCCAGCTCACGGTAAACCGCGATCAAGTCCTGTACACCTGAGACCTTGCAAGACAGGATAATCTTGTCACCCGCCAAACCCAATTCTTCAGCTTTTTGCGCACTCTCAATCGCAGACGTGATCAGTGCCTGATACATGACTGCCTGCACGCTCCATGGCACAAGGCGTTTGGCATTATCGTCCATGATGCGCGCCAGCAAAGCCTGATCGAGACTGCCCCAGTTAACACCGATGCGCACTGGCTTATCGTAGCGACATGCCATCTCTATCATCTGGGCAAACTGGGTATCGCGTTT
This sequence comes from Undibacterium sp. Tian12W, assembly GCF_049339405.1. NCBI lineage: Bacteria > Pseudomonadati > Pseudomonadota > Betaproteobacteria > Burkholderiales > Oxalobacteraceae > Undibacterium > Undibacterium sp. Tian12W. Next base: position 90,048 of record NZ_JBMPPK010000019.1, read on the forward strand.
GGCACCCTTACCTACATTGCCAGGATTAATCCTGTACTTGGACAAAGCTTTGGCGCAATCAGGAAAGTCATTCAGCAGCGTGTGGCCATTGTAGTGAAAATCACCTACCAACGGCACATCTATGCCCATTCTGTCCAGCTGCTCGCGTATGGCCGGCACTGCCGCCGCCGCTTCCGCATTATTGACTGTGATACGCACCAGCTCAGAACCTGCTCTGGCCAATTCCTTGATTTGAATTGCCGTGCCGATTGCATCTGCCGTATCGGTATTCGTCATGGACTGCACTACAACAGGCGCACCGCCACCCACCAGAACTTCGCGAGTGCCATAGACAACTTTGGCAGAACGGGATGCACGTCTAAGCTTGGGACCAGAACCGATTTCTGATAAAAAATCTGTCATCTTTACTTCACGCTCAAATTAATGACATTACTGTCCTTGCCCGGTGCAATTTCCATAGACTTACCGCGCAACCAACCTTCTACACCGGCAGCATTGCCTATTCTTAACTGCAAGGCTTCTTTCATGTCAAACACTTCTTCAGTGCCAGCTTTTGCCAAATGAGAAGTTACAACGCTACCGTTTTCACGTTTGACCTGTATCCAGGAATCCTGCTTGAATTTCAATTTCAGCTGATTATTTCCTGGTTCCGCAACAGCTGGCGCGGCAAGCGCAGCGGGTGTTGACACTGGAGCAGGGACTACCGCAGCAGCAGGAGTAGGACCCGGAGCAGGAACCGGAATTGTACTTTGCTGCGTCACTGCTGGCGCTGACACAGGAGTTTGCACATCCTGATTCACTTTAGGTGGCGCAACATCCTGGGTTTCTGATTTTGCGTCATTGAGCGTACCAAGCACCGTAGGGATAGTCGATGCCGCAGGCTTGTCAGCTTCTGGCTTGACAGATGCAGCCTCTGGATTTTCAACCGGTTTTTCAACCTCTGCTTCAGTCGTTTTTTTTGTGGACTGCCCTGAGATCAGGCTCTTGATGTAATCGTTTTGCTCCAGCTTTTGCACCGCGACAAAGATCAGCGCACATGCGGCCAGCACTATCGCACCTATCACGTACTTGCGATTATTATTGCTGTCCTGACGTCCAAGGAAAGGCGTACGCGACTCCATGAAAGGTGTTGCAAGGGTAGGACGCAAATCTGCATCCAGTCCAGACAAGCCCTTTTCTGCAGGCAGGCAGTCGATCACTGGCGCCGGATCAAGCTTGAGAAGCTTTGCATAAGAACGCACAAAACCGCGCACGATCACCATCTTGGGCAAGTCATCAAATTGATTACTCTCCAGCGCAAGTATCTGACGCTGGGACAATTTGAGTTGATCCGCCACCTCTTGCACACTCAAACCAAGTTGAACGCGCGCAGCAGACAATTGAGAACCGGCAGTCTGCACAACAGACAAAACCGCTTTAGTCTCAGATATCTCAGAAGCCAAAGGTTCTACAGGTAGATTCGCGCCCGCATCACTCATCAAACACTCCACGTTGATACAGAGAAAATTCATTTGAATTTGGATGACGGCGACGCAATTGCGTCGCCAGACTATTTACCGCAGCCTCGTCACCCAGTTTTCTTTCGATTTTGATAGCAAGCCAGAATACATTCGCTGCCAACACGTCCAACTTAAGTACACGACCAATATAGAACTTCGCCTGCTTGTATTCGCCGCGCTTGTAAAGCACATCAGCCAGATTCGCATTGATTTGCGGATTACCCGCATCTTCACGCAGACCCTGCATGAAATAACGCTCTGCAGCAAGCGTATCCTTGATACGCAAACTGCACAATCCAGCATTATTCAACGCCTTGGCCGGCGCATTATAGGTGGGATCCTTTACCGCATTCTCAAGATACACCAAACCCTGTTTTTCGCGACCATTCATGCACAAGAACCAGCCATAATTATTACCAATATCACTATTGCCTGGCGCGAGCTTCAGTGCATGCTGAAAATTATCTTCCGCCAACTGCTTCTCACCCATATCCATGAATATAAGTGCACGCAGGCTAAAAGCATCAACCAGATCAGGGGCAATCAGTAAAGCCTGGCGAATCTCTTCGAGAGCAACTTTCTGCTGCCCCTGCTGATAATAACCAACCGCCAACTCCATGCGTATGGAAGCACGTTTTCGCGCATCCTGCTTTTCAGCAGACATGTTCTGATCTGGCCTGTCACCCTCAAGACTCTTGGACGCACATGCCGACAAGGACAGTGCCAGCACTACCAGCGCCCCGCTCAAAAAACATTGACGCACTTGAGAAATTTTCACTGAGTGATCTCCACGATCTTGCCAAAATTTTCGCCAAACTTCTTTTGATATTCCGCCATTTTTTGCATGCGCTCCTGCACGCGGGTTCTGTCCTGCACTTCACCAGCCAATTGACCGCAAGCCGCATCGATATCATCGCCACGAGTTTTACGTGTGGTTGTCACCAGGCCTGCATCCAGCAAAATCTGCGCAAATGCTTTAATGCGCGGATTGGCCGAGCGCTTCAAACCAGATTCCGGGAAAGGATTAAAAGGAATCAGATTAAACTTGCACGGTACGTCACGTACCAGTTCTATCAATTCCCGCGCATGCGCATCAGTGTCATTGACGCCATCCAGCATGCAATATTCAAACGTGACAAAGTCGCGCGGCGCAAATTCAAGGTAACGCTTGCAAGCCGCCATCAACTCTTTCAATGGGTGCTTTTTATTCAGTGGTATCAGGCTGTCACGCAAAGTATCATTCGACGCATGAAGCGACACCGCCAACGCCACCGGGCATTCTTGCGACAGCTTGTCTATCATGGGAACCACACCACTGGTAGATAGCGTCACACGGCGACGCGACAAACCATAGGCATTATCGTCGAGCATGAGACGCAAGGCAGTCACAGTTGGTTCAAAATTCAGCAAAGGCTCGCCCATACCCATCATGACCACATTGGTGATCTGACGTTCACCCTTGGGGCCGGGAGCAATACCTTTGGTCTTGCGCAATTCAAATTCTGCCATCCAGAGCTGGCCTATGATTTCGCCTACGCTCAGGTTGCGGTTAAACCCCTGTTTGCCAGTGGAACAAAAACGGCAATTCACTGCGCAGCCTGCCTGGGTAGAAATACACAGGGTGCCACGGTTTTCTTCAGGGATAAATACAGTCTCTACCGCATTACCCTGGCCGACATCGACCAGCCATTTTCTGGTGCCATCTGTGGAAGTATGGTCACTGATTACGGCGGGAGCGGCAATCATCGCCCGCGTAGCGAGCTTCTCGCGCAGGGATTTCGCGAGGTCTGTCATTTCATCAAACGAACTGGCACCAAACTGGTGTATCCAGCGTTGCAATTGCTTGGCACGAAACGGCTTCTCACCCAAGTCACCGCAATATGCGACGAGCTGCGCTGGATCCAGATCCAATAAATTTGTGAGTACCGTCATGATCTTCTCTTTCACGCCTCATACAGCACCAGACCGTATGAGGCGTATATCTTAATTCTTTATTCTGTTACATGCAGACAAAGTCTGAATTAACGGGAATAAACGTTCAACGCTGGGAAGTAGTAAGCGATTTCCACAGCAGCTGTTTCTGGAGCATCAGAACCATGAACAGCATTAGCATCGATAGAGTCAGCGAAATCAGCGCGGATTGTGCCAGCGTCTGCTTTCTTAGGATCTGTCGCACCCATCAGGTCACGGTTTTTCAAAATTGCGCCTTCGCCTTCCAGAACCTGGATCATTACTGGGCCGGAGATCATGAAATCAACCAGATCCTTGAAGAAAGGACGTGCGCTGTGAACAGCGTAGAAACCTTCAGCTTCAGCACGGGACAATTGCGCCATACGGGCAGCAACTACCTTCAAGCCAGCGCCTTCAAAGCGGCTGTAAATTTGACCGATGACGTTTTTTGCAACAGCATCAGGCTTAATAATAGACAATGTACGTTCGATAGCCATCTAAAAACTCCAATAAAAAGAAAGGGTTAAGAAAAATTTCAAGAATTCATCTAACCTTAGATTTTACCATGAAACCACCATCCCAGATATGTCTTTCAAGAAATACAATTGGTCGCAGACTGGATCAATTGGATTTTTATTATCTAAAACAGGGATTTCATTGCATCAAAGCAAACCTACTATCCATTGCCAGCAATGACTGCCAGTTGCATTGGTGGATTTGCGGCCGCAAAAATCTAGATCAGATCAAAAACTGCCATGGATTCCACGTGGGAAGTGTGCGGAAACATATTGACTACGCCCGCACTGCTAAGGCGATAACCGGCCTGATTGACCAGCATGCCAGCATCCCTGGCCAGCGTTGATGGACTGCATGAGACATATACCAGGCGCTTGGGTTTTAATTCCGGAGCAATTTCACCCAGATCAATCAAAGCCTGGCAGACGGCCATGGCACCATCACGTGGCGGATCAATCAAAAAGCGGTCAAATTTACCCAACTTGACGAAGTCCTGCGCCGTCACTTCGAAGAGGTTACGGGTGCTGAAGGATGTTTTATCAGCCAGGCCATTGTGTCTGGCATTTTCCAAAGCGCGCTCAGTCAGGGTATCACTACCCTCTATACCAACCACCTCCCTCGCAAGAGTAGCGATAGGCAAAGTAAAATTACCCAGCCCACAAAACAGATCGGCTATGCGCTCATCTTTTTGCACATCCAGCATGCGCAAAGCACGTGCCACCAGAACACGGTTGATATGATGATTCACCTGGGTAAAGTCGGTAGGCTTGAAAGGCATTTTGACACCAAACTCTGGCAACAAATAATGCAAATCACTGGTCGCCGGATAATAAGGTTCTGCAGTATCGGGACCCTTGGTTTGCAACCACCATTGCACCTGATACTGATCCGCAAATGCTTTCAGTTTGAATTCATCATCCTTGGTCAAAGGCGCCATGATGCGCAACACCATGGCCGTAACACCCTCACCTATCGCCAACTCGATTTGCGGCAAAGCCTCAACAATGGAGAGTGAAGCTACCAAGCCACGCAAAGGCATGAGCATGGCCGAGACATGTGCGGGCAATATCTCACAGGTCTCCATATTGGCGACATAGCGTGATTTTTTTTCATGAAAACCAACCAATACCGTACCCTTTTTTATCACATGACGCACTGACAGACGGGCGCGGTAGCGATAACCCCAAGTAGGGCCGATGATAGGACGCAACATGATGTCGGATTTAACCTTGCTGATATGCCACAGATTATCTTCCAGCACGCGCTGCTTCATGGCCACCTGGGCATTGGCATCCAGATGCTGCATGGAGCAACCGCCGCAAGTACCAAAAAATTCACATTTGGGCTCCACCCTTTGTGAAGACTCACGCACCACACTCATCATGGTGGCAGCTTCCCAGCTGGCTTTTTTCTTGTAAGTGCTAAATTCGACCAACTCACCCGGCAATGCACCATCGACAAAAACCACTTTGCCAGCGCTGCCATCTTCGTTTTGCAAATTACCGACGCCACGCGCGTCCATATCTAAAGAGCGAATTTCTATTGTATTCATGGAAATTGATGGCGTAAAACACATCACGCCGATGGGAAGTGAGATTTAAAAGATGGAATTATAAGAGATGCGCGGACGCGCACCTCAAGAAATATGTAAATTGCTCAGCGAATCCGGATTAAAGTACCGAATCACGCCCCACACCACGGGACGCAAATGAGCGCTTAAGCTTGATCAAGGCTTCTTGCTGTATCTGGCGAACGCGCTCACGGGTGATCCCCATTTCATCTGCCAGGGTTTCCAGCGTTGCCGGATCATCATTATCAAGTCCAAAACGTCGCACGATGACAATACGTTGTTTATCAGGCAATTTAGACAACCAGTCCCTGACCAGGATCGTCATTTCATGCTGCTCGGCGCGAATGTCTGGCGCATCATCACTATCACCTGGCAACATATCCATCAGGCTGGACTGGGGATCATTATCCAGTGGCGTATCCAGCGAAGTTGCGTGCTCAGACAGGGTCAGAATATCCTGCACTTCATCGACCGGCCTATCGACCAGCAAGGCAATATCCTCCAGCGCAGCATCCCTGCCATCGCGCCTTTGCGATTCGAGGTGGTACTTGGCCCGCAATATCTGATTCAGTTCACGCACCATGTGTACAGGCAGGCGTATGGTCCTGGCCTGATTCATGATGGCGCGCTCTATGCTCTGGCGTATCCACCAGGTTGCATAAGTTGAAAAGCGAAAACCACGCTCAGGCTCAAACTTGTCTATGGCATGCATGAGACCCAGATTACCCTCTTCTATCATGTCGAGCAAAGCAACGCCGCGGTTGATATAGTGTTTGGCAATCGACACAACCAGACGCAGGTTATGTTCTATCATTTTTTGCCTGGCTTCAAAATTACCTTGCTTGGCCAGGGTTGCATAATGCAGTTCTTCAGCAGAAGCGAATAAGGGCCGGGTACCTATCTGATTCAAATAGTATTGCGTGGTATCTGTAGAAAGCTCGGCAGCAAGAACATTTTTCAATTCATCAATAGGCGCAACAATGAGCGTGGCAGGGTCTTCACTTTGCTCTTCCTGTCCCTCTTGCGTCAGATCCGCTGCATCATCCATATCCGCATTGTCTGAGGCAGAATGCGCATCAACATCAGCGCCGTCCGGCTCATCGCCAGCGGCAGAATTTTCCAACTTGTAGGTGCTTAAATTGTTATGCATGATCTGAGCTGGTTTGCGAATCCGGTGAGTGAGTCTTGCTTGAACAAATTATTGTTGAAAATGACAATATTAATTTACCAATACAGTTTTTCTGGAATTACCCTACATAAAAAATGTCAATTTGCGCAAAACATCAATACTTGCTGCATCCCCACAACAAAACGACTTAGCGGGCTGGCAGATATCTGGCTGGATCTACTGGCTTGCCCTGCACCCTGATCTCGAAATGCAGCTTCACCGTATCACTGTCAGAATTTCCCATTTCAGCGATTTTTTGCCCTTTGGTGATGCTCTGCCCCTCTTTGACGAGTATGGACTTGTTATGCGCATAGGCTGACAACAAAGTACTGGTGTGTTTAATAATCACCAGATTACCATAACCACGGATGCCGCTACCCGCATACAAAACTTTACCTGCGCCTGCCGACAATACATCCTGCCCCAGTTTGCCAGCAATATCAAAACCCTTGTTCTTAACATCGTCAAATGTCGCCAGGACTTTACCGTCAGCAGGCCACATCCAGTCAACATTTTCAGTCTCAGTTGTTGACTCTGAGACTTTGGCTGGTGCAGGAGTTTCGGACTTGATCACTGGCACTGTCGGTGTTACGGAAGCTACTACTGTGGAATCTGTTTTTTGCAACTCGGCGAGATTGGCGTCTGAATATGGGCGTTTGTCACCGCGCGGGCTGTTTTTGTTGTTAGCCGCATTCACTGGCAAAGGTTTGACTTCAATGCCCGCGTTCGGTGCCACGCTTGTGGCCTGAACTCCCTGAACAGCATCTGGCGGTGCAACCCGCAGAACCTGACCTACCTTGATGTCATTCGGGTTTTTCAGGTCGTTCCAGGCAACCAGGTCACTATAGCTTTGCCCATGATCCAGGGCGATTCTATACAGGCCATCACCACGCTTGACGACATAGGTACCGCGCGTATTATCAGGCACTTTAACTGCTGGCTTGATAACTTCAACCACAGGAGGAGGATCAACTGGCCTGGGATCAAAACCACGCTCCACGACCGGCGCTTTATTCTGAACATTGGTGGTACAAGCAGTCACAAGCGCCAGGACTGTGATGGACAAACCAGTTTGTAGTATTTGCTGTATTTTCTTCATTTCTGTTTTAATCTATCAAATTCATTGTTGCCATGGGCAAAGCTAAATTACGCCGGGATGCAGAGGCACAAAATGGCAGGATTCAAGCACAGAACTCTTCCATTCATAAGTGGATACACGTTCTATCAATTGCAACACCTGATTACGCCCCCCTACAGGAGCAACCAGCCTGCCACCTACCCGCAACTGCTTTAGCAGGGCCTGAGGCACTTCCAATCCCGCTGCTGCCAATATGATACCGTCAAAAGGGGCCTCACCCGGCAAACCCTGCATGCCATCACCATATAAAAGCCGGATATTCGCGATGCGCATGGGGCGCAGATTGCTTTTGGCCAGTTCATGCAAGGCCTTGATGCGCTCGATGGAATACACTTCCTTGACCATCACCGACAGGACTGCTGCCTGATAGCCGCAGCCCGTACCAATCTCAAGCACGCGCTCCAATTTGCCACCATTACGCATGATCTCCAGCATACGGGCCACGATATACGGTTGCGAAATGGTCTGGTGATGACCTATCGGCAAAGACGCATCGACATAGGCCTGGCTGGCCATGCCAGACTCCAGAAACAGATGCCTGGGCACAGCTTGCAAAGCCGCCAGCACGGTTGCATCCTTAACACCTTGTTGAGCCACACGTGCGACCATGGCTCTCCTGACGCCTTCAGACACCAGGGGACCTGACAATAAGGATGGTGACAAACCCGCCGAAGTGCCCGCAGCTCCCTGCGGCACATGCATTTGCTGGGATTTTGCAGCTTTTGCTGCAGCCACCCCGCTTAAATGATGTGCGGCATTGCGCATGGCAGTTTGCGGCATAGCGGTATGTCGTACCGCCCCACTACCTGCTTTGTCTTTTTGGTTCACCACAGAAGACAACGGTAAAGGAAAGCGCTTATCCTTGGTCGTCATGCAAAGTCCATATCCAGATCAGCCAGTTGACGGGTATTCGTCAAATCTATTTGCAAAGGGGTCACCGACACAAAATGCCTGGCAGTCGTATCAAAATCTGTTCCTGCACTGGCATCCCGCGCTGCGCCAGGCGGGCCTATCCAGTAAATATCCCTGCCATGCGGGTCTGTCATGTGAATGACAGGTTCAGAGGTATGGCGCTTGCCCAGGCGCGCCTTGCGCACTCCCTTGATTTCATCAAACGGCAAATTCGGAATATTTACATTCAGCAGGAATGGGCTAGCCATGCCATTAAAGCCACGCTTCACCATCTCCAGCGCAATGCGTGCCGCTGAATCCAGATGCGTCCAGGCTTTTTCAGTTTGCGAAAAGGCAATTGCCGGGATGCCAAACAAAAACCCTTCAGTCGCTGCGGCTACGGTACCAGAATACAAAGTATCGTCCCCCATATTCTGCCCCTGATTGATGCCAGAAACGATCAGGTCAGGTTTTTCTTTCATGATGGCGGTCAGGGCAATGTGTACACAGTCAGAAGGAGTACCATTCACAAAGTAAAAACCATTGCTGGCACGTTGCACACTCAAGGGCCGGTCCAGGGTCAAGGCATTCGATGCCCCGGAACGGTTACTGTCGGGAGCCACCACGGTAATCTCGGCAATTGATGCCATGGCCTCAGCGAGCGCCACGATGCCAGGAGCGAGATAACCATCATCATTACTGATCAGAATTTTCATGTTTTGTATTCTACCTGATGCTGAAATATAAATTTCTACAGAGAACAGATTTTTACGGCATAATCACAAAATCAAACGGTCGTACTATTTTATGGAGACATCAAAATGAAAGCTGTTGTTTGCAAGGAGTGGGGATTGCCAGACACTTTGGTGATAGAAGACTTGGCAGATCTGGTGCCTGCACCCGGCCAGGTTGCTATCAACGTCAAGGCAGCAGGCGTCAACTTCCCCGACGTATTGATCATACAAAACAAGTACCAGTTCAAACCTGAACTGCCATTTACGCCAGGCAGCGAATTGTCCGGGATAGTTTATGCCGTTGGTGAAGGTGTAAGCCATGTCAAGGTTGGCGACAAGGTCATTGCCTTTATTGGCAATGGTGCATTTGCACAACAGGTAGTTGCCCCTGCGAATGCCGTCATGCCCATGCCACCAGGCATGGACTTTGACGTTGCAGCAGCGATCACCCTGACCTATGGTACTTCCCATCACGCAGTGGTAGATCGTGCCCAGTTAAAAGCTGGTGAAACCATGTTGGTACTGGGCGCTGCCGGTGGCGTCGGCCTTGCTGCCATAGAAATCGGCAAGGCTCTGGGTGCCCGTGTCATTGCAGCAGCATCGACCGATGAAAAACTCGACATCTGCAAGCAGCATGGTGCAGATGTCACGATCAACTACAGCAATCAGGATTTGCGCGAAGCCATCAAGGCAGCTACCGATGGCAAAGGGCCGGATGTTATTTATGACCCGGTCGGTGGCATTTACGCAGAACCAGCTTTCCGCTCGATAGGCTGGCGCGGCCGCTACCTGGTGGTGGGTTTTGCCAATGGTGAAATACCCAAGCTGCCATTGAATCTGACTCTGCTCAAAGGCGCTTCTCTGGTTGGTGTTTTCTGGGGTGAGTTTGCCAAGCGTGAGCCTAAAGCCAATCTGGCTGCTATGCGTGAGTTGATGAGCTGGCTGCATGAAGGAAAAATCAAGCCACATATCTCTGGCCGCTATGCACTCAAAGACACACCAGCAGCCTTGAACGATCTGGCAGCCCGCAAAGTGACTGGCAAGATAGTCATACAACCTGAAAAATAAAGCTTAAGACCTCGCCTCAGTGCGAGGTCTTCTTCCTAAGAGATCACTATTGTCAACGGTTATTGGCAGCCTCACCGAGCCAATAACGATTGATGTCCTTGATGCCCCATTTGGCGGCATCTTCACGTGAAGCGATCTTGTCATTCATGCCTGGGCGCGACAAATCGATCAGTTCAGGTGCGATATAGGCCATGGATTTGGCAGAGAAGAATACTCTGACTTTAGGCAATAAAAGCGACTTGCCAATTTGTTGCTCAACGACGACAGCCAGCCTGCCAGACTCCAACTTGACCAAAGTACCTACAGGATAAATGCCTATGCTTTTGACAAAAGCCTGGAAGATTTTTTCATCAAAATGCCCACTGCTCCATTCGGCCATTTTGCGCAGCGATTCGGCTGGACACCAACCTTGCTTATAAGGCCGGTCTGAAGTAATCGCATCATACACATCGCATACTGCCCCCATGCGCGCATACAAACTGATCTCATCACCCTTCAGGCGTCTTGGGTAACCAGTACCATCTATTTTCTCGTGATGATGCAGACACACATCCAAGGCAATCGCACTGACGCCCTTGGCTTCTTTCAGCATTTTGTAACCAGCCACCGGATGTTCCTTGACGGAGACAAATTCAGCATCCGTCAATTTTCCTGGCTTGTTCAAAATATCAGCATCGACCATCATCTTGCCTATATCGTGCAACAAGCCAGCCAGGCCAGCCTCTCTGGTTGCCTCTTCAGACAAGCCCAGTTGCTTGGCCAATGCCACCATCAGTGCACACACGGCAATCGAGTGCATGTAGGTGTAATCATCTTTGGTCTTGAGCCTGGCCAGACCTATCAAGGCACCAGGATTGCGCATGACGGAATCAGCAATTTCTTCCACCATGGTCTGAGCATTACCAACATCCACCGCCTTGCCCATGCGCGCTTCACTGAACATGCTGAACACGGCCTGCTTGGATTTGCTGACAATGGCAGAAGCACGCCCCAGCTCATCATCCATTGAGACTGAGCTGATCTGGCGTGGCTGTGGAGCAGGTTCTGGCAGAGGTTCTGGTATGGGTTCAGGCTGCGGCTCTGGCTCAGGTTCGGTAACCGTTTTTTCTACCGCATCTTGGAGGACATCAAGGCCCTTGCTGACATCTATCCAGGCATGACGGATTTTGGTTGCCTGGATTTTTTTTAGTTCTTCAGCTTCCCCAAGCAAGAAAGACTTTTGCCAGAACGGTGTATCTATCCAGGAGCTACACAGCTCCTGCACATACATGCCAATCCTCAGTTGAGCAACTTCAATTTTCTTCAACATAGGCAGGGGAAAGTTATGATTTGGGTAAGCAAACAATGCTTCAATGCGTGTCACCCAATTATTCTACAAAGCTCGTCCACAAGCCAGTAGTAAAAACCGCATATTACAAAATTTTTCCTTCAGGCAAGTCAGCCAGTAAATTCATGGGGCGGAAAAAATCCTGCATGGTTTTGTTATTAATGAAACTCAAATTATATGGGTGCTCAGCACTGATCTGCTCGTACAGTGCGGTCTCGGGTATGACACGAAGCTGCTCTGCAATCTTACCCCACAAGACTAACACTGCCTTTTGCTTTTTGTGCGAACTTTGATATTGATGTAGCGCAGATAAAACTGTTTGCAAAAATGGCTGCCACGCTTTTGCATCTTTTACCGGAGCTGTGTCTTCACGAAATACCAGGCTGGCATTCAATAGTAAAAATCCTTGTGCGATGAGCTTGTGTTGTAAATCGTCCAGTGTCTGTATAAAACCGCCCTCATGCAAACGCGCCTGCGTGGCAACAGTAGCCATGGCGACACCAGCAGTTGCCTCTTGTTGCAAATGACCAGAAGCAACCAGCAACATCTTCATAAAATTTCTCAGGGACGTGGCGCGATTGACTTTCTTGGATAAGCCACCGCCCTCTTCATCAGACCACAAGCTTTTTACTGCCCCGTCCATGAAACAGTAACCTGTTGCACTGTCTGCCCGCGGGTAAGGCCCTTCACCCATCAGGATGTAACGTACATCATCCATGGGCATGGAGAAAGCAGCAAATAATCTGGCCTGGTTAGGCAGATAGTCAGACTTTGTCAAACCCGGGAAATAATTCGGATTGGCTTCATGCAATCGCTGCAATCCGGTCCCTATGACAGGCCGCCAGGATGAGTGTGCCTGTTCTATCGCCAGACGCACATCTTCTGGGCACACATCTTGCCAAGAATTCATTGCTGCCCGCCCGGCATCGCAGATGGCAGAGAAGCCGTAGGCAAGCCCGGCGTCACCATCGGTGGTAGTGGGCTACTGATAGGGCCGCCCGGTGCATCATTGTGTTTTGCTGAAGGAAATGCGACAGGCGCAACTTGAGGTGGCACTGAATTCGATTGATTTAAAGGTGGAATTTGCGCAGGCCCACGGTTCATGTCTGGCGTTTGCGGCAATTCTACACGACGCATGATGCCTGATTCAGACACCATCACATATTGTTCATGCACTTCTTTCAAAATGACACCGGGGGCAACTTCTTTGTCCATGGCCACGGCTAATGCAGGCTTGCCATTGGCGCTGATGATGGCAAGGCTCTTTTCAGTCCGCTTTGCCAGCACTATGCCTTTTAATTGATAATTAGTGGCAGCAGCCTGCGCTACCTGACTATTACCAAAAATACCGCCCCATTGCCCGGTACCAGGCTCATAACTATTTTGCTGAAATCCAGCGGCGACAGCTCTGGCCTGTGGTTTGAACAGGCGCAGAGCCCAAAAACTCAGAGACGCACAAAGTGCGACAAATACAATAAACGTCACAAGGACAGGTAAGCGTTTCATTTTTATCCTTTTAGCGTACCAATTGATTTATTTCTATGATAGGCATCAGTACCGCCAGCACGATGAGCAAGACGACGACACCCATGGTAAGGATCAATACCGGCTCAAGAAAGCCAGCCATGGTCATTGCCCGGCGCTCCAGATCCTGCTCCTGGGTATTTGAGGCGCGTTCCAGCATGGCGGGCAATTCACCAGTCACCTCACCAGCTCTGATCATGTGTATCAGCATCGGTGGAAAATGCTTGTGTGCCGACAAGGCGCGCGCCAGACTGACGCCCTCTCTGACACTGGCCGTTGCCTCCTCCACCTGCGCGCGCATGGCCACATTGGACAAGGTTTCGCGGCTGGTTTGCAGAGCCCGCAAGATAGGCACGCCTGAGCCAGTTGTAATCGCCAGGGTACTGGCGAACCTTGCCGTATTCAGGCTGCGTTCAAACTTGCCATACAAAGGCGCGTGCAATAACCAGCGATGCCAGCGCATCTTGAAATCAGGATTGCGCAAAGCCAGCCGCCACAGGGAGAAAGCAGCCACCAACAGTATTGCAACGATCCAGCCATAAGCCCGCACAAAATCTGAAATTGCCAGCATCACCAGTGTCAGGAAAGGTAGCTTCTGTTTGGTATTGGCAAAAACAGACACAATTTGCGGCACCACATAAGTCAGCAAAAAAATCACGATGGCAAAAGCCACCACCGTCACGATTGCCGGATAAGTAAATGCCAGCCTGACTTTTTGCACCAGCGAATTACGCCTCTCTATGTAATCGGCCAGTCGTGACAACACCCGCGACAAATGGCCGATATGCTCGCCCGAAGCTACAAGTGCGCAATAGATATCGGTAAAATCATTAGGATGCTGCTTCAGCGCGTCAGAAAGAGAATTACCTGCCATGACTTCCGAGCGTATTGAGCCAACCAGGTCACGGACATAAGTGCGTTCTGATTGCTCAAGCAGAGCAGACAGGGATTGCTCAAGCGGCAAGCCAGCCTCCAGCAGACTGGACAATTGCCTGGTAAACAAGGCATTTTCTACGGTAGAAAGATGATCGGCAAAGAAGCTGGTCTTGCGCTTGCCACCTGCATCCATTTGATTGGCAATGGACTCTACAGTAACCGGCACCAGTCCCTGAGCTCGCAAGTCACTGCGGGCAGCACGGGCACTATCAGCATTCAGTACCCCTTTGCTGGTATGGCCTGCGGTATCAACAGCCTCATATCGAAATGCTGGCATGTACTTATTCCTTCGTCACGCGCAACAATTCTTCTGGCGTAGTAACACCAGTTTTCAGCCAGCGCTCACCATCTTCACGCATGGTTCTCATGCCATCGGCCTGTGCTGCCTTGCGCACTTCTGCTTCTGCCGCCTCATGATGTATCTGGGCACGAATCGCATCTGTGGTTTGCAATAACTCATAAACACCAACGCGCCCCTGATAACCGGTATGCCCGCAATGCTCGCAACCAACTGCATGCCAGGCGCCGTCTTTTTCAACACGGCAATGCGTACACAATTTGCGCACCAGTCGTTGCGCAACCACACCCAGCAATGAAGAAGACAAGAGGAAGGGTTCTATACCCATATCCAGCAAACGCGTGACTGCCGCAGCAGAATCATTGGTATGCAAGGTTGCCAGCACCAGATGGCCTGTCAAAGATGCCTGCACCGCAATTTGCGCAGTTTCCAGATCACGTATCTCACCTATCATGATGACGTCAGGATCTTGCCGCAAAATTGCCCGCAAGGCTTTGGCAAAAGTCATTTCGATTTTTGCATTGACCTGGGTCTGGCCTACACCTGCCAACTCGTATTCAATAGGATCTTCTACCGTCAGGATATTAGTGGTACCCGCATTTACCCGTGAAAGCGCTGCATACAAAGTTGTGGTCTTGCCGGAACCGGTCGGCCCGGTCACCAGCACGATGCCATGCGGCTGAGCAATCAGCTTATCGAATTGCGTCAACACATCGGCGCTCATGCCCAGGTGACTCAAATCCAGACGCCCAGCCTCTTTATCCAGCAAGCGCAATACAGCACGTTCACCGTGACCGGTTGGCAAAGTAGATACCCGCACATCGACTGGCTTGCCACCTATGCGCAAGGTAATGCGACCATCTTGTGGCAAACGTTTTTCAGCAATATCGAGTTGCGCCATGATCTTGATACGCGAAATCAAAGAAGCATGAATTGCCTTCTTCGGCCGCACGACATCACGCAAGGCACCATCAACACGGAAACGCACAACAGAAATCTGCTCAAACGGCTCGATATGTATATCCGACGCACCGTCGCGCAGAGCCTGAGTCAGCAATGCATTGATCATGCGTATCACGGGCGCATCATCAGCCGATTCAAGTAAGTCTTCGATGGCTGGCATGTCCAGCATGAGCTTGGCCAAGTCCAGGTCAGACTCAACTTCGCCGACGACATCAGCGGCATCGCCACCAGAACCGGCATAGGCTTTGGCAATCGCCTCAGACAATTCTGTATGGGGCAACACGACCAGTTTGACCTTGCCAAACTTGCGCCCGACTTCGGATATCGCTGCAGACGGCGTCATCTTGGAAATCTGGATTTCTACGACGCCATTGATGACAGCATTGTCCCTGACTGCCAGCACAGAGAAATCCCTGGCAAAACCATATGGCAATAAACGATGATCAAGCATGGCTTATTTGCCTTCCTTGCCTGTTGTCGGTGTTTTCTCAGGAGAAATCAGCAAAGGGGTGGTCAGTAATTTTCCTTTTTCTGCAGACGGCCACAAATTCTCTGCAACGCCATCCTTGGAAGGTACGATCTGGGTGCGCATATAGTCATAGCGGTCAACAGAAATATTATTGCTTTGCTCTGCATTGCGTATCACTGTAGGACGTAGGAACACCATCAGATTAGTTTTGGAGCGCTTGCTGGTCTGGTATTTGAACAGATTGCCAATGAGTGGAAGATCACCGAGGCCAGGCACTTTTTCACCACCATCTGTGGTGCTGTCTTCAATCAGACCACCCAGCGCAATGATCTGGCCATCATCGACCAGCACATTGGTGGTGATCGAGCGTTCCTTAGTGATAATGCCTGCCGCATTGGTCGTATCATCCACGCTCGATACTTCCTGATAAATCGCCAGCTTGACTGTGCCGCCTTCAGAGATTTGCGGCTTGATTTTCAACTTCAAACCTACCTGTTTGCGGTCTATGGTCTGGAAAGGATTAACACCGGCGGTGCCACTCGATGCGGTCGTAAATTGACCAGTAATCAGTGGGACATTTTTACCGACGATAATATTGGCTTCTTCATTATCCAGCGTGACGATATTTGGTATCGACAAGACATTGGCATTGCCATCTGTCTGCAACACGCGCGCCAATGCGCCCAGGCCCAATTGACCATTGACTTGCTTGAACAAGCCCAGGGACAAGCCTGAGCCCGGCAACACCGAGCCTAAAGTAGTGGCATTGCCTGCAGCAAGGTTAACGATATTATTTCCCTTGGTAGAGAACGATGTGCCGCCGCCTATACGATAATTACTGGTACTGTCACCTGACAAACCCAGCCATTGCACACCCAGCTCATTGGATTTGTCTGCACTGATCTCAACAATCAGTGCCTCTACATAAACCTGGGCACGGCGGGCATCAAGCTGTTCTATCACCGTGCGCAAATTGCGGTAAACAGGTTCGCTTGCGGTAATGATCAGGGTATTGGTCGATGCGTCAGCCTGTATATATCCAGCTGCACCGCCACCAGAACTGCTGCCTGTGCTGTTATTACTGAACGATGGCATGCTGCTTTGCGCAGTGCCAGTAGTATTTGCTGACACCGGGCTGTTAGTACCATTGGCTGCGCTGCCTGCATTGGAAATCGTGCTGCTTGAACTGCGCGAAGAAGAAGTATCGCCAGTAACGATGGAACGCAAGGTTTGCGCCAGCTTCTCAGCCTCGGCATTTTTTAAATAAACCACATGGACATTGCCAGGTTGCGATGTCGGCTGATCAAGTTTGGCGATCAGGGACTTGATCTGGTTTGCCTTGGCCACAGAAGAAGCACGCACCAGTATGGCATTCGAACGCGGGTCAGCCAACAAGATTGGCTTGGTGGGGTCAGCACCACCACCGCCTGAATCTATGACCTTGGACACCATGGTGGCGATGTCAGAAGCGATTGCATGCTTGATCAGGACCACATCCATATCTGTGGTTGCAGGCACATCCAGGGCAGCAATGATCTTGTTCAGGCGCTTGATGTTGTCTGCGTAATCGGTAATGACCACCGTATTATTGCTGGGGTTGCCATTGATCGTATTATTCGGTGAAATCAACGGACGCAATATCGTGACGATATTGGCAGATGATTCATAGTTCAATTTATAAATCTGGGTGACGACCTGATCGCCTTTGGCGGTCTCGGATCTTTCCGAATTTGTATTATGCGTAGGGCCAGGTTGCAGCTTAGCATCTGACTCTGGCACCACTTTGGAATACCCGTCAGCCGTCACTACTGAAAAACCTTGCAGACGCAAAGTGGAAGTCAGCAATTTATACGCCTGGTCCTTGGTTAGCGGTGTTTCCGACACCAGATTGATCTGTCCCTTGACGCGTGGATCAATGATAAAAGTGACGCCGGTATAGTGACCTATCGCCTTGATGGCCGACTCTATGTCCGCGCCAACCAGGTTGATATCGACCGTATTTTTTGACGGATCTTGTGCCATGGCCATGGGTGCCATCAAGAAACCGGCAGTCAATACTGCTGCACCAGTCAATGCAGACAATTGCTGGATAGGTTGGCGTAGCGAATTTCTAGTCATGGCGACCCTGTGCTTTAATGGAAATGTTTTCATTTGAACTCTAACGCAATTACATCTTTTTCACCGTCATTACGACGCTGCCCAAGCAAATTCAATAAATTTGCCAGCCTTGCTTCTTGCCCTGCTTCTGCCCATGCCTTGCCAGAAAACTGGAAACGACCGTTTGTCATTTTTCCACTTCCTGCCAGCATCATCGGCCCCTTTATCGTCAACAACTGCATATCTGCTTCTGTTCCGCGCAAATCAAAAGCCATCTGGTAACTGCCCAGAGGTTTGATAGGCGACAGGCGTGAAGCCATTTCTGCCAGCTCCAGCTGCATATGCCCAGTCATACTCAGTTGCGCATTCTTGCGCGAAAACAGCAATTCGTTCCAGGACAAATGCAATAATCCTGTAGGCCCTACGGTATTCAAAGGAGCGCCCAACCCCTCCAGCCGTTCTGGTGGCAACAACAACACCGAAGGGCTGACTTGCCATTGGCTGAAGTTGCCGGCAATCTTGACCGGGGCAGACAGGGCCGCAGAATTTTCCAGCTCGGCCTTGATTTGCCCCAACATCAGCAGAGGCGAAATACGCCACTGAAATCGCCCAGGGAACAAGGGCGTCACCGGCCCAACTTTACCTGCTGCCACACCCACAAATGCCGAGCCTTGCCAGAAACTGCCTTGCACATCGCCCAAACTCAACCTGCCCTGGCTTTGCCTTTCAAGCACAAAGCCCAGCCAACTCGCAGGCAAAAACACAACTACAGTCAAAATGACACTGATCAATGCTGCCAGTATCCACGTCAAACGCCGGGTGATTAACATTGCTGTATTCCGGCCTCAGGTAGAACTTCTTTGCTGCCGCAAAGTCAGAGTCGCACTTACCTGACCACTTTCCAGCAGGGACACCAGCTTTGCTTCTTCCACGGTCAGTCTTGAGGCTTTTTGCATTTCAACCAGACATTCCATCAAACTTGCATAAGAAGCGGTTGGAATTTGCAAACGTACCAAGTCATCGCTAACAGCGACAGTTTGCACCTTGATGCCACGCCGCCCCAATACCGCTTCGACCTGCTCACGACTCACAGGCGCAACAAATTCAGACAAATTGGCAGTTAACCCGGCCTGCTGTTTGCTTAACTCGGTAATTTCTGCCAATTGCTGATTCAAGACCGGCAATGCAATACTCAATTGCTTACGTCCGCTCAAGGCAGGAGCAAGAAAAAAACCATAGACTATGGCAACAATAATGAACAAGGCACAAATGATCAGCATTTTGCGCTCGCGCTCTACCCGGGACTGCCAAAAGAAATTGAACTGTTCTCTGATTGCACTGAACATTATTCTTTACCTCCGGTAGAAACACGCAAAGCACCATCTGACGCGGTACTGATTTTCATGGATTGCTCGGCCAGTGCAGAACGCAAGGCATCCATCGGTACTTGCACATTCGGCTTGATTCTGACGAATAGTGATCTGTCTTTATATTCTATGGACGCCACACCGCCTGGCACACCGACTCTGTCCCAGACTTGCGAGAATTGTGCTGCAATCACGGCAAAATCATTGACTGCAAACTGCCCCGCTGCCCGTTTTGATATGTTGATTTTTTGCTGCATCTGCTTCAACGGGTCAGAAATAACGGTTTCTTTTGGATAGGCATTACGGAATACCTGCAACAAGGCACTCTTCTGATCTTTTTCTTCACGCTTCAGATTGAACCATTCAATATTCAGCGCCAGCAAATTGACTACCGCCAAGGCTATTGCCAAACGTAGCGGCCAGCGCCATTTGCTCCAGTCAAAACTGGCCATATGTTCTGCCGCCACACCTGTCATCAAGTCTGGCGTATTGGTATTGATACCCGCTACCCGGTTGATCCAGCTTACCGGCAAGATTTCTATCTTGTCTTCCAAGCCATCTGCCTTCAATGCCAGTTGACAGGCTTCGATTCTAGTCGCCGGAACATAAGCAGCAACTTTAGGACTGTTGCTCAACTGCGCCAACATGGAAAGCGCATCACTCATGCCAGCACTTTCGAGGCTCAGGCCAAGGCCATGCTGAACACCGTCACGCAGGCTCAGCTCCAGCCCCTCATCCTTTTCTTCTATCAAGGCGGAGGCCGTCTGGCTGGTCTCATCGTAGGCAAGCGACAATTGTGCGGGATAGGCAGAAAATTTTCTGGTAGGCCAGTCTTTTACCCGCTTGGCCAAACCTTCAAGCCAGGCTTTATCTGTGACGGCAACAACAACCTCGCCATTGAGCACATCGCCACTGACCAGGACCAGATCAGATGGGTCTGTAATCAACTGATCTTCCAGCAAATTCGGCAATGCCTGTTTCAACTTGGCTGCTGACATCGGTGGTACTTTGGTCTTCAGCAAGCTGGTGTCACTGGCAGCCAGGATAAAAGCCACCTGTTTTGCGCTGATCGCCAGCGCTTTTAATTCGGCAAGGCTGGAATGCCCTTGCTGTTGCAAGCGGCCTTCTGCCGATATCAAGGCAAAAGCCAATGCTTGCGCAGACCAATCTGGCCTGTGTTGTGCCGCCACTCTGGAGGGCAAAGAGATATACAGTGTGCTTGCCATTTTTATTTAATTTTCCCGTACCCAAAGCACCGTTGTTGTCATTGCCGTCGATCCTATATTATCGGCACGCTCTATCAATGCACTGACATCCAGTGCCGAACGATTCATTTTGACCTTGCCATTGACGATGAAGTATTTGGTTGCGACATCCACATCCTTGTCCGTCAGTGTTTTGAGTCTGTCTTCAAAGCGCGACTTGAATTCTGCCACCGTGCGAAAGTACGCACGGTCGCGACTAGCGATCATGGCAGCAGCATCACCCACGCTAAGCCCGTCAATTCTGGCAGCCAGCACTTCAGCAAATGTCGTATTGACATTAATACTGGTCTTGCCAGGCAACACCGTCACAAAGCCTTTTAACCTCTCCATCATTTCCGGCGTAAATCCATTAATTGCCAGCAAATCATCTACTTGAGTAAAGCGCAAGAATTGTACTTCAGGTTGCGAGAAATCGGAGGTGCTTTTTCCAGCCCCTGTTTCAGCAGAAGAAGAACCTGGCGCAGCAATCGCCCGGGTTTGTGTCCTTGCCACCATATCTGCAACAGCTTCTGCGAGTTGCCCGTCAAAACGCAAATTCACCAGCAGGCGACTAAACACGGCAACTTCACGTGCATCCACATTGCCATCTGTTGCCAGATTGTTCAGGTTATACATACCTTGCGCATCAACGACCTGGCCTGACAGCGTGGCATCGCTATCTTCATTTTCAGTCTTGGCATTTTCCACATACTGATCAAGGCGGGTATCTGCCAGCTTGACAGCCCATGGTTCCCCCAGGTGATCAACATTGGCAGACTGCTTGCCGTCTTCACGCAATATCAGTCTTGCCCAATCTATCGCCCCGCGCAAAATCCATTTCTTTTGCAATTGCATGCGCTGGTTTTCTATCGATCTGACTTGTACCTGTTGTTGCCAGAACAGGCTGGCGACAATGGTGATAGCAAGGGTTGTCAGCAACAAGGCAGTAATCACAGCTACACCACGCTGTTGGCGGGTATTTTTTGACCTCATACCGCACCCAGCAAGAATACTTTGGTGACAGGCAGTTCACGGCCTGATAACTGTACGGCAATTTCCAGACCGGTCAATTTACCGACCCTGCTTGGAATGCCTGGCGCTGCGGGTACGGGATTGGCAGCCGCAGCTTCATTACCACCGGCACGCCAGCCATTTTCACCTTCTTTCCAGGTTCGCATTTCAAAGCCTGTCACCTGAGTTTGCAAGCCGATGGACGGCGTGGTTTCTGCTTCAGACAAGGCATCTTGCCAGTCATGCTCGAGCACTGCCAGTTCACGGGTAGGCAGCATTTCGCGCCGGCCAAGAACGCCGCCACGCACACTATAGACAACGACTTGCAAGCGGGTGGGTTGATTCTCTTCAAATACAGTGCGCACCAATGCCAGCCTTGGCCCTTGGGCGCTGAAAACTTCACGGCCCGGCAAATTAGCGGCATCGACGATGTGGGCGCAATCATTCTCCAACTGGGCAAACGCCAGTTGTATGCCGCGTGTCTGCTCCATTTCCTCCGCCAGCACGGTGCGGGCGCGAACAATACTATCGAGGCCACGCCAGCCGAGCACGGCGATAATCGCCAATATGGTAATTGCTACCAAGAGCTCTATGAGGGTAAAACCGGACTGCGGCAAATTGGCTGCGCGGTTTTTCCGGGATGATTTACATTTAAAGTGCATTCGGCACCACCTGCGTCAGCTTGATGATGCGACGCTCAGGGCTGTCTGCTTCATACACAAACACTTCAACTCTTCTGAAAGAGGGATTGGGAGTGGCAATGACATGCTCTTCGCACATCAGGTGCAAGTCGCCCTGCGGGCAGGCAAAGGTACGCTCACCAAAGGCGGGCCATTCATGCGCCAGGCGTATTTGTGCCAGACGATTTTCAGCCGACCAGGTCGCCATCATGGAGGCGCGCAAGCTGCTGCTGTTTTGCGTGAGGCTACCGACTGCACGTAAGCTGGCACCCAGGGCAGTACCGACGATGACCAGTGCCACCAGTACTTCCAGCAAGGTAAATCCAGATTGTGAGCGCAAGCGCGGCATCTTATGCATTTTATTCCACTGAAAAATGGCCTATACCGTCGGCCCGCACGCTGACATGTTTGTCATTGGACTTGATGGTGAGCACAAAGGGCTTATCGACGGGTTCACGGCCAAACAATATCCTGATTACAGAGCTGTCTGCCGCTTGCGGTTGCATGGATAATTCTACTGGCGCAGTTTGAAAAAAACGTTCGCGCAGCATGTCGTCCTTGATGGGAGACCAGATTCTGTCTTCTCTGACCAGAAAGCGATAACCATTCTGATCGACCTCAAAAGCCACAGGCAGATTGCGCACAATGGCTTCATCACGTGCAAGTTGCAAAAGCAGGGAAATGCGTTTGGCGTCATTTTCCAGGCGCTGTTGCTCGCCCGGCATGGCATTGACACTGATGGCACCCAGAATGATGCCGAAAATGACTAATACCACCAATAGCTCCAGCAAGGTAAAGCCCCGCTGCCCATGCTTGATCTTCATGCGTGCTTCTTATAAATCCCAGGAACCTATGTCTGTATCTTCACCACTACCACCGGGCTGGCCATCAGCACCAAGGGAAAATACATCAATATCACCCCTGATACCTGGCGAAAGATATTGATATGGCTTGCCCCATGGGTCATTACGCAGTTTTTCTATATAACCACCTGTCTGCCAGGCGTTTGCTGCCGGGCCAGACGTCGGTTTCTCTATCAGTGCCTGCAAACCCTGTTCAGTAGTCGGGTACCGCTGATTGTGCAACTTATACATCTTCAGTGCACCCATGATGGTGGAAATATCCTGCTTGGCTGCAGTCACCCTGGCTTCATGGGTAAATCCAACCAGTCTAGGTACCATGAATGCGCCCAGAATGGCGATGATGGTCACAACCACCATGATCTCGATCAGGGTAAAACCGCGCTGGGAATTCCTGGCCTTGCCTGCACGTAATGAAACTGAAGGAACTGAAAAATTAAGCATGGCGTAATTCTAAAAAATAAAAACTCTAAAAATAAAAAAATGCGTGGCGTACATACTAGCTGCACGCTGACGCAGTATAAATCCTGAGATTATCCCTGGGGCCACTTTCTGTATCGAATAGTAACAAAAAATGCCTTGAAGACAATATTTAAACACAAAATTGGAAATTAATATGTATGAATTCTGTTGAATTGCACTTCATACTACCACCAGTATGTGTCAACTCAATTTCAGCGGCAGACTGCGCAGACGTTTACCAGTCAGGATAAATACCGCATTGGCAACTGCCGGGGCTATTGGTGGCACGCCTGGCTCACCTATCCCCTGCGGTGGTTCTGCACTTTTGATGATGATGGTTTCGACCTCTGGCGCCTCATTGATGCGCAAGACCTGATAGTCGTTGAAGTTACTCTGCACGACCTTGCCGTCTTTGATCGTGATTTCGCCATACAAGGCAGCACTGAGGCCAAACACCACCGCAGACTCCATCTGCTGGGCAATGATATTGGGATTAACCGCTATACCGCAATCCACTGCACAAGTGACCTTGTGCACCCGGATTTGCCCGTCCTGCACGGAGACCTCAGCTATCTGGGCGACTATACTGCCAAATGAATCATGCAGTGCCAGGCCATGCGCCCTGCCCTCTGCTGGCTTACCAGCCTTTTGCACTACCGCATCCAGCACGGCCAGATGACGTGGATGCTCTTTCAGCAAGCCACGGCGAAATGTCAGGCTATCTTGATTGGCTGCGTGGGCAAGTTCATCGATAAAACTCTCTTTAAAAAAAGCATTGTGTGAATGCCCCACTGAGCGCCAGAAACCCAACGCCACCGGACTGGGCGCAATGACATGCCGGATACGCTGATGCGGGATTTCATACGGCATGTCAAATTCACCTTCTGCCGTGGTTTTATCAGGACCTGCCCCCATCAAACCAAAGGTTCGCACCAATACCTGATGCGTAATTGAACCCGATACGGATTTGTTGTCATAGGCCAGCAAATTCCCGTCCTTATCCAGCCCGGCCCTGAAGCGTGCCAGGGCGGCTGGGCGATACATGTCGTGCGTCGTATCTTCTTCCCGGCTCCAGATCAGCTTGACGGGAGCACCCCTGGTTTCCAAGGCAATACGCGCCGCTTGCGCGACCATATCCACTTCCAGTCTGCGGCCAAAACCACCGCCAAGATAGGCCATGTGCAGAGTGACATCTTCAGATTTAAGCTTGGCGACTTTGGCAGCTACATCTGCAGCAACGCCAGGCACCTGGGTAGAAACCCAGATTTGTAGCTTGCCATCCTTGAGCTGTGCGGTGCAATTGATAGGCTCCATCGCTGCATGCGCCAGAAACGGCGCACGATATTCTGCCTCTATGGTTTTTGCTACGCCCTTGCCAGCCAAGGTTTCTTCGACATCCCCCGCCTTGTGATAGGCAAAACCAGATTCACTATCTAGCTTGCTGGCAAAGTCCTTGAATATGCTTTCTGTAGAGAGTTGCGCATGCTCACCCGCATCCCAAGTGATGGGCAATTTATCCAGTGCCTGCCTGGCTTGCCAATAGGACTGCGCCACCACGGCAACACCCGCCACCGCGCCTTCCATGGAAAAATCAATAACCTGAATGAAGCCCGGCATGGACTTGACAGCCGCAGCATCAAAAGACTTGATACGACCGCCTATGGTCGGGCTTTGTTTGATGGCGGCATAGACCATGCCTTCTGGTCGCGCATCAATACCAAACTGGGCGCTGCCATCACCTTTGGGCGCGGCATCAGTACGCGGCTGCGGCTGGCCTATGATTTTGAAATCTTGCGGACGCTTGAGTTGTATCTCACCAGGCTGGCTATTGACAGCATCGGCAGCCAGCTCAGCATATCTTGCTTGCTTGCCGGATGAATGGCTGACCACGCCATCTTTGGTTGTACATTCTGTCGCAGCCACATTCCATTTTTTTGCTGCAGCGGCAATCAGCATGGCGCGGGCCGTAGCACCCGCTTCACGCATGGGTTGCCAGGCATCTTTGACGCTGGATGAGCCACCCGTCATTTGCAAACCCAGTTCGCGGGCAAACTTGAGCGTCACCCATTGCGCAACGCGCTTTACGCTGCCATGGTCATCGGGATGAAATGGCAAGCCGTCGGCCAGGGCCGCCATGCTGCCGTAAATTTTATCTGCGGGCACATACATGGGCCTGACCATACTCATGGGCACATCCAGCTCTTCAGCTACCAGCATTTGCAGGGCGGTATGTATGCCCTGCCCCATCTCGCTCCTGTGCATGGCAACACTGACTGTGCCATCTTGCGCAATCTTGATCCAGCCGTTCATGGCGACTTCGCCATTTGATACTGTCAAGGGTGTACTGGTGTTCAGTCGCTGGCGCGGTGGCATGACGCCCCAGCCTACCAGCAATGCACCAGTCAATCCCAAGCCACCCAGGATGAAGCGGCGGCGTCCTGATTTTTTAAGCTGCGACATGCGCTGTCTCCGTTATTTTTGTCGCCTTTATATTATTTCTATATATTTGGCGCGCTTATGTATTCCGTCTTGGATAACCTTCTGCCAATATCCTGGTCCAGACGATTTCCTTCTGTTCTGCCGTCATGAACACCCACTCTGCCACCTCAGCCACAGTGCGGCCACAGCCACGACAGACATCATCAAATGTTGTTGAGCAAACGGCAACACAGGGTGTATCCGGGCGCTCTTTGCCTTCCATCTTTATTACTGACATATATGTGTACTCTTGTTTTCGGGAAAATCTTGCCTGAGAACCTGTCTATGATCTTACTGCGCAGACGTGATCGGAGCTCATGTGCTGCTCAAAATGCTCATGTACTTAAGTACATTCCGCTTTTTGCGCTGCTCTTCACCCCGCTGACGTCCGCTCGCTACAGATCAGAAACAGGTTTTAAGGGTTTATGCTCTTATAATAAAACGAGCGTTCGCATTTTCCCCGGCTAATAGTAAATGTTTTTTTGATTACTGCGTTGGTGGTCTTACTCTATTTTGCCCTCTATTTTTCCAGAAAAAGAGGGACTTTGTTGACAGCCTACAGGCTTCAGCGGGAAAATTGGCTGCTTTCTGTCTATCCCTCACGAATATAAAGGTACATCATGAAAGTAGCCGTCGTTCTTTCCGGTTGTGGCGTCTTCGATGGCGCTGAAATTCACGAGAGTGTCCTGACCATGCTGGCTCTCGTCAGAGCCGGTGCAGAACCAGAATTCCTGGCGCCTGATATCCCGCAAGCCCATGTTGTCAATCACCTTACTGGCCTGGTCGCTGGGGGTGAAAGCCGCAATGTATTAGTGGAATCTGCCCGCATTGCCCGCGGCAAAATCAAGGATGTCGCCCTGGCCAATGTCAACGACTATGCCGCCGTATTTTTCCCCGGTGGTTTTGGTGCAGCAAAAAACCTGTCTGATTTTGCCAGCAAAGGGGCGGACTGTCAGATACAGCCTGATGTCTTGCGATTCGCCAAAGCCATCGCCGACGCGGGCAAACCAGCATGCTATATCTGCATAGCCCCTGCCATGCTGCCACTGGTATATGGCAATGGTATTGCGGTCACGATAGGCAACGACGAGGGCACAGCTGCTGCCATCACTGCCATGGGTGGCCAGCACATTAATTGCCCGGTCAAAGAATTTGTCGTCGATAAAGACAGAAAAGTCGTCAGCACTCCCGCCTACATGCTGGCGGAAAATATTGCTGAAGCAGCGACAGGCATAGAAGCTGCCGTCAAAGCGACGCTGGCATTAATCTGAAACACCAAAGCCCCAGGTATCATTTTTAAAACAAGGTCTTCATGACTCAAGATTTTTTTCAATCCCTGATGTTGCTGATATTGGTCACCGACCCGTTTGGAAACGTCCCCATCTTTGTCAGTGCATTATCCCATGTCGCCCCCGAGCGACGCTGGCGTGTAGTCGTGCGCGAATGCGCGATAGCCTTTGGCCTGCTTTTGCTGTTCATGTTCTTTGGCAAACACTTCCTGACCGCGCTGCAATTGACTGAAGTCTCTTTGCGCATAGGTGGTGGTGTAATCCTGTTCCTGATTGCCTTGCGCATGGTTTTCCCGCAGGAAGGCGGTATTTTCGGAGACGTGGAAGATGGCCACGAACCCTTTATCGTGCCATTGGCAATACCCGCGCTGGCTGGCCCGTCTGCGCTGGCGACAGTGCTGCTGTTTTCATCCGACAGCCGTCAGGACATGATGGTGCATCTGGCGGCATTGACTGCCGTTGCCGTGGTGTGGCTGGTGGTGTTATTGAGTGCGGAACGTATGCAAAAGGTTCTCGGGGTACGCGCCATGACTGCATTTGAACGCCTGATGGGCTTGATATTGACAGCCATGTCGGTCGAAATGCTGTTGGCGGGGATCAGGGATTATCTGAAAACCCTGAACTGAGCATACTTGGCTGGCCAGGAATGGAGAGCCTGGCCAGTCAAATCAAGATGCCCAGTAATTAGAAGTGAAATAGCCCAGCAGGAACAGCGCCAGGGCGATCAGGAAATTTTTAAGCATCTGGCGGTTCATGGTTGACCTTTACATTACTTATTTAAATTACTGATTTAAATTACTTTGTCCGCAGCCATTTGCGCGATCTCGGCATCACTATAACCCAGCTCACTCAATACCTCCTGATTATGCTGGCCCAGACGCGGGCCCAGCCATAGCGTCTGACCAGGAGTCTCTGACATCTTCGGTGTAATGGCAGGCAACTTGACTGGAGTGCCATCTTCAAATGCATGCTGCTCGAACATCTGGCGCGCCAGGAATTGTGGGTCGCTCATCATATCCCGTACAGAATAGATTTTACCCACTGGCACATCGGCTGCCTTGAGTATTTGCAAAGCTGTATCTATATCGCGGCCTGAGCACCAGCCTTGAATTGCCGCATCAATTTCCCCCGTGCGCGGGACGCGGCCATCATTGCGTACCAAGCCTGGGTCTTGCGCAAGGTCTTCACGCTCTATGGCTTTCATGAGTCTATGGAAGATTGCGTCGCCATTGCCTGCAATGACGATATTTTCACCTTCCGCCGTGGTGTAAGTATTCGATGGCACTATGCCAGGCAAGGCACCGCCAGTACGTTCACGCACGACACCAGCATGATCAAATTCTGGCACCAGCGATTCCATCAAATTGAAGACTGACTCATACAAAGCCACATCCACCATTTGCCCCTGCCCAGCGACACATGCCTCGCCCTGCTTGCCATTCCAGCGTCCGCCGGTGACATCGCGATGACGCAAAGCTATCATGGCACCAATGACGCCATGCAAGGCGGCGACAGAATCTCCTATCGATATGCCCACGCGCACAGGTGGCCGGTCGGCATGACCAGAGACATAACGCAAACCTCCCATGGATTCACCGATGGCACCAAAGCCGGGCAAGTCTTTCAAAGGCCCGGTCTGGCCATAACCAGACAGGCGCACCATGATGGTGGCGGGATTGATGGCTTTTAAAGCCTCAAATCCCAGCTCCCATTTTTCCAGCACACCGGGGCGATAATTTTCTATGATGATGTCAGCATCCAGCGCCAGGCGTTTGGCAATTTCACGCGCCTGCTCCTGCTTCATATTCAGGGTGATGCTTTTCTTATTGCGTGCCTGCACACTCCACCATAGTGAGGTGCCATCTTTCAGCACACGCCATTGACGCAGAGGGTCACCGCCATCGGGCGATTCTACCTTGATCACTTCAGCACCAAATTCAGCCAGCATGCGTGAACAAAATGGCCCTGCGATCAGCGTACCCAACTCCAGAACCTTGATGCCCGCCAAAGGGCCATGTGCTTTAGCTTGTGACTGCATAAGAATAAATGCGTTAAGAAAAAGTTTTACGGAACGGACTTATACAAAAGTCAGCTTCTTGATTTCCCATGCGATATTGGCGCGTGCCTGTGCATCAAATTGCGCCGCCATGACGGGATGAAAATATAATTGTTCGCGGTCGGCAAAGCGCTTCAGCACTTTCAGACGCCCCGCTCTGTAGGCAGGCGCTTCCAGCCAGCGGAATTCATTGCGGATAGCCCGGCTATATTGTTGATAAACATCCTTGGGTGCGCCGAGGATAGTCAATGCAATATCAAGGAACAAGGGAATATCAGCCGCACGGTTTTTAAAATCAGCCACTTCATGCCTGGCCGTGGCGAGTATGCATTGCTGCACATGCATGATGACGGTGGGATTGATCTCCATGCGCATCATCAACTCCCCTGCCAGCTCTGCACTTTTCAGTTCATTATTATTGGCATGGGTGTCATACACCATGTCATGAAACCAGATCGCCAGGGATACGACAGGAAAATTATGGATATCTGCGCGCCTGTCTTCAGCATGCCTGAGCATGGACTGGATATGCGTGAGATTATGAAAACTGCGTTGAGGTTCGGAGTAATGCTTATCCAGTAAAACCCAAACTTCTTTGGCATGCCGGGGACTACCCGCCAAGCCCTGTATCAGGTCTGACCATTGCAACTGCAATTTGCTTTTTTGTTCGGCGGGGATCAGAAACATGATGGCTTATTATTATCTCAGTTACTGTATTAAGTAGTCCGTCTATCCAGCATGGCGCGGGCAATCGTACCAGCATCCACATATTCAAGCTCGCCACCAACTGGCACACCACGTGCCAGGCGACTGACCCGCAAGCCACGTGCCTTCAGCGTCTCGCTGATGTAATGCGCGGTTGCCTCACCTTCATTGGTGAAATTGGTCGCCAGCACCACTTCTTGCACTTTACCGTCGGTAGCTCTGGAGACCAGTTTTTCCAGATGGATATCTTTCGGACCTATGCCATCAAGTGGCGAGAGTCGCCCCATGAGGACAAAGTACAGACCCTTGTACGTCATGGTCTGTTCTATCATCATCTGGTCAGAAGGTGTTTCCACCACGCACAGCAGACTGGTATCACGCACGGCATCCAGACAGGTTTCGCAAACTTCGCTTTCGCTGAAGGTATTGCAGGATGCGCAATGCTGTATGCGCTCAACCGCGTGAGTCAGCGCCATGCCAAGGATGGCGGCGCCTTCCCTGTCATGTTGCAGCAAGTGATAAGCCATGCGCTGAGCTGACTTTGGCCCTACGCCGGGCAAGCGGCGTAACGCCTCAGACAAGGCTTCCAGACTACCGAGTTTTTTCACACTCAGAATGGCATCTTGAAGCCAGGCGGCAAAGGCATGCCAGCTGTCAGGGCTGACATTTTTTCTTGTGAAGTAGCTTCTGCCTTGCGCACTGCATCATTGAAAGCAGCAGCAACCAGGTCTTCCAGCATGTCCTTGTCGTCACCCAGCAAAGACGGGTCGATGGTAACGCGCTTGACATCGTTCTTGCAGGTCATGACAACCTTGACCAGGCCAGCACCAGCCTGGCCTTCTACTTCTACCAGGCCCAATTGATCCTGGGCTTTTTTCATATTATCCTGCATTGCCTGGGCTTGTTTCATCAAACCGGCCAATTGATTCTTCATCATAAAATTTCTCCGAAAATAAAAATGGAATATTGATTAAATTTGGTCACGCAGACTTGTACTTATTTTGCATATCACCGGTATCAGACCGGCCGTATGCTACCCGTGACGATCGTGGCACCAAATTCGCGCATCAAAGTCTGCACGAAACTGTCGCCCTGTATGGATTTTTCTGCCTGTTGCTGGCGCACTCCGCGCTCAGCCACAGCCTGTGCGTTGGCGGTATGCTCAACGGCACCTATCTCGGTTTCCACCCGTATGGTTTTTTCAAACCTTTCGGACAAGGCCGCACTAAGTTTTTCTACACTGCCCGAAGACAAGAGTGTAGATAAAGGCAGGCGCAGGCGGAATACATGGGCATTACCATCCTGCTTGCAACTGACCAGCTCACTTTGCTGTGTCATTTGCTGGGCTACGCCGCGCACAGGCAAGCTGGCCGCCAGCGCAGGCCAATGACCATCCCAGTTCAACTCAGGGACTGGTGCATTCGCGATCAGGCGATCAGCATTCAGAGTGATTGCTTCCCTGGGCTTGACCACTTCTGCAGCGGCAGCTTGCGGTTCCTGGTTAGCAGATGCAACAAATGTAGCAGCATCAGCTAGCACGGCCACCTCAACTGGCGCGGCTTGCTCCTGCGGCACAGTAGGTGCAGAAGCAGGAGCCATTACTCGTGGCGGCATCGCCGGTTTTGCAGGCTCTGCATCGAAGAACATTTCTTCATCCCAGGGCGGCGGCATATCGTCCATGCCCATGGATTGCATGTCCTGCTCGGCAATCAAAGGTGCAGGTGCTGACACAGGCTGGGCAGGTTTGACTACGGGCTGCGCCGATGGTGGAGCCACTTTAACTGACGGTGTTGCGACAGGAGTAACGGGCCTGACCGGCGCTACAGGTGAAACTGGAGCCACTGGAGTCACAGGTGCAATTGCAGCTTTGGCTACTGGTGCCGTTTCTGCTGCAGCAGTTTTTCCTGCTGGCGTGCCATTCTTGGTATTTGCGCGTGCCGCAGCCAGGGCAGCCAGTACCGGGCTGACACGTGTGCCAGCAGCAGGCGCAGTTGCGGGTGTTGCGGGTGTCTCGGCATTATCCTGTACAACCGGTTTCGGCGCGTCTGCCGGAGCGCGTGCAGGCATTGCTGCCGGCACTACATTTGCGACAGGTGCAGTGTTAGCACTACCAACACTATTACTTGAAGCAGCAGGGCTGGAACGCACAGGGCTTTGTGCCGGCGGAGCATTGTTCGCATTATTGCCTGGCAAAGCCGGACGCCCACCAGCCGGTGGTGTACTGGAAGGCGGCTGCACCCATTGCTCACCACTGACAGGTTTGAATGCCAGCATGCGTAACAGCGTCATGCTGAAGCCTGCATATTCATCAGGTGCCAATGCCAGCTCATTACGGCCATGCACAGCAATTTGATAAAACAGTTGTACTTCTTCTTTGGCAAAACTCTGCGCCAAGCGCAATACCTGCTCACGCTCGGGAATATCTTCTGCCACTGCTGCAGGCACCATTTGCGCCACGGCGATCTGGTGCAGCAAACTGCCCAGATCTTGCAACGCCGCTTTATACGACAGGCTGCGTGCTGCCATTTCGTCGGCAACATCCAGCAAAGCTTTACCATCCTGCGCCAGCAAGGCATCCAGCAAACGTATCAGATAAGACTGGTCCAGCGCACCCAGCATGCCTTGTACGGCATCAAGGCTGACTTTACCGGCAGCATAGGCAATTGCCTGGTCGGTCAGCGACAAGGCATCGCGCATGGAACCATGGGCACCCTGCGCCAGCAAACGCAAGGCAGGCAATTCAAATTCGATTTGCTCTTGCCCCAGGATGTTTTCCAGATGACCAACAATATGGCCAGGCGGCATTTGCTTGAGATTAAATTGCAGGCAGCGTGACAAGACCGTGACAGGGATTTTCTGCGGGTCTGTCGTTGCCAGAATGAATTTGACGTGCTCAGGTGGCTCTTCCAGCGTTTTCAACATGGCGTTGAAAGCGTGGTTGGTCAGCATGTGCACCTCGTCTATCATATAGACTTTAAAGCGTGCATTGGACGGCGCGTAAATCGCCTGTTCCAGCAGCGAGGCCATTTCATCGACACCACGGTTCGAGGCGGCATCCATTTCTATATAGTCAACAAAGCGCCCGGCATCAATCGCCGTACAGGCTTCGCAAACACCGCAAGGACGGGCTGTAATGCCAGTCTCACAGTTAAAGGATTTGGCCAGGATACGTGACAGCGTCGTCTTGCCGACACCACGGGTACCGGTAAACAAATAGGCGTGATGCAGCCGCTGCTGATCTAGCGCATGCGATAAGGCACGGACCACGTGCTCTTGCCCCACCAGAGTTTCAAAACTCTTGGGGCGATATTTTCGGGCGAGGACTTGATAGGACATCCCGCGATTTTACCTTATTCGGGCGCTCTGATCAGTGATTTGCAGATATCCCAACACCAAGTTTTTCATCTGAGCAAGAAATTCAGGCTCTTGCAGGCTTTGTGGGGACAACATCAGGGTCTGATACAGGACGCCGTAGACAGCCGCATGGACTATCGCCGGGCTGGTATTGGGATACAGCGCTCGGTCTGAGCTTGCCGCAAAAGCAGATTCCCAGATATCAACAACCTGCCCATAGAGCGCGCTATAAGCTTCCATATTGGAAATTTGCCGCTCCAGAAAAATCAGTGCAGACCACTCCTCGGTCTTGTCTGCATGCAAAAGTATGATGCGCTCCAGCAGATCAGTAACGATGTCTTGTAAAGGCTGACCGTGTTGCAACTCCACCCAGATGCGCATCTGCGCGCCTATATTCTTCATGCGCTCATGGATGCAATGGGCGGCTATCGATTTCTTGCCAGGAAAGTATTCATACAAGGTGCCCAGACCCACGCCAGCGACCAGGGCGATATCTCGCATGGTCAGATCGGCATAGCTTTTTTCGACCAAAAGCCGAACAAAGGCATCGAGGATTGCCAATTGTGTCATTTTAGAGCGTTGCTGCACTGGCTTGCGGCGTAATTTCAAAGGGCTGGCAGTCTCGCTCATGGTGTTTCTTGTTTTATAAGTTCAGGTACTTGGGGGAATGCTAAAAGGCGAACATCTTGATTACTTCATCAGACTACACTATTCATCTGGCTTACTTATTTACTCCACATAATTACCCCATATCAATGAGGATCATATGCAGTGGCAAACCCATGAAATAAGCAATCAGGTCGCAGACCTGCAAGATTACAATATTTTCACTAGTGATGCCGTTCTAATGACCAGCCTGGCGCAGTATCAGGCTGACTGGTATCAAAACACGCTGACAAAATCCGGACAGGAGTTGGGTAGCAGTGCTGTGCTAGAAGCTGCGGCATTGGCCAATACACATTTGCCAGAATTGCATACCCATGACAGACAGGGTAAGCGCATAGACAGGGTAGATTTTCACCCAAGCTGGCATCAGTTATTGGGGATATTGCGCAAGCAAGGCCTGCAAGCCACCCCCTGGAGCCAGCCTCGCATGGGCGCACATGTTGCGCGTGCAGCTGGCTATTTCATGCAGTCACAGGTAGAGTCTGGCTCCCTGTGCCCCAGCACCATGACTTTTGCCTCCATCCCTGTGCTGCAAAACGAAGCTACCCTGTTCGCAGAACTCAAAGACAAGCTGTATTCAGTGGAACATGATCCGCGTGACTTGCCGATAGCCCAGAAAAAATCCATCCTGATCGGCATGGGCATGACAGAAAAACAGGGGGGCTCGGATGTACGCACAAATACCACCACTGCCGTGGCGCTGGGTGCTGAAGGACGAGGTCAGGCCTATGCATTGACCGGCCACAAGTGGTTTTTCTCGGCCCCCATGTGCGATGCCCATCTGGTGCTGGCCAAAACTGAGAATGGATTATCCTGTTTTTTTGTGCCGCGTTGGCGCCCTGATGGCAGCAAGAATTCTATCCTGGTACAAAGACTGAAAGACAAACTGGGGAATAAATCCAACTCCAGTAGTGAAGTTGAATTCCAGGATGCCTATGGTGTCATGATAGGCAATGAAGGCCGGGGCATACCAACCATTATAGAAATGGCCAACCTGACCCGGCTTGATTGCGTCATAGGCAGCGCGGGCCTGATGCGGCAGGCGCTGGTGCAAGCCATCCATCATGCACGCCACCGCACGGCTTTCGGCAAGAAGCTGGCAGATCAACCCCTTATGCGCAATGTACTGACTGACCTGGCACTGGAAAGTGAAGCAGCGACCCGTCTCATGCTACATTTGGCAGCCGCACTGGATGCACCAGATGACGCCTTGCAACGCGCCTGGAAACGCATCATGACGCCTGCCGCAAAATTCTGGATATGCAAGCGTGCGCTGGAATTTACCGGTGAATGCATGGAAGTCTGGGGTGGCAACGGTTATGTCGAGACTGGCCCCATGGCAAGGTTATATCGCGAAGCACCCGTCAACTCCATCTGGGAGGGCTCAGGCAATGTCATGTGCCTGGATGTTTTGCGTGCGATGGAAAGAGACCCGGAAGGCTTGCAATTGCTGCTGCAATTATGGAGCAATTCAGCATCTGAGCAAGTGAGGCAAATGGTGGTGGAGTTACAAACAGATTTGGCACCAGTAGATTTCAGGGAAATGAATGCCCGCCGCATTACCCAAAAACTGGTACTGACGGCACAGACTTTCCTGATGGCAGAATATGCAGAGGCTGATATCGCCAAGGCTTTTATACAAAGCCGCACAGATGCGGGATGTGGTCGCGTATATGGCACTCTGGGTACTCTGGGCACACTGGGCACACTGGATGCTGCCACGACCGGGGATCTGCAAGAGCGCATTATTGCCCGCGCGTTTACAGTCTGAACACAGCCTGAAGACGAATCAATTTCTGAATCGCTGCCCGGTCACAAAGACCGGGCAGCGATTACTTCATTAGAACGCCGCAATCCCAGTCTGTGCACGACCCAAAATCAAGGCATGAATATCATGTGTGCCTTCATAGGTGTTGACGACTTCCAGGTTCACCAGATGGCGGGCAATGCCGAATTCATCAGAAATACCATTACCACCCAACATATCGCGTGCAGTGCGGGCAATATCAAGGGACTTGCCGCAGGAATTACGCTTCATGATGGACGTAATTTCAACGGCAGCCGTACCTTCATCCTTCATGCGCCCCAGGCGCAAACAACCTTGCAATGCCAGCGTAATTTCTGTTTGCATGTCAGCCAGTTTTTTCTGTACCAGCTGATTTGCTGCCAACGGGCGGCCAAATTGCAGTCGGTCCATGGTGTATTGACGTGCCGTATGCCAGCAGAATTCTGCCGCACCCAAAGCCCCCCAGGCGATACCGTACCGTGCGGAGTTCAGGCAAGTGAACGGGCCTTTCAGGCCTTCTACGTTTGGCATCAGGTTTTCTTCTGGCACGAATACTTCATCCATGACGATTTCGCCAGTGATGGAAGCACGCAGGCCTACCTTGCCATGGATGGCCGGTGCGGTCAGGCCTTTCCATCCTTTTTCCAGAATAAAGCCACGGATGCGGCCATCATCTGTTTTCGCCCAGACCACGAAGACATCAGCGATAGGACTATTGGTGATCCACATCTTCGCGCCACTGAGGGAATAACCACCGGGCACAGTCCTGGCACGGGTCACCATGCTACCCGGGTCAGAACCATGGTTAGGTTCTGTCAGGCCAAAGCAGCCTATCCATTCACCCGTCGCCAGCTTGGGCAGGTATTTTTGTTTTTGTGCTTCACTACCAAATTCATTGATAGGCACCATGACCAGCGAGCTTTGTACGCTCATCATGGAACGGTAACCAGAATCAACGCGTTCCACTTCGCGCGCCACCAAACCATAGCAAACATAGTTCAAGCCAGCGCCACCGTATTGCGTAGGGATCATGGAACCCAGCAAACCAAGCTCACCCATTTCACGGAAAATGGCTGGATCTGTTTTTTCATGACGGAAAGCTTCCAGTACTCGCGGTGCCAGCTTTTCTTCGCAATAGACACGTGCGGCATCCTGCACCATGCGTTCTTCATCGCTGAGTTGCGAGGACAATAACAAGGGGTCTTCCCAACTAAATACAGCCTTGGCCATCTGTTTCTCCTGATTTGAATATGTACCGTTATATATTTATTTACATGCCACTTTCCTACCATAAGAAGTGACATGTCTGGTTTTATGCAGCCTTAGTTACCTGATGTGGCAAATGCAGCAAGGACAAACCCAGTTGCGCCCTGCGTACCAGCCAGGGGCTGGGGCGATAGCGCGGGTCGCCAGTGCTGGCATACAAGTTCCGCAAAACCAATAGTATACGCGAAGTGCCGAGTTTGTCGCCCCAAGCCAGCGGGCCTGCCGGATAAGCGAGGCCTAATACCACTGCCTTGTCGAGGTCTTGCGGGCTGCATATGCCTTGCTGGGCGATGTCGCTAGCGATATTGATGATGGTCGCCAAAATGCGCTGAACCACGAAACCAGCACTGTCCTGTATCAGGCTGACGCCCTGCCCGCTTTTCTGCAGCAGGGACTGGCATTGTGCTGCCAGATTTGCATCTGTAGCGGGATTCATCATCAGGCTCAGATGACCCTGGCAAGCAGTCAGCGCATCTATGCCAAGCGTGCGACGGGCATCCAGCCCAGTTCTTGCTACACAGGTGCTGACATCTTCGCCGTATGGGCTGACTATGCACAGTGCGTCTGAGGATGGCTGCTCACCATTTTCGATAGCAACGCCGCAACGCTCAAACAGGGCAAGCAGTGCTGGCACTGCGTCTGCGTTTTCCTGACTGATCCATACTGGCCCCGTCCAGGCAGGCTGTTGATCAGGAACCGGTGGTACATCCTGGTTGCCACTATAAGTATAAAAACCGCGTCCGGTCTTGCGACCCAGCAAACCTGCATATACCCGCTGCGCAGTAATGACACTGGGGCGATAACGTGGCTCTTCATAATACTGATGATAAATCGCCTCCATGACAGGGTGAGATACATCCAGCCCGGTCAGGTCCAGCAATTCAAACGGCCCCAGTTTGAAACCTGCCGCCTCACGCATGATCTGGTCTATCTGGCGAAAACTGGCAACATTCTCTTGCAGTATCCGCAGGGCTTCCGTGCCATAACCGCGCCCGGCATGGTTGACGATAAAGCCCGGCGTATCCTTGGCACGCACCGGCAAATGCCCCGTTTGCGTGGAAAATGCCATGAGCTGCTCTGCGACCGCAGCATCGGTCAGCAAACCATCGATGACTTCAACCACCTTCATCAAGGGGACAGGGTTAAAGAAATGCAGACCTGCGACACGCTCAGGTATTTTTGTGCCTGCAGCAATGGCGGTGACTGACAGTGAAGAAGTATTGGTCGCCAGTATGCAAGTGTCGCTGACGATGCCATCCAATTGCTGGAACAAAGCACGTTTGACATCAAGCTTTTCAACAATTGCCTCTACCACCAGATCGCATTTGGCCAGTTCCTGCATGCTATTGACGACTCGCAGGTTTTCTACAGCGCGCTGATATTGTTCTGCGCTGAGTTTTTCCTTGCTCAGCATTTTTTGCCATTGTTCGGCAATGAGCTGACTGGCTTTACTGGCAGCATCTGCCTGTACATCAAACAAGAGCACGGTAAAACCTGCCTGTGCCGCAATCTGGGCAATACCGCGCCCCATGGCACCGGCACCGACGATGCCTACAACTGCAATACTGGTCTGCATATTTACTCCGGTACGATGGCGGTGACTTCTATCTCTACCCTGGCTCTGTCTTCTATCAAGCCTGCCACTTGCACGGCAGTCATGGTTGGGTAATGGCGGCCTATGATATCGCGATAGGCTTCGCCAACTTCTTTGTAGGCACCTACATATTCTTTTTTATCGATGACATACCATGTCATGCGCACGATATGCTCAGGTTTGGCATTTGCCTCTGTCAATACTTCAACGATGTTCTGCAAGGCCTGCCTTACCTGGCCCGCGAAATCATCGGTCTGAAAGCTGCATTGCGCATCCCAGCCCACCATGCCACTGACGCACACAGTACGGCCACTGGCAAAAATGCCATTCGAATAGCCACGTGGCCTAGCCCAGCCTGGAGGTTGCAAAATGTCCATCATCTATCCTTTCATTGATGACTTTTCACAGCCTTGAGCCTGAAAAGTCCATTATATCTATCTTATCTATCTTATATTTCGCAATACTTCAGCATGGCAATACGCAGCTCATCAGGTATGGCTAACGCTTTGCGCAATTTCAAATCCATCATGACCAGCACCAGCCTGGCTTTCAGACGCACATCCTGTTGCGGTCCGCTAAAGCAAATTTCCAGTTCGACTGAACTCTTGCCTAGTTTCGTCACTATCAACTCCGCCAGCAAGCTTTCGCCCAGTTCTGCCGGTTTGATGAAATCAGTTTCCAGATGCACGGTCGGTAAACCTATGCCGCGTGCAATATGCATTTCATGAAAACTGCAAGCCAAACCTTGCGCGCACCAGTCTTCTACCACACCATTCATCATTTCAAAATAGAGCGGATAAAACACAATGCCCGCCGGGTCGCAATGAGCAAAACGTATTGGCAATTCAGCCGTAAAAATCATACTGAAGCAAACTCTTTCAGCAATTCACGGCCTATGATCAGTTGTTGTACTTCCGTCGCCCCTTCATAAATGCGCAGAGAACGGATTTCACGGTACAGACGCTCTACCGGCATTTCGCTGACGACACCCAGGCCACCAAACATCTGCACCGCTGCATCTATCACTTGCTGCGCACCCTCGGTCGCAGTCAGTTTTGCCATGGCAGCTTCTTTAGTGACTTTCCGGCCCTGGTCTCTTTGCCAGGCAGCGCGATAAATCAACAGTGCTGAACTATCTATCGTAGTAGCCATCTGCGCCAGCTTGGCCTGAGTCAATTGAAAATCAGCCAGGGTCTGGCCAAACATCTTGCGTGTCGTTACTCTGTGCACGGCTTCGTCCATGGCGCGACGGGCAAAGCCAAGGGCAGCCCCAGCCACGGATGTACGGAAGATATCCAGCGTCGCCATTGCCACCTTGAAGCCCTGCCCAGCTTCACCCAGACGCTGCGTGGCCGGGATGCGACAATTAGTGAACTTCAGGCGCGCCAGCGGATGTGGGGCTATCACATCGATACGTTCGGCAATTTCAAAGCCCGGCAGACCAGCATCGACGATAAATGCAGTGATGCCACGCGCACCAGGTGCTTCGCCAGTGCGGGCAAACAATACATAGAAGTCGGCAATGCCACCATTGGAAATCCAGGTTTTTTCGCCATTCAAGACATAGTGACCGCCATCTGCATCCACGACAAATTCTGCCGCGCATTGCATGGCGGCTACATCCGAGCCAGCTTCTGGTTCCGACAAAGCAAAAGCAGCAATCGCCTCGCCTTTGGCGACCTTGCT
Organism: Undibacterium sp. Tian12W; assembly: GCF_049339405.1. Lineage (NCBI taxonomy): Bacteria > Pseudomonadati > Pseudomonadota > Betaproteobacteria > Burkholderiales > Oxalobacteraceae > Undibacterium > Undibacterium sp. Tian12W. Next base: position 130,700 of record NZ_JBMPPK010000019.1, read on the forward strand.
CAGATAGTTTTTCTTTTGCGCCTCTGTACCATGCAAGCTGATCGCACCAGATCCCAGTCCTTGCATGGCAAAGGCAAAATCTGCCAGGCCGGAATGACGAGCCAGTGTTTCACGTATCAGACAAATGGCGCGGGTATCGATAACGTCAGCATTGCCACCATAGGCGCTACCGCCTATGGCATTTTTGAGCCAGCCAGCCTCGCCCAGTTGTTTGACGAGATCGCGGCAGGCCTGATCGACATCCGCGGCATGATGATCAGGCAGGTTTTCTGCAGACCAGGCATCCAGCGTGCGTTGCAACTCACGGTGTTTATCGTCAAAGAAGGGCCAGTCCAGGTAGCTGGTGTCATGCATCATATGCGTCATGTTCAATCCCCTTCAAAGACAGGTTTTTGCTTGGCAACGAAGGCATGATAGGCACGATGGAAATCGTTAGTCATCATGCATATGGCCTGGGCCTGTGCTTCGGCTTCTATGGCTTCATCAACACCCATATTCCATTCTTGCTGTAGCATTTTCTTGGTCATGCCGTGAGCAAAATTCGGGCCTTCAGCCAGATTTTTTGCATAGGCCTGCGCTTCCGCCAGCACATTTTCTGGTGTCGCCAGGCGATTGAAAAAGCCCCAGCGTTCTGCCTCTTCACCAGACATTGAGCGCCCGGTGTATAGCAAGTCAGAAGCACGCCCCTGCCCTATAATGCGCGGCAAAATAGAACAGGCACCCATGTCGCAACCAGCCAGACCAACGCGGGTGAACAGGAAAGCCGTCTTGCTACGTGCCGTACCTATGCGGATATCAGAAGCCAGCGCCAGTATGGCGCCAGCACCAGCGCAAACACCATCAATCGCAGCAATAATCGGTTGCGGGCAAGCGCGCATGGCTTTGACGAGATCACCCGTCATGCGGGTAAAACTCAGCAAACCCGGCATATCAAGCTTGGTCAATGGACCGATGATTTCATGCACATCCCCACCAGAACAAAAGTTTTCACCCGCGCCAGTAATGACGATGGCCTTGACATCATCGCCATATGACAAAGTACGGAACAGGTCGCGCAACTCTGCATAAGAATCAAAGGTCAGCGGGTTTTTGCGTTCTGGCCGATTCAGGGTGATGGTGGCAACGCCAGCATCAACGGCATAGGTAAAATGCTGAGCTGCATAGTTTGCCAGTTGCTGGCGATTGCCAGGTAAATCCTGGGGCTGTCCGGGTAGATATTTCATGGTGCTTGTTCCTGCTCAGGGTTGTTGTCCATGTTGTTGTCCAGGCTGTTATCGACACCAGGCTCGTGCAAATGCGTTTTCACTTGAGACAACAATTCAAATAATTTACTTTTCTGTTCTGCCTGCAAGCCAGAAAACATATCCGCTATCCATGCTTCATGCACTGCAGCCATGCGTTTGAAGGCGCGACGGCCAGCAGGCGTCAGCTTGACGCTGTAAGCACGTCTGTCTTTGAGATCGGCGACGCGGGTCACCAGTTTTTCCTGCTCCAGCTGATCGGTAATGCCAGTGATGTTGCCACCCGTCACCATCATGCGCTTGGACAGTTCACCCATGCGCAAACCTTCGGGATGCCGTTCCAGTTGTGCCATGAGGTCGAAACGTGGCAAGGTAATCCCGAATTCGCTGCGCAAGCGGCTACGGATTTCACCTTCTATCATCACGGTGCAAGACAGCATGCGTAACCACAGACGCAAGGACTGATGGTCATCTTGCGTAAGACGGGTTTCCATATCGAACACGGGGTTACTGTCTTCTTTCATACCTGATCTTGTCTGCTCTTCAGTTTTCATCACATGACTTCACCACCGGCAACGGCAATGGATTGTCCATTCATTGCCGATGCACCGTCCATGCACAACCACAGCACGGCATCTGCGACTTCTTGCGGTTGCACCAGGCGTTTTTGTGGATTGCCAGCGGCCAGTTCAGCTTTCGCCTGTTCTTCAGTACGACCAGTTTTGGCAACGATATTGGCAACGGCTTCCTTGACGATATCGGTTTCGGTATAACCGGGGCAAACCGCATTCACGGTCACGCCTTTGGCTGCAACTTCGAGTGCCACTGCGCGCGTCAAACCTATGACGCCATGCTTGGCAGCACAGTAGGCAGAGACATAGGCATAACCCTTTAGCCCTGCGGTACTGACCACATTGACGATACGCCCCCAGCCCGCTTCCAGCATCGCAGGCAAAGCCTGTTGCATGCAAATGAAGCTGCCGCTCAGATTCACATCCAGCATGTTTTGCCATAATTTGGCATCGGTTTTAAGGAAAGAAGCTGAACTGGCTTGCCCGGCATTATTGATGAGAATGTCGATGCGACCATCCCTACCCTGCGATAATTGAAAAGCTGCCTGCACTGATTCCGCATCGCTGACATCCATGATGACATACTGCACCTTGACATGCGCCAGGGAAGCCACAGCCTCTTGCAAAGTCGCTTCACTACGGCCTGCCAGTGTCACCGTCGCCCCTTCGCTGAGCAAGGCTTGCGCTATCGCCAGGCCTATGCCTTTGCCACCGCCGGTGACCAGCGCATGCCTGCCTTGTAATTTTTGCTGATGCACAGTCATGCTCATCCTTCCAGCAATTTGGCGGCGACTTGCTGTGGTGTCAGGCCAGCGCTGGCTGCGGCAACCTGCCTGTCACGTTCTAGATTGCGTTCCAGTTGCATTTTTCCGGCGACATATTGCCTGGGCCAGGGCATGTCATTGAAGCCCAGTTTGGCTGCTTCATGCAAAGTCCAAGCAGGATCAGCCAGGTGTGGTCTGGCGATAGCGCACAAGTCAGCACGGCCAGCGGCGATGATGCTGTTTGCATGATCGGCTTCAAAGATCGCACCAACTGCTATAGTAGGTATTTGTGCTTCGTTGCGTATGCGATCAGCAAACGGGGTCTGGAACATGCGGCCATAGACAGGTTTTTCCTGCTTGCTGACCTGACCAGATGAGCAATCTATCATGTCGGTACCCGCTGCCTTGAACAGACGAGCGATAGCAACTGCATCATCTGGTGTAATACCGCCGTCTACCCAATCATGCGCAGAAATACGCACGGAAATCGGTTTATCCGCAGGCCAGACAGCACGTATGGCGGCAAATACTTCCAGCGGATAACGGCAACGGTTTTCCAGCGAACCGCCGTATTCATCTTGACGCTGATTAGTCAGCGGAGAAATGAAGCTTGATAACAGGTAACCATGAGCGCAATGCAATTCCAGCCAGTCAAAGCCTGCTTCCGCTGCTGCCCTGGCCGCCTGGACAAAATCATCTTTTATGCGCTGCATGTCTGCCACTGTGGTAGCACGCGCAACTTGCGAAATGCCAGGCAGGTATTGTTGCTCTGACGCTGACACCAGCGACCAGTTACCTTCTTTCAATGGCTGATCTGTTCCTTCCCAGGCCACGCAGGTGGAACCTTTGGCTCCGGCATGGCCGAGCTGCACGGCAATCTTTGCATCAGTATTGGCATGAACAAAATCGACAATGCGCTTCCAGGCTTGCGTATGTTCAGGGGCATACAGTCCTGGGCAAGCTGGCGTAATACGGGCATCGGCAGAGACACAGGTCATCTCGGCAAACACCAGGCCCGCACCGCCCATGGCCCTGCTACCCAGATGTACGAGATGATAATCATCAGCCACACCATCGACTGCTGAGTATTGCGCCATGGGAGAGACGACGACACGGTTTTTCAATACCACATCGCGCAGCTTGTAGGGCGTCAGCATGGGTGGGATCGCTGTTTTTGTTTTGGGCACTGGCAGGCCAGCCCTGGCATACGCCTGTTCTGCTATCCAGTGTTCAAAGCTGCGTACATAAGCCGCATCCCTTACCCGCAGGTTTTCATGCGACAGACGCTGGCTGCGCGTCAGCATGGAATAGGCAAACTGAGGCGCTTCCATGGCAGTATAGCGCTGGACGTTTTCAAACCATTCCATGGAATTGCGGGCTGCGCTCTGTATCTTCAAGACTTCTATGGAGCGCAAATCCTGATAAGCTTCCAGCACGGCATCCATGCCTTGCTCACCATGTTTCTCAAAACTGCGCGCCAGTTCTATGGCATCTTCCAAAGCCAGCTTGGTACCAGAACCTATGGAGAAATGAGCGGTATGTGCAGCGTCACCCATCAAGACCACAGGTACACGCTTATTATTCAACTTATTCAATTGATTCCAGTGCACCCAGTTCTTGCAGATAATGCGCGGGAACTTGATCCAGTTGGCGGAGCCGCGCAAATGCGTGGCATTTGACATCAGGGCATTGCCATCAAGATATTTGGCGAACAGGTTTTCGCAAAAGGCGATGGCTTCTTCCTGGCTCATTTTATCTATGCCAGCCTTGAGCCAGGTTTCTTCCGGAGTCTCGACAATAAAGGTCGCCGTATCGCCATCGTACTGATAGGCATGCGCCTGGAACCAGCCATGCTCGGTTTCTTCAAAGGCAAAGGTAAAAGCCGAGAACAGCTTTTTGGTACCGAGCCAGACAAAGCGGCATTTGCGGGTATCGATATCAGGCTGATAGCTTTGTTCATAGCGGGTGCGAACGCGGCTATTCAAGCCATCGCAGGCAATGACTAGGTCAGCATCATATTCCAACGCCAATGCCTGGTCGTCGGTTACGTCCGTTTCAAACACCAGCTTGACATCCAGTTCTTCGCAACGCTCTTGCAGGATATTCAGTAAACGCTTGCGACCTATGCCGCAAAAACCGTGACCGCCGGAGGTAACGACCTGCCCATTGAAATGGGTGTCAATATCATCCCAGTGATTAAAAGATTGCAAGATGGAACGGGCAGTCTGTTCGTCTGCATTCACCAGATTACCCAGGGTCTGGTCAGAAAACACCACGCCCCAGCCAAAGGTATCGTAAGCGCGATTGCGCTCGACGATGGTGATCTGGTGCGCCGGGTTTTGCTTTTTCATCAGCAGGCTGAAGTACAGGCCAGCCGGACCTCCGCCTATGCATAGGATGTTCATTAAATTACCTTGAAGATTAATTTTTTTGCTTATTTAATTTGTGCATTACTGCATTTTGCAGGAAGCTACATAGGCATCTGGATGATTGGTAAATACGGCGCTCAAAGTTTTGTTCGTCACCCTGCCCTGACCATCCTTGCTGATGATGCGTGCATAATAATTTTGCACAGGGTAGTGATTGCTGTTGAACTTGAAGTCACCACGCACAGATTTGAAATTGGCGGCCTTAATGGCTTTACCCAAAGCATCCTTATCTTCTATCTTGCCCTTGACACCACGCACTGCACTATCCATCAACATCGCAGCATCATAGCCCTGCGATGCATACAACGACGGCAGGCGGCCATATTCCTTCTGAAAATCGGCTACAAAACGCTTGTTTTGCGGGTTATCCATATCATGTCCCCATTGCGATGCATTGAACATGCCCAACATGGGAGCACCTACTGCCTTGATGATGTCTTCATCAGCAGAAAAGCCCGGGCCAAAGAGTTGGGTATTTTTTGATAAACCGGCATCCACAAACTGCTTGATGAAATTGATGCCCATACCGCCTGGCAGGAAGATATACACGGCATCGGGTTTCAGGTTACGGATCTGTGCAAGTTCTGTCGCATAATCAAGCTGCCCCAGTTTGGTAAAGATTTCTTCGGCAACCTTGCTCTTGTAATAGCGCTTGAAGCCTGTCAGCGCGTCTTTGCCTGCTGGATAATTAGGCGCCACCAGAGCGACATTCTTAAAGCCTTTGTCATTGACCTGTTTGCCAACAGCTTCATGCAGGCTGTCGTTCTGCCAGGCCACGTTAAAGAAATAGGGATTACATTGCTCGCCCGCATATTGCGAAGGACCAGCATTGGCGCTGATGTAATGCACCTTGGCACCAAAAATCGTTGGACCGACTGCCAGCATCAGATTGGAAAACACGATGCCGGTCATCAAATCGACCTTGTCTTTCTTGATGAGCTTGTCCACCAGTTGCTTGGTCGCGTCAGGATTTTGCTGGTCATCGCCAGTGATGACTTCGACTGGCAAATTGCCGAATTTATTGTCCAGATGCTTCATGGCCAGGGAAAAGCCATCGCGTATATCAACACCCAGGCCGGCGCCCGCACCAGACAAGGTGGTGACCATGCCTACTTTGACTTTGTCTGCGGCAAAAGCACAGTTCGCATTCGTTGCGGCAATACTGGATAACAATAAACACAGCAAGGTCTTTTTCACGAGCGTCTCCTTCGGGTTAATGGGCATGGGCGAATATTTTCAAACGTTATAGTTAACTGGCAACAGGCGTACGCAATTTATAGCGCTGTAGTTTTCCGGTTTCTGTTCTCGGCAAACTCGTCATGAATTCTATGGCGCGCGGATATTTATAGGGGGCGATACTGTTCTTGACGAAATCCTGGATCTCTTTGCACAGACTTGCTGATGCATGGGCATCTGCCTTCAATACGACAAAAGCCTTGACGATCTGACCGCGCTCCTCGTCAGCCTGGCCTATGACTGCGCATTCAGCTACAGCAGGATGTTTCAGCAAGGCTTCTTCCACTTCTGGCCCGGCAATATTGTAGCCAGCAGAAATGATCATATCGTCAGTGCGGGCGCAGTACCAGAAGTATCCATCGGCATCCATTTCATAAGCATCACCTGTCAGATTCCAGCCTTGATGGACGTATTTCTTTTGCCTGTCGTCAGCCAGGTAACGACAACCTGTCGGTCCTTTGACTGCCAGGCGGCCAACCACACCGGGGCCTGCCATTTCACCATGCTCATCAAATATACAAGCCTGGTAGCCGGGTATGGGCTTGCCGGTTGCCCCTGCCCGCGCTTCGTCGCCTGCAGCAGAAATAAAGATATGCAGCATCTCAGTCGCGCCTATGCCATCTATCATGACCAGGCCAGTCGCCTGACGCCAGGCTTCACGGGTTGCAGCAGGCAAGGCTTCACCGGCAGAAACGGTCTTCTTGAGGCTGGATAAGTCAAAATTCTTTGCCAGCGTGGCCATCTGGCGATAAAAGGTGGGCGCAGTAAAACAGACTGTGGCCTTGAATTCGTCTATGGCTTTCAGCAAGGATTCCGGCGTCAGTTTTTCCAGCAGCACCGCAGTTGCACCTACGCGCAAAGGGAACAGCAGCAAGCCGCCCAAGCCAAATGTAAATGCCAATGGAGGTGTGCCTATGAAAATATCGCTTTGTGCAGACTGCAAGGTAGAACGTGGGAAACAATCACAGATCGCCAGCACATCCCTGTGGAAATGCATGGTGCCCTTGGGCATACCGGTCGTACCGGAAGTAAAACTGATGAGGCAGACATCTTCGGCCAGGGTATCGACAGCGGCAAATTCAGCTGATTTGCCAGCCATGAGCGCTTCCAGGCCATCATCGCCCTGATGATTGAAGTACATCACCTGCGTCAATATGGAATTAGCGTGCACTGCAAGCTCCATCTCTTCACGCAGATTTTCTGAGCAGAGTGCAGCGGCAATTTCAGCCTTATTCGCGATCACGCCCAATTCTTTGGCGCGCAGCAAGGGCATGGTAGGCACGGCTATGCAACCCGCCTTGATGACAGCCAGCACACTGGCAGCCATCATGGGATTATTGGCACCGCGCAACAACACCCTGTTACCGGGCTGCAAATGCATGTCCTCCAGCAAGACGTGGGAGATGCGATTGACAGTAGCCAACAGATGAGAATAAGTCCAGCTTTCGGTCTGACTGCGGATGGCCATGCTGTCAGCATGGCCAGTTGCACACATCTTGTCGAGCAAGTCGGCGACACAATTCAGGCGTTCAGGATATTGCAACTCAGGCAAAGAAAAAATCAGTTCAGGCCATTGCTCGCGCGGCGGCAAGTGATCAAAAGCAAAGGTATCCAGATGGGCAGACCCTGGTAGCACAGTTGAATTCATTTCTTCTCCGGCTTTGGTACACAATGTAGATACAGCAACCCCGAAAACACCAAACTACTTTAAACCTAAACTATTTTTAGGTAAAGTGTTTTTTCACATCAAAATTCAATTTTCTCAAAGAAAATATTTTCAATTGCGTCGCTTATAGTATATTTTAGGCCTAAAGTAATTTCACATCTGTACCACCATCAGCATTTAGGGATCAGGGGATGAATATCACGCTTTTGCTTGAACACGGCTTAAATGGCTTGCAGTTTGGCCTCATGCTTTTCCTGCTGGCTGCAGGCCTGACGCTGATCTTTGGCATCATGGACTTCATCAACCTGGCCCACGGTTCCCTCTACATGGCAGGTGCTTATTTTGCCGCCAGCTTTACCAGCATGACGGGTTCTTTCTGGCTGGGCTTGCTGGCAGCGGTGATAGCGACTGCGCTGCTGGGTGTGATACTGGAAGTGGTCGTCTTCCGGCATTTATACCAGCGCGATCATTTATCCCACGTGCTGGCGACTTTTGCATTGATACTGATCTTCAACGAAGGTGCGCGCATGATCTGGGGTGCACAGCCGCTGATGCTGAATATTCCGCCACAGTTGGCACAACCGGTGGAATTGCTGCCTGACTTCTTTTATTCGTCTTTTCGCCTGTTCATCATTGCGACCGGGCTGGCTGTCGCTGGCCTGCTGTATTTTGTAGTCACAAAAACCCGCATAGGCATGTTGGTGAGGGCTGGAGCGTCGAACCGTGAAATGGCCATCACCATGGGTATCAACATCAAGCTGGTGTTCACGCTACTGTTTGCCTTTGGCGCAGCCCTGTGCGCCATCGCTGGTGCGCTACTGGGCTCAATACTTGCAGTGCAGGTGGGCATGGGTGAAAGCATCTTGATATTGGCCTTTGTAGTCATTGTTATAGGTGGCATAGGCTCGATACGCGGTGCACTGGTAGGCGCATTGCTGGTGGGGTTGGTTGACACTTTAAGTAAAACCTTGCTGCCCGGCGCATTGAAATTGTTGATGCCGTTGGAGATGGCCGCCAACCTCGGCCCTGCCCTGGCGTCAATACTGATTTATGTATTGATGGCAGCCGTGTTGTTTTACAAACCCCAGGGTCTGTTCCCTGCGCGCGGTTAAATAACAAAAAAAAGAGTCATCATGCAGAGCAGCCTACATCACAGCATATCGCGCAAGTCCAGCACAGGCATCCTGCTCCTGCTGCTTGCCTTCCCCCTGCTGGCGACCTACTTCGCCCAGGAATTTTATATAGGCCTGTTAAGCCGCTTGATGATTTTCGCACTGGTAGCCAGCAGCCTGAACCTGATACTCGGTTTTGGCGGCATGATCAGCCTGGGGCATGCTGCCTTCTTTGGCAGTGGTGCTTATGTGGTAGGCATACTGATGCAGCATGGCGTCACATCTGCCTGGATCAGCTGGCCGGCGGCGATGCTGACTGGCTTTGTGCTGGCACTGGCAATAGGCAGTGTCTCACTCAGGACGCGCGGCGTGTATTTCATCATGATCACGCTGGCATTTGCGCAGATGCTGTACTTTCTGTTTGTGTCGCTGAAAAATTATGGCGGTGACGATGGCCTGAGCCTGGCGCAACGTTCTGTCACTGGCCTGGATATGAGCAATGACAGCAATTTTTATTATCTGGTGCTGGTTATTTGCACCATATTCCTCTTCGTTCTTTATAGGCTTATCAACTCCCATTTTGGACGGGTGATACAAGCCATCAAGGAAAATGAAACCCGCATGGAAGCCATAGGTTACCCAGTGTTTCGCTACAAGCTGCTGTGTTTTGCGATTGCTGGCAGTATCGCCAGCCTGGCTGGTGCCCTGCTGGCAAACCAGAACATGCTGGTTAGCCCCAATCTTTTGCACTGGACACAATCCGGCAGCCTGATGGTGATGGTGATACTTGGCGGTGTAGGCTATCTGTCTGGCGGCATACTGGGTGCGGTAGTCATGCTCATGCTGGAAGAAATCCTGTCTGGCTACACCATACACTGGCAATTGTATCTGGGCATTATCCTGCTGCTGGTCGTCATGCTCTTACCAAATGGCCTGGCCAGCCTGCCGCAAAAATTCATGTCCATCAAAAGACAGCAGGGAGATCAGGCATGAGCGTGTTACAGCTTAAAGGCCTGGTCAAACGCTATGGTGGCCTGGTCGCAACCAACAATCTGAGCCTGGATGTATTACCTGGCGAGATCCACGCCATCATAGGCCCGAATGGCGCGGGCAAGACTACCCTGATACATCAGATATCCGGCGCCATTGCACCAAACCAGGGACAGATCTTTTTCAATGGCGTGGATATTACTGCCATCAGCATGCATGAACGCGTCAAGCTTGGATTGGCACGCTCTTACCAGATCACGAATATTTTCCAGTCATATACCGCTATCGATAACCTGAGCCTGGCAATACAGGCACGTTCAGACAGCAGCATGCGCTTCTGGCGCAAGGCCATAGATGATCAGGCACTTTTTGAGCAAGCCCGGCAACTCGCCAGCGACATAGGCTTGGCAGAGCACTGCAATAGCAAAGCCTGCGAACTCGCACATGGCGAGCAACGCCAACTGGAACTGGGGTTGACCCTGGCGACTAAACCAAAACTGCTTTTGCTGGATGAACCCATGGCAGGTACAGGACATGAAGAATCAGGCAAGATGCTGGAACTGATCGCCGCCCTGCGCGGCAAGGCTGCCGTGATCTTGATTGAACATGATATGGATGCCGTCTTCAAACTGGCTGACCGCATTTCTGTTCTGGTGGCAGGTGCCATCATCGCCACTGGCACGGCAGAACAGATACGCCAGAACCCGGAAGTCAAGAAAGCCTATCTAGGCGATGAAGCGGACATCGCACTCAAGGAAGTCGCATGAAGACCATACTGGAAGTCGGGCATATCGCCACCTCTTATGGCCATAGCCAGGTCTTGTTTGGCATAGACCTGCAGATACGCCAGGGTGAAGTTGCCAGCCTGCTGGGACGCAATGGCGCTGGCAAAACAACGACTTTGCGTTCCATATTGGGCCTGACACCGGCACATAGCGGCAACATCAGTTTCATGGGCCAGCGTATAGAAAAAATGACGACGGATAAAATCGCCAGAATGGGCATAGCCCTGGTGCCGGAAGGTCGACAGATCTTTCCCAATCTGACCGTCAAAGAAAACCTGGTCGCCTTTGCCGCCAATCGCAATCAAAGCAAAACGCCATGGAGCCTCAAAGAAATTTATCAGCTATTTCCGCGTCTGGCCGAGCGCGCTGGCAATATGGGCAATCAATTATCTGGTGGTGAACAGCAGATGCTGGCCATCTCACGCGCCTTGATGACCAACCCACATCTGCTGATACTGGATGAAGCGACGGAAGGATTGTCACCACTGGTGCGTGAAGAAATCTGGGCTTGCCTGCGGAAACTGCGCGACCAGGGGCAAACCACGCTGGTCATCGATAAATATGTAGAAAAACTCATCCCCCTGGCAGATCAGCACAGCATCATGGAACGGGGCAAGATAGTCTGGCATGGCAATAGCGAGAGCCTGACGCAGTCGCCTGAGACCTGGCAGAAATATGTGGGGGTTTAAAAATTACTATCGTCGTTACGCACTCAATCCCAGCACTTTCGCATGACTCAATCCAAATCATTCAGCAGCAAATCTGCGCGATAATAGTAAACCTTTAATCACGATAATAGATTACTCTCAAAACAGCATCAGGGTCGGTATGTGAATATATCGAATACTAGTTGTGGTGCATAATTTATGATTCGTAATCGCCAAGTTTAAATCATGCAGACAATCCCACATATAAAAAAAGAAGATCTTGAACGATGGGAGAAAATCCTCAGCAAGATATCACCAAAAGTATTGGCTGCTATCAATTCGGGTTTGCTGCAAGATGGACGCCTGCTGGCACTTCATTTAAGAAATAGCCTAAATTTAGGTGCTTTAGCTTACGCTTCTGGGGATTTCAAAGGTTTTCTAGCTGCGTATCATGAGACTTTGCTACGATTTCAATTATTCTTCGATGACAGGTATTTTTCACAAGTTAATGCCAAATATGTTTACGAAACCAGCGAGGAAATATTATGTGTTAGCTTGATATTAAATGAATCACGCACACCTAACCTAGCGCGAGACATACTATCATTTACAGTGCAGCAATCTGATTCACGAGTTGAATTTATCAGCGCAATCGCAGCACTTCTTCAAGACGAAAAAGATAGTGCAAGAAAACTGACACTGCGTCTCATTAAGAATTCGAGTTTATCGTTTGGGCAATTTTTACCGCAAGCGCTTTTGGCTATTATTAATGATGATTTGAATTTATTCTTGATAGCCATTGCTGGAGCTACCGCTGAGTTTGACGAACACATCAGCGCCGAAGGTAAAGGCACTCCAGAAGCAGCTATTTTTCTTAGAGGGGCCGCGCTGCTCAGATTGTTTGAACGTGTAAATCACAAAGAAATTAATAAAACCACCTTTGATCCTCGCTTACTACCAAATATATAGAATACAGTGTTTTGTCACTTGATCGCCAAGAACCAACTTACTCTGTTTTACTATCAAATAAATTGAGTTGAGAATTACAAAATCTTAAGCAGTTACCAATATCCGACATAAATATGTAGGGTTTAGAATTGATAACGTGCCTGCACACCCAGACCCAACACTTTGGCACTACTCAAATTCAGATTATCTGTCTGCAAATGCACGCCGACAAATTGATTGCTCCAGCCTATGCCAACTGATTTATAACGCGTATCAAAGCTGGCATCAAAACGACCATAGGCAGAATGATTGGCGACACTCAACACTGGTAGATTTACGCCATAAAAATGCCGGACTTGCGCGGCAAATTCCCATTGCTGGTTTTGGTAAGCGAGTCGCGCTGTATGCGTTTGTGGCACTGAGATCGAGCGCGTCCTCTGACGGTTGACGCCTTGTAGCAGAGGCTGATAGTTCAGATAGCCTTTGCTGTCATATTGCACGACGGCAGAGCTCAGGCTTTGCTGTAGCTCTGGCAAATTTTTCCAGGCAAAGCGGTTAAATGCGTCTTCCAGTTGATATTGCACACGCCATGCAGGATTGATTTGCCAATCCATGGCAAGGCTGGAGCTATAGCCCCTGGCTTCTGGCTCAAATTGCTGGAACAGGTATTGGTAACGGCTATTCACATCCAGCTCGCTAGCAGAAAAACTGTAGTGCTGATTATCGACATAACTGGCCGCACCAGTTGCCTGTGTGGAGCGGTATTGCGGGTTCATATAATACACGGCGCTGGCAAAGACGCGCGGCTGATATTCACCACCAAAATCAAACCAGCGCCCTGCCCTCAGGCCAAAGCCTGACCAGCTTTCCAGTTGAGCATCCAGCTGATAATTGACCGCTTGCTGTGGCAAACCAGCTTGCTTGTATGCTTTAACAAATGCCAGGGTGGATGAACTGGCTTTGAGCATGCCTTCCTGGCGCGCTTCCAGATTCAATCGCCACTCTTTGTAAGCCACGCCCAGCTCTGCCCGAAAACGACGCAAGCTCACATTCTGGCCATCTTTAGGTGAGAAATCTGCGTTCCAATCCCCCTCGATTTTGCGGGTGGGCATGAAGTCTGAGGCTTCCCACAAATCGATACTGGAAAATACCTGCCAGCCCTCATCGTTCTTTTGTGGGGAAAGCACATCCAGAGCATATGCCTGCTGGGTAATTGATGCGCAGAATAAGGAAAATATCAGACGGGAAGAAAACATGGCTTACTCAAAAAAAATAGCCCGCTGACATGCAGCGGGCCGTCAAACAATATACAAACTATCGGATGGTTTCAAAGCTACCATCAACATAGCTGATACGGCCTACTTTGATATCCAGCCAGCCTACCTTGCTGCCATCTTTGAGGATGTCGGCAACTTCATTCTTGCCATACACATCAAAAGAAACACCGGACGAGCTACTGACGCGCACAACGCGGGGCTTGCCAATGCTCTCACTCATTTGCGCATTGATGACACTACTGCCATCCAGATATTGCGCAAAAATACTGTTACTACCGAAAGCGTCATTACTGCCAGTCACATTCAATTTTAATGGCGGGCGTTCTGGCACCTGTATAACGCCTGACAATGCTACTGCCTTGCGCACAAAATTATTTGCTGACTCGGGCTTGCTGCTATCGAAGCTGCCGTAGGCAAAGCGCTCTACCGTCAATTGACCGTTGAAAATCTCCAGTGCATTTGCAAGGCCTGTGGCATTGCTGATGCTACCTATAAAATCAATACGATTTGGTTGATAGCTGAGGCCATTCTTGTCGGCAGATGCATTTCCGATTTTTATCTCGCCATGCACTTTGCTATTACCAGCTTCAGCCGTAATCGCCAGATTGAATTCTTTGATGCCATTTTTTTGCAGATTACCTTTGTAATTCAATGCAACAATTGCGTAAGAACTTTTATCCAGTGACAGACGTGAACTTACCTGATCTTTGACATAAGATTTAAGCTCACCACTAAAGTCATAGCGGAAATTGCCATCGACGGTTTGATTGCGGTCCGTGCGAAGACTCCAGCGTTCAAAATCTGAAATCAATTGACCAGCGCTATTCGTGCGTGGCGGCATCTTGCCTTCAACCGTGAAGGCATATAGCTTGTTGCCTTCCATGGCAATACTCATCTGACCAGTGTATGCATCATTTGAATTGCCATACGTGGCAACTACGTCTGCAGGATTAACTGGTCTTCTGAGGAAATCATTCTTACCTTCATTCCAGACGAACACTGCTTTTTGCTGTACCAGTTCAGATTTGTAGTTAAAACGGGTGACGTCATTTGCCACTGGTTCCAGCCAGATACGATCTACCAATTCCACCCATTCAACCTGATATTGATAAGCATATTTATAGGTACCCGGCAATATAAAGCGCGAGAAACGGCATTCTATGCCTGCCGCCTGCGCAGGTGTAGTTGCCACATTCAAGGCATCACGCATGACAGTGCAATCGCCCAGATTGCCGATATTCTGATAAACACTCCACAATGCAGTTTGCCCATAGAACAGGCCATTGACCGCAGTTGCATTGGTCTGACCATTTCTGTATTTATTGAATTGATCTATACCTTCGGTGATGGTTTTGGACCAGATCAGCAAATCTTTGTCCAAGGGTTGCGTCGCTTTTTCAAAGTCGGACTTGACAGCATTGAGGCGCAAATCCAGGCCACCATTTTGCTGCGAATTCGATACCGCATAGATGTTATTACGCAAGCTGCTAAATAATTGTTTGGTTGCAGCGATCTTGTCCTGTTCAGGAGCGGGTGTTGGCAAACTATTCGCAGTAAACGCACTTGTACCAGCTATCGAGTTTTTGCCTGATTTGTTGAGGTTTTCATCTTGTGCGACTTTTTCAAGGCTGGCACGCAAGGCGGCACGTACATCTTCTCGCAACACAAAATCATTGCCATCCAGCTTGCCCGCAGAAGCGATTTGTCTAACCACGCAAGCCACGCGACTGCCCTGGCTTGCAGTATCGCAGGAAAGTGCCTTGTCCAGTGCCAGTTGCGAAATGGCAGTCAGGCTCAGGCCCTGGATTTTTTCATCAACATAAGTATCTTGCGATGACTCTGCCGTCGTATGGATTGTCAACACCCTTTGTGGATCAAAACCCAGCAAGGCTTGTACACCTGCCCTGGCCCGGTCTATGTTTGTTGGTGTCAGGCCGCCCGCTTTTTCGGCAACCTGAACGATCAATTCTGTCAGCGGCGTAACGCTACCCCAATATACTGGTTCAGGACTGCTACCTTGTTTGACAACGCTGCGCAACTTCAAGTCTTCAGGAAAAGGCAAGTCTGCCTGGGTAGCCTCGTCATACATTATTGCGCCAGGCGCTGCACTTACTTCGATGAGGAAGCTGGCAACACTGCCAGGTACCGATATCGCATAGCTCCCGTCAGCGCCAGTAGTAGCTGTCGCAAAAGAACTGGCAGATTTATTACCGGTCTGATCAATACTAAAGGCTGATACGCGCGCGCCGACGATGCGCCCCTTTGCGACTATGCCGATAAATTGACGACCACTGTTACTGACAGCTACTGTGGTGCCATTCGCGTTATTGCTGGCTGTACTACCGCCCCCGCCTCCACCACCACAAGCGCTGAGCAATGCTGACAATAAGACGGGAATAAAAAACTGATACTTGTTATTTTTCATGAAGTAATTGAAGTTTGAGCGCAAAAGCGCACATGCATAAAAAGTACAAAATGCAGCTGGCATCTCAGAAAATGCAATATCTACAATTTTGTTACGAAATGTAAATGCAAAAAAGACTAGTGATTCTAACACCAGAAAGCTGTTTGGCTACACATAGGAAGAACAAATATGTGGCTATATGTATATGGGGTATAAATGGGATGTAAGTGAGATGCAAATGCAGTAGCGCAGCCGCATCCGGTGACTATCAATACAATCAGCGCTTGACCTGGTCAGGCTGTGCAGTCGTTGAAGCAGGTGAATTGGCATCAAGTATCTGTACGAAAATTTCGTTCTTCTTGATCATGCCGAGTTCAAAGCGGGCGCGCTCTTCCACCGCGTCTGTGCCGTTTTTTAAATCCTGTACTTCGGATTCGAGCTTGCCATTGCGTTCTTTTAATTTTTCGTTATTTCCTTTGACCTGCGCTACCTGCCTGTCCAACTCCCAGACACGCAACCAGCCCCCCTTACCCAACCACAGCGGGTATTGGATCAACATCAACAGGGCAGCAAAGGAAAGAGCTATCAAACGCACGGATAATTAAAGCAAAATAATAAAAACAAAACTAATCTGTTTCCAAAAGCAGACCTACAAGAAAAAGGGGAACTCCGTTCCCCTTTTTATTTGCACGATACCAGATTACTTCAGATTATAGAAGGCGTCGCGACCAGGGTAGCTGGCAATTTCGCCTAAATCTTCTTCAATACGCAGCAATTGGTTGTATTTTGCCATACGGTCAGAACGGGACAAAGAGCCAGTTTTGATTTGCAAGGCATTGGTACCAACCGCGATATCAGCGATAGTGCTGTCTTCTGTTTCACCGGAACGATGGGAAATAACGGCTGTATAACCTGCACGTTTTGCCATTTCGATGGCAGCAAAAGTTTCTGTCAAAGTACCGATCTGGTTGATTTTGATCAGGATGGAGTTGGCGATACCTTTTTGTATGCCCTCTTTCAATATCTTGGTATTGGTGACGAACAGGTCGTCGCCAACGATCTGGACTTTCTTGCCCAGCTTTTCAGTCAGGATAGCCCAACCGTCCCAATCGCCCTCAGCCATGCCATCTTCGATGGAGATGATAGGATATTTGTCTACCCAGGTCGCCAGCAGATTGGTGAAGTCAGCGGATGACAAAGTCAGGCCTTCACCTTCAAGGTGATATTTGCCATCTTTGTAGAATTCGCTGGCAGCACAATCCAGACCCAGTGCGATTTGCGTGCCTGGCTCGTAGCCAGCAGCTTCTATCGCCTGGATAATCAGTTTGATGGCAGATTCGTGATTATCTACGGAAGGTGCAAAACCACCTTCATCACCAACCGCTGTCGTCAGACCTTTGTCATGCAGGATCTTTTTCAGGGCGTGGAATACTTCTGCACCGTAGCGAACTGCTTCGCGGAAAGATGGAGCACCGACCGGGATGATCATGAACTCTTGAATATCCAGATTATTGTCAGCATGCGCACCGCCGTTGATGACGTTCATCATCGGTACTGGCAATTGCATCGCGCCTGAGCCACCAAAATAACGGTACAGTGGCAGGCCAGCTTCTTCAGCGGCAGCTTTGGCGACAGCCATGGACACGGCCAACATGGCATTTGCACCCAGGCGGCTCTTGTTTTCAGTGCCGTCCAGATCGATCAGGGTACGATCCAGGAATGCCTGCTCATTCGCATCCAGGCCCATGATGGCTTCAGCGATTTCGGTATTGATGTGTTCGCAGGCTTTCAAGACGCCCTTGCCCAAATAGCGCGACTTGTCGCCATCACGCAGCTCTATGGCTTCGCGGGAACCTGTGGATGCGCCTGAAGGCACAGCAGCACGGCCCATGACACCAGATTCCAGCAAGACATCACATTCAACAGTTGGGTTACCGCGCGAATCCAGAATTTCACGACCGATAATGTCAACGATGGCACTCATTCAATTCTCCTAAACAATCAAAATATCGAACAAAATAAAACGAATCTGACTTGCGTCTGCATCTGCTGGCCTCTGATATGGCTTGGTCACAGATAAATAAAGCAGTAATGAATTTGCTACTTCAAAATAATGGTGCAGATAATACTCCATTACTCTGGTTCGACGAACTGAACAAAACTTTATTCTTGCCGCTTTTTTGCACTGGTAAGCAAAAAAACCTGTTTCACTACAGGACAAATCAAGCAAAAGCGGATTCCCGGAATCCTAACCTTCATTCACCGTGCTTGTCGACGCTCAGCTTAAGCACAGCAACAACATTCTTTCAGGCAACTCGGCGGCGCTTTGCAAAAAAGGCGAACCGCATAGTGGCTCGCCTTTTCAATCGGGATTTAGCAGGATTTATTAATGACAAGCAAACCAGCAATCAAAAATCCAGGCTGGTTCAAGCATGCATCAAATCCATACAATCTCATGCCTTGTTAGCTTCTTGCACCTTTTTATGCGCTATCGCCGCCCTGGCGAAAGAAATAAACAAAGGATGACCATCACGCGGCGTCGATTTGAATTCAGGATGATATTGCACACCCAGATACCATGGATGCACATCACGTGACAATTCCATGATCTCGCACAAATCTTCTGTCGGCGTACGGGCAGAAACGATCAAACCTGCTGCCTCAACACGACCCAGATAATGGTTATTGGCTTCATAGCGATGACGATGACGTTCAGTCACGACATTGCCATAAATTTCTGAAGCCAGCGTACCAGAAATGACCGCACAAGTTTGTGCACCCAGACGCATAGTGCCGCCAAGGTCAGAATTTTCATCCCGTGTCTCAACTTTACCGTCATGGTTTTGCCATTCATTGATCAGAGCAACCACAGGCTGTTCTGTCTCAGCATCAAACTCTGTCGAGTTTGCCATGGCCAGACCTGCCTTGTTACGTGCATATTCAATCAGGGCAACTTGCATACCCAGGCAAATGCCCAGGTAAGGTATTTTGTTTTCACGTGCATAGCGGGCAGCCAGAATCTTGCCTTCTACGCCGCGTTTGCCAAAGCCACCTGGCACCAGGATGGCATCGTATTTTTCCAGGGACTTGGTACCGTGCGCTTCGATTTCTTCAGAATCGACATATTCAATATTCACACGGCTCTCAGTGTGGATACCGGCATGACGCAAGGCTTCTGTCAAAGATTTATATGACTCTGTCAGATCGACATACTTACCGACCATACCGATAGTGACTTCTTCTTTGGGATTTTCGAGCGCATAGATCAATTTGTCCCACATCGCCAGGTCAGCTGGTTTTGGTGACAGGCCCAGTTTATCGCAAACGATTTTATCCAAGCCCTGGTCGTGCAACATCTGTGGAATCTTATAGATGGTATCGGCATCCCATACAGAGATCACTGCTTCTTCAGCCACATTGGCGAACAGGGAAATCTTGGCGCGTTCATCATCAGGGATAGGACGGTCAGCACGGCACAGCAAGGCGTCAGGGAAAATACCAATTTCACGCAGCTTCTGCACACTGTGCTGGGTAGGCTTGGTCTTCAACTCACCGGCAGCGGCAACATACGGCACCAGCGTCAGATGCACGAAGGCAGCAGCATTACGGCCAGCGCGCAAACTCAGTTGACGGGCAGCTTCGAGGAAAGGCAGGGATTCGATATCACCGACCGTGCCACCGATTTCAACCAGGGCAACGTCAGCACCTGCTGCGCCACGGTGGATGAATTCCTGGATTTCATTGGTGATATGCGGGATCACTTGCACAGTCTTGCCCAGGTATTCGCCACGGCGTTCTTTGCGGATAACGGATTCATAGATCTGGCCAGTGGTGAAATTATTCACCTTTTTCATTTTGGCCGTGATGAAGCGCTCATAGTGCCCCAGATCCAGATCAGTTTCAGCGCCGTCATCGGTCACGAAAACTTCGCCATGCTGGAATGGGCTCATGGTACCTGGATCCACATTGATATAGGGATCAAGTTTGAGCATAGTGACTTTGAGACCGCGCGATTCAAGGATCGCAGCGAGAGAGGCAGCGGCAATACCCTTGCCTAAAGAGGAGACTACGCCCCCCGTAACGAATACAAACTTAGTCATTGCAGAAGGTGCCGAACGGCACAAGCGGGAAATTCGAATTATACATCACTAAGCCGTGATGTGCGAGAATTCCCGCTCGCAATTAGCTTGAAATTTCAGGAATCAGCAGATTTACATTGCATAAATAAATTGCAATCTTGCAAAATTCTGTGCGCCCTGACCATTGCTTAATTCCTTGATTTCATTGCTACGGCGGATGAAAGATGCGGATGCACCGAAATTTTCGCCACGCCATAAATAGCCTATTTCAAACTCGCCAACCAGGCTTTTTGGCTTGACTGCAGTAGTCTGATTACTAAAGTACCCGCCTTGTATGCTTGCATTGTAGGCAACAGCCTTAAGCTCGGTACGCAAGAAACCATAACTGGCCGGCTGTTCAGGCAAGGCATTCAGGCTGCCCGCACGCAGCATCAACTCGGCGCTGGCATCAGTAAATATATTACCGAAACGGCCCTTCAGACGCGGGGTGATATCTATATTGGACATGGTCACGATGCGGCCAGGTGAATATTCACCCGATAATACTGCGCCCCATTCATTACGCAACTGCGTACTCCAGCCTTGTGGCAAAGGCTGCTTCAGCAATCTGTGCAAATGCGTCTGCGTCCATTCGCCACCGGCGCAAGGCCCCAGACATCCCAGGTCCAGCCCCAGGCGCTGGCTGCTGCCATTGGCTTCATTCTTTTCACGATACACACCCGCAAACAACCAGCCAGCATAAGGGTGATCAATTTTGGCAATCTGACCTGGAGTCAGTTTGATGTCAGACGCTGTATACAACTCCTGCCCCAGTCGCCAGCCATAAGTCAGGGCCTGTGTGGCATCGGCTTTAGTAAAACTCTGCCCGATTCTGTTACCGCTAGTGTAAAAGCCATCATCTTTCTTGAACAGCAGGCTGTCATTATCAATATCCACTTGCCAGGTTGTCTTGCCAGTCTGCCGCACCTGTATGAATTCATTCCAGGATGGCAAAGTCTCTTGTGCAAAGACGCTGGTCGTGAAGAGCAATGTCGCCAATGGCAAAACAAATTTCAATGCAGGCTTGATTTGATTCATGTATTTGTCGAGATAGAGTTTATAGGGTACTTATACTGCGTTTAAGTTCATACGTTCCAGCATTGCCAACACGGCTGCGGCAGTTTGCTCAGGCACTTCCATGGGGATCAAATGTCCACCTGGAATAAGTACGTAATTATCACCCATTAATTTCTTTGTCGCATGAGGGCCAGCCTGGCGGCACTCTATGGATTCAGTACCTCCAACAAAACCAACTGGCACATTGGGGGGCCGTTTGTTCAATCTACCCAAACCATCCGGCAAGGTGCGGTAGATAGCTGTTTCCACTTCGCGCGTAAAACGCAGGGTCACGCCTTCCGGGTGAGGTTTAAGCCCGGCCTTCATATAATCACGCAAGACTTCTGGCGGCCAGATGGCAAACATCTCCTTCGATGCAAAATGCTGATAAGCCTCTTCTTCATTTTTCCAGAGATGACGTCGCCTCTCTGAAAAGCGCGCAGGTGAAAATTTTTTATCCAGGCCAAGAAATTTAAACAGGCGTAATAACATCGCCCGCCAGCCAGATACCACAGGAGAATCCAGCACCACCACCCCACGCACCAGGTCTGGCCTGGCCCTGGCAGCCATCAGGGACAAGATGCCGCCCAGCGAATGGCCCAGCAATATCACGGGTTGCTGATAACTTGCCTGCAAAGTGTCAATCAACTCTTGCACCAGGTTGCGCCAGCCATCTGTCACAGGATATGCAGGATTGTGGCCGACCATGTCGGTGGCATGCACATCATAATAGGATCGCAAATGATCGAGAAACACGCGATATGTCCCGGACGGAAAGCTATTGCCATGGACAAAATGGATGATGGGTTTTACGGTAGTCTCGTTCATAACTATAGGCATTGCATTAGCGGTCAAACCAGTAACGCGCGTTTTCCTGTCTGAATTGTGAAGTTTTCAATGATGCGCCAAATTGTATGCTGATTGCACCCGATTCATCTGTTCTTAGACGTTTTATTCCAAAATCAGCATAGCGCTGGAAAACTTCTGGCTTGGGATGGTGGTAGCGGTTCAGGTAGCCGACCTGGAAAATTGCCAACTCTGGCTGCACCACCTTCAGAAATGGTTCTGTAGACGATGTCCCACTCCCATGATGCGGCGCCAACAACACATTCGCCTTCAGTTTTTGCGGGATGCTGTTCACCAGCTCATCTTCCTGTATCGCCTCTATATCACCCGCCAGCAAGATGGAATGTAGCTTGGTAGAGACTTTTAATACGCAACTGCGGGCATTCGGTTTCCATTTCGTGCTTTCATAACTGGCTGTGCCAGGTTGCAAGACTTCAAAATGCACACCATCCCAATCCCAAGATTGCCCGCCCACACAACGCCTGTGCTGTTTTGCAGTTTGAACGATGGGACTATCCAGACTCAGGGACGTACTTAACAGGCCTACAGGCAAATGCTTGAGTATGCTTAAGGCTCCGCCAGAATGGTCATTGTCGTTATGGGAAATCATCATGACATCAAGTTCATTGATGCCCCTAGCATGCAGATAAGGCAAAATCACGCGGCTGCCACTGTCAGAATCAAGCCCCAGACTGGGGCCGCTGTCATACAGTAGTCTGTGATGTGCAGTTTCCAGCAATAAAGCCATACCCTGCCCTACATCCAGTGCCGTCACGGCCAACTCTCCCTCTGCTGGTTTTTGCGAAGTCTGCAATAACAATGGCAAGCAACAGACCAGCCCCAGCCAGCGCAAGGGCCAGGCTCTGGGAGCCAGCAGCCACAATACACCGGCCATGGCCAGCGCAAACAGCCAGAATGAAGGGACAAGTGCTGTCCACACGGCATACGGCAAGGCACTGAAGTAAGTCAGGAAGCGCGCCAGAAAATCGACGAAGACATGAGCAATTTGCAGCAGCCATCCTGACAAAGGCGCAGGCAGGATACTGCCGACCAAGGCCAATGGCGTGACAACAAAGCTGACCAGGGGAATAGCGATTGCATTTGCCAGCGGGCTGATGAGGGATATCTGGCCAAACAGGAACATGGTCAGCGGTATCATGCCCAGAGTTACTGCATATTGCATCAGTGATGCCGAACGCAAAGCAGCCATAAAGCCAGCAGCACGACTTTCTTGCGGTTTGACGCGCCCTTGCCCGCCAGTCGCAAAAACGATGACGCCGACAGCCGCAAAAGATAACCAAAACCCCGCAGACAACACCGCCCAAGGGTCTGCCAATACGACAAGTCCCAGCGCCAGGC
This sequence comes from Undibacterium sp. Tian12W, assembly GCF_049339405.1. NCBI lineage: Bacteria > Pseudomonadati > Pseudomonadota > Betaproteobacteria > Burkholderiales > Oxalobacteraceae > Undibacterium > Undibacterium sp. Tian12W. Next base: position 154,150 of record NZ_JBMPPK010000019.1, read on the forward strand.
TTAACACTGCAGAAAAACTGCTGATGCGCCCCGTCCATATCGCTACCGCCACGACGCTGAGCATGATCAAGGTTCTTTGCGCAGGCAACCCAAAGCCAGCCAGGGCAACATAGACCAGTGCCATCAACGCACCTGCCAGTGCCGCTACCTTTTGCGCAGGCAAACGCAAGGGCAAAGAGAGATTGAGAAAGAAAGAGCGTCGCCAGAAATAAAACACCAGGCCAGCGAACAAGCCTGCGACCATGGTAATGTGCAAGCCGGAGATACTGATCAGATGACCTATGCCCACCCGGTTAAATACAGTCCAGTCAGACTGAGGGATTTCACGCTGATCACCAACCACCAGGGCAACCAGCACCCCTGCATATTGCTGGCCAGGTACGGCAGCGTGGATACGGTCGCGTAACTTGGCGCGGCTGTATTCAACGACATTGTTGATGCTCCAGACAAAGTCAACCAGCGTGCGGTTATAGATAACGGCTTCCGGTTCAAATTTATCGAGCCTCACCGTGCCAGTAGCACGTATGCCCTGCTCCAGCAGCCATGCCTCATAATCAAAGCCAGCGAGTGGATTGGCGTTGCCATGCGGGCGCTTCAGCCGCACTTTGAATTGCCAACGTTCACCTGGCTGGACTGTCGTCACCTGTCGCATATCACTGCCGCGGTCGGCACCATACCAGGACAATGCGACTTTGGACGGCCAATGTGCAATGCCCGTCAGATCGCCAACACCATCAGCACGCACCTGCTCTACCGCAAAATTGAATCTTTGCCCTTGTTCAAACTGAAAAGGCAGGCTGTCTATGATGCCAGTTAATACTACATCCTGGTTTTCCCATTTTTTGGGCAACTCTTCGCGCATATAGAAATGTGCATAAGCGCTGGCCCAGACGAAGCCAAATAGAGTAGCAACCGCAAAGCGCGCGGGCAGATGTAACCAGGGTACTGGTTTGTATTTAACCAGAAAAAGAATGATAACTAGTGATGAAGCCACCAACAGCGCCAACAAGTTGTAGCTCAATAGCGCTGCCTGTTGCTGCAAAATGGCGACGCCCAATACAAAGCCCAACATCACCGCTCGCACAGACTAACCCCTTTGCATGCGTGGCATGATGTGCATGGCATTGGCGGTAGTTGCCTGCGCCACTTCATCCAGACTCAGATGACGCAATTCTGCCAGCACAGCCCCTATCTTTGGTAACTGGGCCGGTGCATTTGGGCCCTCTGGTAGCCAGCTTGGCGGGATATCTGGTGCATCAGTTTCGAGCACGATGCTGGACAAGGGCAAGTCCGTTGCCAGCCTGCGTATCTGCAAGGCGCGCGTGAAAGTCATGGCACCGCCAAAGCCCAGCTTGAAACCCATATCAATGAAGGTCTGCGCCTGCTGTGCGCTGCCGTTGAAGGCATGAGCAATACCGCCCCGGACTTTGATGCGTCGCAAATGCTTAAGTATGATGTCTTGTGAACGCCTTACATGGAGTAGCACAGGCAAGTCAAAATCCCTGGCCAGCTTCAGTTGTTCTGTATAGAAGTATTCCTGCTTTTCCTTCAAAGGGCTCTGTGTCAGCGCCGGCACAAAATAGTCGAGGCCAATTTCGCCTATAGCTACCAGTTTTTTGTGTGCATCTGTTCCAGCCATCAAGGTACTTACTTTTTCGCGCAAGAGCAGCAAGTCTTCTTCTTTTGAAGTTGGCACATACATGGGATGTATACCCAGGGCATAAAAACAATCGGGGCGCTGCTCACCCAACTTGATGACAGTATCAAAATTGCTTTTGTGGACGGCAGGCACAACAATGGCCGAAACGCCTGCTTGCGCAGCAGCTTCGACCACAGCCAGCGATGTGCCGCCAAACTCACTTGCATCCAGATGACAGTGGCTATCTATCCACATAATATCCACACATAGCTTCAAACCCAGGCTAATTGATTAATAGCCTGATTATGAAGCAGTTTGCCTGCGGACTACAATACTTTGAACGGGGACTCTTGCTTGCATTTTCTTGCGAGCACGCCAGCGCCAGACTATCAGGCCCGCCGCCAGGGCTGCCAGCAAGTGCTTGAGACTGTGGCCACTCATGAACTGGAGTTGCTGCAAAATCTGCCCATCCAGCATTTCAGTGATTTTTGCAATCACGTATAAAAACATCGCTGCACCAAATGCCAGGCGGTCTGCACGTTCTGCTTTCCATATCCATTGCCATAAGGGGATCAATACCAGAGTCAAGCCCTGTATCAGTAAATAGGGACGCAAGTCACCTGTCTGCTGCCACCAAATCACAGACATCAAAGCCGCCATCAATAACAGCACCAGCTCCATGAAGGCTTTGCGCGCATCCATGCCTGGCAGGCTATCTGCCCTGACTGCCGCCAACAGACTGCAACAGGCAAAGGCGATGGGCAATCTATCCCAGAACAGGCGTGCGTCGTCAGGTGCCAAATGGTAATAACTGGAACCCACGGTAGTGGCAGCGATACTGAGAGCAAAGACGCAATAAGCGGGAAATGAAACACCAACATCGCCCTTGCGATATTTCTCCAGCAAAAACCAGCCACCAACCATCGCCACTATCGCAAAGCCAAGATTGGTCAGCACATCAATCGCATGAGGTATACCCGCCCAGTCTGACTGGTCGGCAAAGTCATGATAATGCGCTAGCTGGGCTATTGGCCCATGCAGTAACAGCACTAAGGCTGCCAGCGCCGAAATCAGCAAAGGCAGCGTACGCAATCCAGCTTTCATTTTCTTCACCTATGTTTTAAGAGATAGGTAATTGTGGAGACAGGCAGCAAATAATGTAACTAATACTGGTAAAGTAGCACCATACAATAATCGAAGTATTAAATCCCGCAACCTTGCGCATGCAGAACCATGACAGAAATCCGGCAATTATTGAACAGCATCAAGCAGCAATTGAAGCTGCAAGGCAAAACATATAGGGACGTGGCTGTGGCCCTGGATTTGTCCGAGGCCAGTATCAAGCGCCTCTTGAGTGCCGATAATGGTGCCAATATGAGTATAGAAAGGCTGGCACAAATCAGCCAGTTTCTGGGCTTTAGCCTGATGGAGATCACGCAAGAGGCAAATACCAGCAACACCCGGATCCATAGTCTGAGCCCTGCGCAGGAAAAGGAATTAGTTTCTGACACAAAATTGCTGCTGGTGGCAGTTTGCGCCCTGAACCACTGGAAATTTGAAGAAATCCTGCATGTCTATCAACTCAGTGAAACAGAATGCCTTAGCAAACTCTTGCGACTGGATAAATTATGCCTGATCAGCCTGATGCCAAACAATCGCATACGCTTGAATATCGCGAGGGACTTTGACTGGCTGCCACATGGCCCCATACGCCAATATTTCCACGACACTGGTATGGCAGATTTTCTGGATGCGCCGTTTAGTCATGAATATGAGTCACAGCATTTCATACATGGCATGCTGACAGATGCCGCCGCTGAAAAATTCCAGGCTGAGATACGCCAGCTCAGGCAAAAATTGGCTGAGCTGCATACCGAGAGTTTAAGCAGTCCGCTCAAGAAAAGGCGCGGCACGGCTGTATTGCTGGCCACGCGTGAATGGGAACCAGCCAGCTTCACTGCCCTGCGCAGAAAACCTTAGTGTGACTTAGGGAATCTCTGATTAAGTCCCCGAGCAATGATTCAGAAACGGTAATATAAGCTTATTTTCCATTGAATCATAAATACCATGAGACAGACAACATTTGCCGAAGGTGGCTTTGAACGCTAT
>NZ_JBMPPK010000020.1:0-143445 GCF_049339405.1 Undibacterium sp. Tian12W
GCAGGAAGATGAGCGTTACGACCAAATGAAATTGGGACTGTAGCCGCCTTTAGGCGGCTCAAGGGTTACCAGCGCCTTTGAGGCGCCCCAGCAATAAACCTCCGGCTTTGCCGGAGGTAATTTAATTTTGGAGTTCAGAAATTGATAGAAACAATTAAGACCTCATTTCTTTTTGCATGACGGAAAAGAATGCTTATTTAGTGAGTACATAGCAACTTCTCTCGCAAATACCGTGCCCAAATTATCACTAGGAAACTTACCGCGCCCATCATCATGTAGCCTTTATTGCTATAAAACAAACCTAAGCAAAACCTATAGCGACCCTTCCAGTAGGTGTCCTTGTAAATTCTGCAATTGGTGACCTCACTATATCAGCGATTTTTTTCTTTCTGAAAAATAAATTAAAAGTTGAAGATGCAATTTACACGGTAGTTTTAAACGCATAAAGCTCATTGTGCAAAGCTTTATGAACTGCAATGGGCAACGCCACTAGGTCTTGATTTGCAGCTCCACACACATACTCTCGAACAGTGTGGTGCTTGGGGCCAGAAGCAGAATAAGTAGATAGCGTTCCAAAGGCCATAGCCCTTGCAGGTCCAACTGCAACACCAGAGGACATTTATTGTGAAATAGTATGAATGAGCGTCGCCATTACTAGTTGCAGGGGTCACTAGTAGACGGGGTCACCCATTAACCCCCGGTAGTCAAGTAGTCGAACCACATACTCGCAACACACCGCGATCATATTTACCACGCCATCACACGCTTGTTTCAGAATGCCGTCGTGCCTTTTGCTTCAACGTGTGGTTGCGTGAATCGCACCAGTCACCCATGTGGATCTAGCGAAACATCAAACTGGATTTCGCCCAAGTAGCACAGCTACTCCAGAAGCATCTCAGTACCGCGTTGCGTCCAAGTGATGGGCAGATCTACGGCTACCGGATTCGGTTCCAACCCCTTGTGGCTCGCATTGCAGACGACTCATTGTAAAACAGCGATTGTGATGGCAGATACTGCGTGTCCAATCAGTTCTGATGGCTTGTGATCCAACCCCAGTCTCTGGCTCACGCAGTGCTGCCAACTCTCAGGTGTAACGTTCCCCCCAAAAAAAACGCCGGATCACTCCGGCGTTTTTTATCAGCTTAACAAGCTATCAGAAGTTAGCCTTGAACTGTACGCCGTAGTTGCGTGGTTCGTTCAGGATACCTGTCAGGTTGTTGAAGTCGATGGCGGCAATGACTTGTTGCTTGTTGGTGATGTTGCGACCATAAGCAGCGAGTTCATATTTGCCGTCAGCCCACATGTAAGCCAGGCGCAGGCCGCCTTCGAGCATGGATTTGGCTTTGTATTCCTTGGCTTCATACAGGAACATATTGTAGGAATCTTTGTAAGACCAGTCTGTGCTGGCGTACAAAGTGCCTTCGCCGATTTGTGTGGAATAACGCAGCGAGAAGTTGCCTACCCATTTAGGTGCGCGTGGCAGTGGGTTGCCACCGATCAGTACCGTACCGGCAACAGGGCCGGCAGGGTTGGTGACTGTACAGCCGTTACCGCAAGGCGCGACGAACAGTTTGCCATCCCTGATTTCAGTATCGTTGTAGCTGACACCTAATGTGGTTTTCCAGTTGCGGTTCAGGTTGGCTTGCAATTCCATTTCAAAGCCTTGGCCAACAGCTTTGTCAGCATTGACCAGTTTGTTCTGGTTCACGCCGCCGCTACCTGCTGTCAACTGCAAGTCTTTGGCTGTATATTGGAATACTGTTGCGCTGATACGTGCTGTGTTATCCAGAATGTCTTTCTTGATACCAGCTTCGAAGGACAGGGTTTTTTCTGAATTGGCGACGGAAATACTGTCACCAAACAAAACACGGCCCTGGATACTCGGTGCGCGGTAGCCAGTAGCGATACGGGCAAACACGGATGTTGCTTTATCCAGTGTGTAGTTTGCACCCAGATCCCAACTGATGTTGGTGGCAGATGGGTTGGCTCTGAACAAAGGTGTGCCAGGCGTGCCCAGGGCTGTGCCTGGTGTCCAGGTACGTTGTGCATCAAAGTCTTTTTTATCGCTGGTATAACGCAAGCCGCCGCGCAGTTTGAACTGGTCAGTAACCGCATAGTTCACAGTACCGAAGGCTGCCCAGGATTTTGCGCTTTGATGTTGAACTGCATAACCATCTTGTGGATTGCCTGGTGCCAGGGAATTGAAGTCGAAGCTGTCAACTTGCAGTTCTTCACTGAAGTAATACAAGCCACCTATCCATTGCAGCGCGTCTTTAGTATTGGATTCAACGCGGAACTCTTGCGTGATCTGTTTCAGGCTAGGCAAGCCATCTGCAGTTTCAGATGGGAAGGGGATAAAGCCAGGGCCCATAGAAGAAGCGAACGATGCGCCATAACCGCCGTCAACGTCAGCGCGGCTATAGAATTTTGCCTTGTCATACGCTGTGATGGAGTGCAGGCTGATGCCTGGCATATCCCAGCGCAAGCGTACACTACCACCGGAAGATTGCAGCTTCTGGCTGTTCAGGCCATCCGTCGGGTAGCTGGCATAGTCAAAGCCTGGAACAATATTGTTTGTTCCTTTTTGGATAATATTGGCGCGGAACAGAGTGGCATTGCCAGACATGTCACGGCCATGCAAATTCACCAGAGCACTGAAGTCGCCATTTTTATACAAGAATTGCAGACGTGCAGCATTGTCGCGGTAACCTTCGAGATTTTTCTCACCAGTCGAACGTGGGTTGGTAACGCGGTCATCACGTGTTTGTGATTGTGCCGAGAAGCGCATTGCCCAGTCTGGATTCAGTGGCACGTTGATAGCGCCTTCCAGATTGATCGCTTTGTAATTACCAAAGCCGATATTGCCATAGCCCTCAAAACGACGGGTAGGTTTGGCAGAGTCAAACTTCAGTACACCGGCTGGCGAGTTGCGGCCGAACAGCGTGCCTTGTGGGCCGCGCAGAATTTCTACCTGGTCTACGTCAAATACCGGGAAGCCTTTCAGCATAGGGCTTTCTTGCACAACATCGTCATACACCAGGCCAACTGGCTGGGACGCATTCAGATCGAAATCGGTATTGCCCAGACCACGGATATAGAAGCGTGGGAAAGAGCGGCCAAAGTCGGATTCTACGTTCAGGCTAGGTACGCGCGCCGCCAGGAAACGAATATCCTGACCGCTGGCATTGTAAGTATCGAGAGCCTCGCCTTTGATGGCAGAAATGGACATCGGTACTTCTTTGATGTTTTCTGCACGACGGTTGGCGGTAACGATGACGGTTTCCAGTTGCGTACCATCATTTTTTGCTGCAGGCGTGGCAGCCTGAGCCCAGGCAGCTTGCATGGGGAAGGCTGCAGCAACCGCCAGGGCGATCACGCTGAAGCTGACTCCCTTGTGCAATTGCTGAGAAATAGTTTTGCGCATGTTAAATTCCCAAGTTGATGTTAATCGATGATGTTCTGAAATGGTGCACTTGCACCATCCCTGAAATGGGGCGTGGTGAAATCGGGGATTTCTCTACGAGCGCCACCGCAAACGTTTGCGTAATCGTTTGCGGTGCGGCGAATCTGTTATCTCTCTAGCCAGCAAACAAGTCAAGAATTACTTAAATCCAAATAAGGAAATAAGCTTTTTGCTGCAAGAATGTTGCTAATTTCAAACAATAATGTTGCCGAACAGAACTCCCGGTTTGCAAATTTTTTTTGCCTGAAAATGGGGCAAGGCAGGAGGCGGGAATGGAAAGTGGACTTGCTGCAGACGACAATTGCCATAAAATTTTTCATGACATATCAGGGACTTGAAAAAAACTGGTCTGCTGATTCAACTATCCTCATGTTGCTGAAGCAGGTGGAAGACAAAAAACCTTGGCAGCCGCTGTTAGCAGCTTGCCAAGGTATTTGAGGGAGTTTCCTTGAAATAAATGTCAGTCAGTGTGGTCAGCTGATGTAATAAGCGGCCTGGTCCAGGTCTGTGAGCAGGGACGGGCCTTCAGGAATCCAGCCTAGCAGTGCTCTCGTCCGCAAACTGGTAGCAGCCATGTCAGCCCCAGCCATTTTTGCGAACCAGCCAAAGTGATCTGCTTCTCGCGATTCGACTGGCAAGCCCAGGTGGTGGCCTATCATTTCGGCTATCGTCTTGAAGGGAATGCTCTCATCGGCGACGGCATGGTAGACCGAGTCGGTCACACCCTGTTCCAGCGCGAGGCGGTAGACACGTGCAGCATCTTGCCGGTAAACACCAGACCAGCAGTTTTGGCCGTCGCCCAGGTAAGCGGAGACACCCTTTTCCTTTGCCAGTCGTATCAGCAGAGGCACGAAGCCATAATCGCCAAGGCCGTGAACTGATGGCGCCAGCCGGACTGTCGCCGCACGTACGCCGCGTTCAGCCAGTGTACGGGCCGTCGGTTCTGATTTGCGCGGTGAACCCGGATTGGGCAAATCCAGTTCACTTGCTCCACGCGCCATTCCAGACAGCCCGGAAGTGACGATGAGCGGGCGGTCTGACCCCTCCAGTGCGCTTCCCAGGGCTTCGATGACAAGACGGTCTTGCTCGCAATTCTCAATGAATTTTGAAAAGTCATGATTGAACGCAGTGTGAATGACGGCGTCAGCTTTGTCTGCGGCTGTACGCAGTGCATCAAGATCTTCCAGCCTGGCGAGCAGGACTTTTGCACCCGTTGCAGCGAGTGCGGTTGCTTTTTCGGCAGAGCGGGCAAGCCCAGTTACCAGATGACCTGCGTTGATCAATTCCTGAACTACTGCAGAGCCTACCCAGCCAGTAGCTCCTGTGACAAATACGTGCATAATATTTTCCTTAAATTTAATTGTGATTTGTTTGAGGGTTTGTGAGAATTCAGCCCAGCCACATCGATACTTCTACATCGTCGCCAAATGGCAGGGACAGATAGCCGCTACCTGGTGCACGTATCTGCGCCAGGTAATCAGGGCTGTAGTCGGCGTTATCGGCAATGATCAGTGCACCCGGGCGCAAGTGCTTTTGAACCAGCATCAGGACATCGCTATAGAGTGCCTTGGCACCGTCGAGTAATAACAGGTCAATGGATGCGGGAAGATCTGTTGCCAGCGTCTGCAATGCATCGCCTTCACGTATCTCGACCAGATCAGCCAGACCGCCTTCGTCCAGATGTTTGCGTGCCTGCACCACCTTCGATGGCTCAAATTCGCTGCTGATCAGGCGGCCGCCACCGTTGTCGCGCAATGCTGCAGCCAGGTGGAGAGTGGAGATGCCGAAGGACGTGCCAAATTCAACGATATTGCGGACATTGCTGCTGCGCGCCAGCATGTAGAGCAGCACGCCTGTCTCGCGTGAGACGGGCAGCCAGAGGTCTTTCAGCAAATTATAAAAATCCAGGTATTCGGTTTTGCTGTGCATCAGGCGTTCGCGCTCTTCACGCGAGATGCTGGCAATGGCTGGGCTGGTCGCAGCATCGGCTTGCCTGAACAGACGGTCAAGCAAGGTCGCCAGTGTGGGTGAATTAAGTGTATTGGTCATGAATGTATCCGGTTCTGAATTGAGTGCAAATGTAAACGCCACCTGCCATGCAGACGGCTATAAATAAAACGCGATTAATTCGTCGCATTGGTGAAAAATGATACGGGCAATGATTCACCTTGACTAATCGCATTGGGCATCGCGTTTTTTGGCAGGCTTGCATTAATGGATAAGTCTTTGATTCACTATAAGAATTTGTGTTTCAGGTAGCGATAATTGAGGTTTTGAATGACATGATCATCAGATCAAAGCTCAGGTTTTGCTTTGATCTGAAATTGCTTTCATTGCAATGATTTAGGTGAATTGCAAGCTGATTGAGGGATGACACAGCTTGGGTTAATATGTGATGGATTCATCGCATTACCACAGGATGGATTTTCCATTTTCTTGTTCGCTTTCTACGGTTTCTTACACGATGACTACCCGCCGCCGTCCTCAGGTTTCCACCCGCAAGCAACCACAACAGGTGCGCTCGGCAGGTCTGGTAACGGCAATCCTGGAGGCGGCAGTTCAGGTACTGGCGCAAGAAGGTGTGACGCGTTTTACTACGGCCAGAGTGGCAGAGCGGGCAGGGGTTAGCATAGGTTCGGTTTATCAATACTTCCCTAATAAGGCCGCGATTCTGTTCCGGTTGCAAACCGACGAGTGGCAACAGACTACCGAGATGTTGCGCCGTATTCTTGAAGACACCAGCAAGCCGCCGCTCGAACGTCTGCGCACACTGGTCCATGCTTTCATACGTTCAGAATGTGAAGAGGCTGAAACACGTCTGGCGCTCAGTGATGCCGCACCGCTTTACCGCGACGCGCCCGAGGCGCAGGAGGTAAAGGCGTCCGCAGACCATACTATCGACTTGTTTATGGCAGAAGTACTGCCTGGGGCATCTGGCGCCACGCGCACGCTTGCTGGTGATCTGGTCACCACTACCCTGAGTTCAGTAGGCAGCAGTTTTTCTGGCACACGCCGCACTCAGGCAGAGATCAAAACCTATGCCGATGCCATGGCGGATATGTTTTGTGCTTATCTCAAGGGCATTCAGCAAGATTGAGCTGCATTCGCAGATTCATTGCGCCTGCCATAAGCTACAATCTCGCCTGAATTTTTGAAAGTACCGAAAGTAAATACCATGAGTAATCAATTTGACCTTGCCGTGATAGGCGCAGGCGCAGCCGGGATGATGTGTGCTGCTGTTGCAAGCCAGCGCGGCAAGCGCGTGGTATTGATTGATCATGCCACCCGTCTGGCAGAAAAAATCCGTATCTCGGGTGGTGGGCGATGCAATTTCACTAACCTGCATGCAGGCCCGAATAATTTCCTTTCCGAGAACCCGCATTTTTGCAAAAGCGCTTTATCTCGCTACACGCCGCAAGATTTTTTGTCCTTGATGAAGCGCTATCAGATTGCCTGGCATGAGAAGCATAAAGGCCAATTGTTTTGTGACGACAGTGCTGAAGACATCATCCGTATGCTCAAGGCTGAGTGTGATGTCGGCAAGGTCGACTGGCGCATGGGCTGCAAGGTCGATGATGTGCAACAACAGGAGCAGGGCGGTTTCTTGCTGCAAACCAGCGCAGGCTTCATCCGCACTGCGCAAGTGGTGATTGCCTGTGGTGGCTTGTCCATCCCAAAGATAGGCGCGACTGACTTTGCCCATAAGGTAGCGCGCCAATTTGGCCTGAAGATCATAGAGCCACGTCCGGCTCTTGTGCCTCTGACTTTCGACGCCAAAGCCTGGGAACCTTTCGTGCCCTTGTCTGGTATTTCACTGGAAGTAGATATAGAAACAGGTGAGAAAAAATCACGCACAGTATTCCGTGAAGATTTGCTGTTCACTCACCGTGGCTTGTCTGGGCCGGCTGTTTTGCAGATATCCAGCTTTTGGGAGCCTGGCAAAGCCATACGCATCAATCTCTTGCCAGAAGTCGATGTGGCAGAAGACCTGGTGGGTAATAAATCGACGATCAAAAAGAATCTTGCAAATCATTTATCGCAATATCTGCCAGCTCGCCTGGTTGATGGGCTGTTAACTGCCCATGGTTTTGCTGGTGATGCCAGAGTAGCGGACATGCCGGACAAGCGCTTGCGCCTGCTCGGTGAAAAGCTGAACCGCTGGGAACTGATACCGAATGGGTCTGAAGGTTACCGCAAGGCTGAGGTCACCCGTGGTGGTGTTGATACCCGTGAGTTGTCCCAGCAAAGCATGATGGCGAATAAAGTGCCTGGCTTGTATTTTATCGGTGAGGCAGTCGATGTGACGGGTTGGCTTGGTGGTTATAATTTCCAGTGGGCCTGGGCTTCCGGTACAGCCGCTGGACTGGCGATATGAAGTGTTGTAAGAGCGGTGTTGTAAGAGCAGTGTTGGGCAGTGTTGTCATGGCGTTGTATTTTTGCCTGTTATAATACCCGGTAGCAGTATGTTGAATTGCATCTCGTTTTTTACTCTGTAATGAATGATATTCAGGCACATACCCCTGCAAATATCGAAATTTCCAGCTAAATGTGGGCGAGAATTTGATGATCTTGTTTTGCCTTGCGTAAGTTTTTGCGCAAGATTTAATCAACTTCCTTCCATTAATTTAATTTTCCTGTTAATATCTCGGTCTTCCTATAAATCTTTCCATGGTTTGAACTTACATGACCACAATTCGCCTTAAAGAAAACGAGCCGTTCGAAGTTGCCATGCGCCGCTTCAAGCGCACTATCGAAAAGACCGGTCTGTTGACCGAATTGCGCGCTCGCGAGTTCTACGAGAAGCCAACAGCAGAACGCAAACGTAAGTTGGCTGCAGCTGTTAAGCGTCACTACAAACGTATTCGTAGTCAGCAATTGCCTAAGAAGATGTACTAATCCAGCTGTTGTGTCTGGCAATTTGCCGGATGCCTCATCGCTGTTGGTGCATTAAAGCTTAGGTTTGCATGCCCGCTCCGGTCAGCCGCAGCGGGCTTTGTTGTCTTTGTTTCGGGCATTGTGCAGGCGCTGTGCAAGTATTATGCAAATATTGTGTGCCGCATTGTATGTGCCCGGGCTGGTATGTGATTCCAGTGCAAATTTGCGCGGAATTCATTTAAATAATTTCAGGAGCAGCTTATGAGTTTGAAAGAACAGATCACCGATGACATGAAGGCTGCCATGCGCGCCAAAGAAACAGTCAAGCTGGGTACTATCCGTTTGCTGACTGCAGCCATGAAGCAAAAAGAAGTCGATGAGCGCGTAGAGCTGGACGATGGCATGGTATTGGCCATCATAGAAAAAATGCTCAAGCAGCGTAAAGATTCCATCACCCAGTTTGAGGCGGGTGGTCGCCAGGATCTGGCTGATATAGAAAAAGCTGAACTGGCAGTTTTGTCTGTCTATATGCCAGCCGCAATGTCAGATGAAGAAGTGCAGGCAGCCGTGGCTGCTGCCGTGGCAGAAACTGGCGCAGCCGGCCCGCAAGACATGCGTAAAGTAATCGATGTATTGAAGGCAAAACTGGCTGGCCGTGCCGACATGGGCAAGGTTTCTGGTCTGGTCAAAGCGGCATTGTCCAAGTAATCTGGTCATCTGCTTAGACTTTTGTTTTATCCTTTAGCTGGCGTCCTGCTTTGATACCACAAAGTTTTATACAGGATTTACTGGCCCGCGTTGATATTGTTGACGTGGTGGGTAAATACGTGCAGCTCAAAAAAGGTGGCGCAAACTACATGGGTTTGTGCCCCTTTCATAACGAAAAATCCCCAAGTTTTACCGTCAGTCCGACCAAGCAGTTTTATCATTGCTTTGGTTGCGGTGCGCATGGCAGTTCCATCGGTTTCCTGATGGAATATTCTGGCCTCAGTTATGTGGATGCCATCCGCGACCTGGCGCAAAACAATGGCATGATCGTGCCAGAAGAAGACCGGCTCTTGCCCGCGCAACGCGCAGAAGTCACGGCAAAAAGCCTGGCTTTGTCAGAAGTCATGACCAAGGCAGGTGAATATTACAAACAGCAATTGCGTACTGCACCGCAGGCTATCGCTTATCTGAAGAAGCGTGGTTTGACTGGTGAAATAGCGGCGCGCTTTGGACTTGGTTTTTCGCCAGACGCCTGGGATGGTTTGCGCAGCGTCTTCACTGACTACAATGTACCTGCCCTGGTCGAAGCTGGTCTGGTCATTGATAAAAGTGAAGAAGAGGGCGGCGGTCGCAAGCGTTATGACCGTTTCCGTGACCGCGTCATGTTCCCGATACGTAATACCAAAGGCCAGATCATCGGTTTTGGTGGGCGCATCATGGAACAGGGCGAGCCCAAATACCTGAACTCGCCAGAAACCCCGTTATTTCAAAAAGGCCTGGAGTTATATGGTCTGTTTGAGGCGCGCCAGTCCATACGTGAAGCCGGCTATGTGTTGGTCACTGAAGGTTATATGGATGTGGTGGCGCTGGCGCAGATGGGTTTTCCGCAAGCGGTGGCAACCCTGGGTACGGCGTGTACGCCTACCCATGTGCAAAAACTTTTGCGCCAGACGGATCATGTGATCTTCAGTTTTGACGGTGATAGCGCCGGTCGCCGCGCGGCGAGGCGTGCACTCGACGCCTGTCTGCCGCATGCGAATGACGACAAGGTCATCAAGTTTCTGTTTTTACCCAAGGAACATGATCCCGATAGCTATATCCGCGAATTTGGTGCCGATGCCTTTGAGCAGGAAGTGCGCGATGCGATGCCGCTGTCGCAATTCTTTATGCGCGAAATGATAGGCGACAATGATTTAAATACTGCAGAAGGGCGCGCCCGCACACAGTTTGACGCCAAGCCTCTATTGCAGGCCATGCAGTCATCCGGTATGCGTTTGCAACTGGTGCGCAATCTGGCGCAGGTAACGCAAACCAGTCCGGCTGAAATTGAAACCATGTTTGAACTAAGTCAGCCAGTGGCCCGCGTCAAGCTGGCGCCACCCAAAAGCAAACGTAATGCACCGGTTGGCCTGGAGTTGCAGATCATGCGCATCCTGGTTGCGCATCCTTCGCTGGCGGTGATGCTTGATGAAAGCGTGCTGGCAGATGCAGCAGCGTTGTCACCCGATGGGGCTAATATGCTGCGCAGCCTGGTATTTACGGCGCAAAGCATGGGTGAAAGTGCCCAGTTTGCTGCGCTGGCAGAGCAATTGCGTTCCCTGGGTTCGGATTTTGATGCGCTGATTGCCGAGATTGCTGAGCAGGCAGAGACTGATATCGATATTGTCCGGCTGGAATTGGCCGGGGCTCTGCGGCAAATGCGCCATCAAGTCTTGCGTGCCGAGGCCGAGAACCTGGCTGCGCGTGGCTTGCGTACTCCTGAAGACATGGCGCGTTACCGCGAAATTGGGCAATTGCAAGAACAGCTTAAGAAGCAAGCTGCTGAAGAAGCGGCGCGTCGTTAAATAAAAAGCAATTTCCAACGTTGGAACTTTTTCCAGTTCGTAACTGTCATGACAGTTTGCGTCGGGGTCTTGTTATTTCCGGTTTTGACGTCATTTCTGCTATTGAAGTCGGGGCGCGGATTAAGTTATTTAATTATTTGTTAATTAATTTTGCCGACCCATGCAGAGTGGAGTGAGGTTTTTGCCTATTTTTTCTCCAGTATTTGCCTAAAATTTATTCACCAAATTGCCACTAAGTTGATATAAGCACAGTCTTAGGCTGGAGTAAAGTAGGTTCGCGTGGTATAATTAAAGGCTTTCGATTCAAGGTCTTAGGTTGTTTCATTCTGGGCGAAGCTTTTTGCATTTGCACAGAATGTGTTGTTTAGGTGAGCGTAATGCTCCTCCGAGTAACCCAAAACACTGGCGCTGAGACTCGGGAAGTCTGCAACAAACCAGATTTTGCTCTGCGATGCCGATCACCAGATCTGCTGGCAGCGCATTTTCTTTTTTGTGATGTGCCCACAGGCGACTTCCTCAGTTCCGGATGGTTTGATTCAATGGCTAGCGCAATGAAGAAACCCGCGAAAACCCTGAAGTCCACTACGGTAACAAAAGCCGTGGCAAGCGCACCGAAAAAGTCGCCTGCCACTGCAACGAGCAAAGCGGTAAAAACCGCGGCAAGTGCTGGCACCAAGGCAAAGACGGCTGCAGCGTCTGTTGCACGGAGTACGAGTAGTAAGGCTGTGACTGTCAGTAAAACAGACAAAACAGCGGAGCAAAAAGGGGTTGCGAAAGACGTTAAAGCGCCTAAAGTGATAAAGACCTCACTGGCAGCGGAGACCGTCAAGGTGAAACAGGCAACAAAGCAGGCAACAAGTAAAGCAGTATTGAAAACGGCAACAAAAGCCAAAGACACGGATGAAATATCCGCGTCTGCGACAAAAACGGCTGGTAAGGAAGTGAGCGGCAAGAATGCGACACCACCGGCAAAAAAAGGGAATCAGCCAGCAGAAGCGGCCGAATCCCAGCTCAGTGGAAAAACCAGGAGTGCATCTGCAGCCCGGCCAGAACCAGTATCCGTATCATCGAAAGCTTCTGTGACAATTAACAAAACCGATTCAAAGACAGTGACTAAGCCAACCAAGAATTCAGCGAAAGCTGCACCAGAGGTGCAGGAAATCAAAACCGGTTCTGCGCCTACAGTAAGCCAGACGACCGATGCTGCGGTGCTTGCCGCCATTGACACCTCCGGCTATGTATTGCCCGGGGTGAAGGTGCCTGGTCGCCGTGGTCGCAAGCCAAAAGAATACCAGCCTGAGAATGAAGAAATCGCCGCGCTCAATGCAGTAGAGCGCGCCGAGATGAAAGCCATAGACAAGGCCAAGGCAAAAGACCGCAAGGCCAAAGAAAAGGCTTTGCTCAAAGATGCCTTCTCTTCTGATCCTGAGGCTACTGAAGAAGAACTCGAACGCCGTCGCCAGAAACTGAAAACCCTGATTAAGCTGGGTAAGGACCGTGGCTACCTGACGTTCGCAGAAATCAACGATCACTTGCCAGAAAACGTTGTCGATCCTGAAGCCATTGAAGGCATCATTGGTACCTTCAATGACATGGGCGTGGCCGTGTATGAGCAGGCCCCTGATGCTGAAACCCTGTTGTTGTCGGATAACGTCGTCACTGTCACGACCGATGATGATGAAGTTGAAGCCGCTGCTGAGGCTGCACTTTCTACGGTTGATTCTGATTTTGGTCGCACCACTGACCCTGTGCGCATGTATATGCGCGAAATGGGTTCGGTCGAGTTGCTGACGCGCGAAGGCGAAATCGTCATCGCGAAGAAAATCGAAGAAGGCCTGAAAGACATGATACAGGCGATCTCTGCCTGTCCAACCACGATTGCAGAAATCCTCGCTGCGGCTGACCGTATCGCTGCCGATGAAATCAAGATCGATGAAATCGTCGATGGTCTGGTCGATCCGAATGCGGATGAACAGGCTGCGCCGGTAGTTGTGGTTGCAGAAGAATCGTCTGAAGAAGATGAAGAGGACGAAGAGGAAGAAGAGGAAGAAGAAGACGATGATGGCGGTGCCGCTGGCGCAGCTGCAATCTCTGCTGAACAACTCGAACAATTGAAACGTGATGCCCTGGCAAAATTCGAAATCATTTCAACGAATTTTGACAAGATGCGCAAGTCCTACGAAAAAGAGGGCTACAACTCCAAAACTTACGTCAAGGCGCAAGAAGCCATTTCCAGCGAATTGCTGGGCATACGCTTTACCGCGAAAGTAGTTGAGAAATTGTGCGACACCCTGCGTGGTCAGGTAGATGAAGTACGCCATGTAGAAAAGCAGATACTCGAAGTTGTCGTTAATCGTTGCGGCATGCCACGTTCCCACTTCATCAAGGTGTTCCCTGGTAATGAAACCAACCTGAGCTGGGTTGAGGGCGAAGTAAATTCTGGTCATTCCTACAGTGCTGTGCTGGGCCGTAACATCCCTTCAGTGCAACAACTGCAGCAGAAACTGATCGACCTGCAATCTCGCGTAGTTTTGCCTTTGCCTGATCTGCGCAACATCAACAAAAAGATGTCTGCCGGTGAAATGAAGGCACGCAAAGCCAAGCGTGAAATGACTGAGGCCAACTTGCGTCTGGTGATTTCCATCGCCAAAAAATACACGAATCGTGGCTTGCAATTCCTGGATCTGATTCAGGAAGGTAATATCGGTTTGATGAAGGCAGTCGATAAGTTTGAATACCGTCGTGGTTATAAATTCTCGACCTATGCAACATGGTGGATACGCCAGGCTATTACCCGTTCTATCGCCGATCAGGCACGCACGATTCGTATTCCAGTGCATATGATAGAAACGATTAATAAAATGAATCGTATCTCGCGTCAGATTTTGCAAGAGACAGGTGTAGAGCCTGATCCTGCAACGCTGGCGATCAAGATGGAAATGCCGGAAGATAAAATTCGCAAGATCATGAAGATTGCGAAAGAGCCGATTTCCATGGAGACACCGATAGGCGACGATGATGATTCCCACTTGGGCGATTTCATCGAAGACAATCACACATTGGCGCCGGCCGATGCTGCTCTGCATGCATCGATGCGCAATGTAGTAAAAGACGTGCTCGACTCTTTGACGCCGCGCGAAGCAAAAGTATTGCGCATGCGTTTTGGCGTTGAAATGTCCACGGATCATACCCTTGAAGAAGTAGGTAAACAATTTGACGTGACCAGAGAACGTATTCGCCAGATAGAGGCTAAGGCTTTGCGAAAATTACGCCATCCATCACGCTCGGATAAGCTCAAGAGCTTCCTCGAAGGTAATTAATGTTATATAATGGGCGTCGGTTTTCCGGTGCCCATTGAAATTGTTGTGCTGAAATTTGGCGCAATTTTTGCAGGCGGCATCATCTGGCTTTACCTGCAAAACCTGAAGTATTTTTCCAAACTGGATTAACCTCAGATTAAAGCAGGCAGAGCTTGCAGAAAGAATTGGGCCCATAGCTCAGTTGGTTAGAGCAGCGGACTCATAATCCGTTGGTCGCAGGTTCAAGTCCTGCTGGGCCCACCAACTACCATGACTGATATCAAGTCCCCAGTTACACCCTCTGATGAGCAAGCTACCCCTACGGTAAAGTTTGCCGATTTTGGTCTTGCGCCAGAAATCTTGCGTGCCCTGACAGATCAGGGTTATGTGCATCCAACTCCAATTCAGGAACAGGCTATTCCAGTTGTCTTGCAAGGCCGTGACGTGATGGGCGCAGCCCAGACCGGCACAGGCAAGACTGCAGGTTTTTCTTTGCCTATCATCCAGTTGTTGCTGGCCCATGCAAGCAGCAGTGCTTCGCCGGCACGCCACCCTGTGCGCGCACTGATTTTGACGCCGACACGTGAACTGGCTGACCAGGTCGCAGAAAACGTCAAGGCTTATTCCCGTCACACGCCCTTGCGTTCTACCGTCGTATTTGGTGGCATGGACATGGCACCGCAGACGGCAATCTTGCGTAACGGCGTCGAGATCGTGATTGCCACGCCTGGTCGTTTGCTCGACCACGTACAGCAAAAAACCGTCAACCTGTCACAGGTCCAGATACTGGTCATGGACGAGGCTGACCGCATGCTGGACATGGGCTTCCTGCCTGACCTGCAACGCATCATCAACCTGCTGCCTAAAAAGCGCCAGAACCTGATGTTCTCTGCGACGTTCTCGCAAGAGATCAAAAAACTCGCTGCCAGTTTCCTGACCAATCCGCAAACCATAGAAGTGGCACGCAGCAATGCTACTGCCGATAATGTCACGCAGATTTTGTACAAGGTATCGACGGAAGAAAAACGTGATGCCGTATCCTTCATCATCCGTGAACGCGGCCTGAAGCAAGTCATCGTGTTTTCCAACACCAAGATAGGTGCGTCACGCCTGGCTGTGCATCTGGTCAAGCAAGGTGTCAAAGCATCTGCGATTCATGGTGACAAGTCACAACAAGAACGCATGGCTGCACTTGAGGCTTTCAAGCAGGGTGAAGTTGAAGTACTGGTAGCGACTGACGTTGCTGCGCGCGGTCTCGACATTGCCGAGCTGCCTTGCGTCATCAATTTTGATTTGCCGTATAACGCCGAAGATTATGTCCACCGCATAGGCCGTACTGGTCGTGCCGGGGCCAAGGGGGATGCAATTTCCCTGCATACTGACCAGGATGAACGTTTGCTGATCGACATAGAAAAAATGATCAAGCAAAAAATCGTGCGCCTGAATCTGGCCGGTTTTGTCGCGACGTCCGTGCATCAGCCAGAACATCGTGCACCGCGTGAACGGGGCGAGCAAGGCGATCGTTCCGGTCGTGGTGACCGCGCTGACAGGTCTGACCGTGGTGAAAGAAGCGAGCGCCCAGCGCGTAGCTATCAACCACCGAAAGAGAAAGTCGATCCGTGGTTCCTCAAGCCTTATGAACCAAGTTCAGGTGCGAGTTCAAGCAGCAACAATACGACAGCGTCGATGGCATCACCATCAAATGCCAGCACACCAGCCAAGCCACAAAAACGTGCGGCTTTGTTGGGTGGGTTTCCTAAGAACTAAAATCGGGTTTAGCAAGGTCCATGGCTTTGTGGAATGTATATTATCTCGTAGGTTGGGCCGGGCCCAACCTCAATATTGTCTCGACCACACCAAATTCGCTGCACACAAATCCTCGATTGCCGTTCCCACTGATTTGAACAAAGTGATCTCGGCATTGCTCTTGCGGCCCAGGTGCTTATCAGCGCAAAGCTCGGCCAGTTCCGCAACAATCGCTGATTTTGCCAGGCTGCCATTCGCCAGTGTTTGTGTGATATCTCCTGCCTCAGCCAGGGCACCTGCATAAGTATCGACAAACACGGTGGCTCTGCTCATTAGCTCGTCATCCACTTCACGCATATCTGGCTTGAATCCACCTACCAGATCAAGATGCGTTCCCGCTTTGACATAGTCACTCAACACAACCGGTGTCTTGCTGGTGGTCGCGCAACAAATGATGTCGGCTTCATGGCAAGCTGCTGCCAGGTCTTCCCTGACATGTACTCTGATATGTGCCGGGAATTCTGTATGCTCGCGTATTATTTTCGCGGCACCTGCTGACTTCTCTACGGATCTGCCCCAGATGCTGATATCAGTAATTGCCCTGGTCTGGCAATGTGCAATCGCGATATGGGGTGCCAGGCTGCCGTTGCCAACCAACAGCAAATGCCGTGCATCGTGCCGGGATGCATAAGAAGATGCAAGAGCCGAGGCCGCAGCGGTGCGCCGCAAAGTCAATTCCTCACCATCCATCAAGGCCAGCGGTGCACCTGTTTTAGTGCTAAATAAAACAAAGACTGCTTGCACGGTTGGCATGTCTGTATTCTTTGGTGCCACCGTCACCAGCTTCACACCCAGTTGCCCTTGCGGCTGCCAGACCGGCATCAGTAGCAAACTGGAATTATCTGCTTCAGACAGGTTGTGAGCATGCCGTTTCGGCGCAATGACTTCTTGCGTAAATGCCAGG
The DNA here is from genome assembly GCF_049339405.1 of Undibacterium sp. Tian12W. Taxonomy (NCBI): domain Bacteria; kingdom Pseudomonadati; phylum Pseudomonadota; class Betaproteobacteria; order Burkholderiales; family Oxalobacteraceae; genus Undibacterium; species Undibacterium sp. Tian12W. Next base: position 16,900 of record NZ_JBMPPK010000020.1, read on the forward strand.
CGTAATGCGGGTATCAGTTTTGCATAGGGCAGGGCGATGCTGACTTGTTCTTTTGTGAAATAAGGGATCATATTGTGTAATCAGAAGCTTGCTACGAATGGATGCGTTTTTTTATTGTAAGGGCATATGCATTTTGCATTCAATGATGTAATGCCTGAACACGGCAGATGCATCAATTTTTATTAAACGCCAACTCTCTTCCTGCGGTTTGTGCTTCGCTGATAAATACAGTGCTTGTCAATCAGGCAAAGCCTTGTGCTGACTTTTCTTTACTCCCTCTCAAAATGCACTATAGTGGCTCAATAAGATTGCATGCTATGCATCAAAGCCAGATATATCAGCGATGCCAGTTTTGATTCAAGTCTTCTATAAGATATAATATGGAAGTATATTGAAAGCTTGGTATTACATAATGATGTTAAGCTTAATTCACTCTTGCTTTTGCAAGCCGAGCACATGGCCGATTCCAAAGAAACGCAACAAGTACGCGAGTTTTTCATCCAGGGTGTAACCAGCGATGGAAAACAATTTCGCCCCAGCGATTGGGCAGAGCGCCTGTGCGGAGCCATGTCCTGTTTCAGCCCCGACGGTGGCAGAAATTCACACTTGCAGTATTCACCTTATGTACGCCCGATCTTGTTGAACGGCGTGCGTTCTGTCGTGGTGAATGAAGCCATACGTGAAATCGAACCGCTGGCTTATCATTTCGTCGTCAGCTTTGCTAAAGATAATGATTTGCAAATTATCGATGCCTGTCTGCTGCCAGACGAGCCTAAGGCTGGCAAATAAATCCCATTCCATTTGAGTTGAATGCAGGACCAGGCCGGTATCACACCGTCTGATCCTGAAACGCCTCTATCACCTGTTGTCTCAACCAGCGATTGGCAGGGTCATTTTCCACATTCTGGTGCCAGTACAAATACACATCCCATGAGGGCATGGCTGCTGGCAGCGGCAATATCTGATTGTCGAATTGTTCATTCGCGATACGTGCATAGCCTTCCGGCATGGTCAGCAGTAAATCTGTCTGGCTGACTACCCGGCAAGCGGCAAAATAATGCTGACAACGCAGGCGTATGCGTCTTTGCAAGCCAAGACGGCTCAGCTCAAAATCTTCCAGACCCATACCTTTACGGCGTGAACTGGCGAGTATGTGTTCGGCCTGCATATAGGTATCCAGATCCAGCTTGCCCTGTATGACGGGGTGATCGCGCCTGGCCAGTACAACAGTATTTCCTTGCACTACCTTCTGACGGTGTATCTCATTTGGCAATGGCAACAGCATGTCAATCGCCAGATCCAGGCTGCCAGCCGCCAGTTCGCTAACCAGTTCCCGTCTTTCCACCTGTATTGCCGCCAGATTGATTTGTGGTGCCTGCCGGGTAATGCTCTCCATCAGCGGTGGCAGGGCGGTCGATTCCAGCACATCACGCAAGGCCAGATTGAACTGTTTGCTAGCCAGTGCCGGGTCAAACTTGTCATTTTCGGTCAGCGTCACTTCCAGCCCGCGCAGAGCTTGCCGCACCGGCTCTATGATGCTGCGCGCCAGTGGGGTCGAGACCATCATCTGGCCTTGGCGTACAAACAGAGGGTCATTGAACAATTGCCGCAGGCGGTTCAGCGCATGGCTGATAGCTGGCTGGGTCAGGTTCAATTGCTGGCTGGCGCGGGTCACGCTGCCTTCGGTATAGATGGCAACAAAGACAGTGAACAAATTCAAATCGACGCGTGATAAATGCATGGGATTAATTAATCTTGATAATAACTATTCATTTGATCAATTATAGTCCCGGGCTTACACTTTGTTCATCAATTTATAAGTGATATCTCACAGAGGAAGTAATGGCAGCTTTATATCTGGTCAGGCACGGGCAGGCTTCATTCGGCAACCAGAACTATGACCAATTGTCTGAACTCGGCGAACAGCAGGCAAGACACTTGGGTCGCTGGTGGGCAGCGCGTGATATGCAGGTATCTCGTGTCGTCACTGGCGCGCTGAAACGTCACCAGCAAACCGCGCAAGCCTGTCTTTCCGAAATGCGGCAACAAGATGTTGATGCACTGGATACTTCAGCCTGGCATTGCGATGCCGGTTTCAATGAATACAACCACCATGAAGTGCTGGCACGGCACGTACCTGCTTTTGATGATCCGGCAGCAGTCAAGCATTTCCTCATGAATACGCCGAATGGCAAGCAAGCCTTCCAGGATATTTTTGCCCAGGCCATCAGCCGCTGGATGTCAGGTGAACATGATGCTGAGTATGTAGAAAGCTGGAATGCATTTCGGGAGCGCTGCGTTATCGCCATGCACAAGCAACTGGCAATTGCGGATGATGCCAAGAACATCGTCGTGTTCACTTCTGGCGGCACGATCTCGGCCTTGTGCCAGCATGTGCTGGGTTTCCCTGATCCACGTTTTGCTGAACTCAACTGGTCACTGGTGAATAGCGCGGTCACCCGCTTTCATTTGCAGCCAACGTCTGAGGGCATATTGCGTCCTGCGCTGGCTTATCTGAATAATTTTTCACACCTGGAAGTGCTGAACAATCCAAAAGCAATTACCTACGTATAAAAACAAAAGAGAGACAAGACATGAAAGCAATTTTTGATTTGACCGGCAAGGTCGCACTGGTCACTGGTGCCAGCCGTGGCATAGGTGAAGCTGTTGCCAAAACCTTGGCTGCTAACGGTGCCCATGTCATCGTGAGCAGCCGCAAGGCAGAAGCCTGCGAAGCCGTGGTAGCAGCAATCGTCGCTGCCGGCGGCAAGGCAGAAGCTCGCGCCTGCCATATTGGTGAAATGGCGCAGATCGATGCCTTGTTTGCCGATATCACAGCCGCGCATGGCAAACTCGATATCCTGGTCAATAATGCTGCCACTAATCCTCACTTTGGGCATATCACCGAGACGGATGTCAGCGCCTTCCAGAAGACGGTTGATGTCAATATACGCGGCTATTTCTTCATGTCTTCAGCTGGTGCCAAACTGATGGCAAAACATGGTGGGGGCAGCATCATCAATGTGGCTTCTGTCAATGGCGTAGTGCCAGGTGCCATGCAAGGGATTTATTCCATCACCAAAGCAGCAGTCATCGCCATGACCAAATCCTTCGCGCAAGAGTGCGCGCCCATGGGTGTGCGCGTGAATGCCTTGCTGCCTGGCGCGACCGATACCAAGTTTGCCTCCGCCCTGTTCCACAATCCTGTGATCCTTGAAAAAGCACTGACCCGCATACCGATGAAGCGCATTGCCGAACCTGACGAAATGGCGGGCACGGTCTTGTACCTGGCATCGAATGCATCCAGCTATACCACGGGTGCCTGCATCAATGTTGATGGTGGTTATCTGGTTAGTTAATAAGGCAAAAGGACAAGGCGCGATCATGAAACCGGCATACGAGGCTAGCAATCCAGATTACGCAGTGCAACTGAAGAGTCTGGTGCTTGCCATGCCCATGGCGCAATGGCTGGGCATAGAATTTGTGAAGATAGTGCCGGGCGAAGTGGAACTGGACATTGCCTATCGCGAAGAACTCAGTTTCGTACCAGGGAAGATGCAGGCCACAGCCATCTTTGCAGCAGCAGATTTTGCCGGCGTCTCTGCCGCTGGTACCCTTTTACCAGCAGGCTGGATCAACGCCAGCATAGATTGTAATTTAAAGATAGTCGCCCCTGCTAATGGTGAAAAATTGCGAGCACGTGGGCGAGTGGTTTCAAATGGAAAGTTATTGACAGTCAGCGCCGCAGAGGTTTTTTCTGTACGTGATGGCAAAGAGGTTTTGTGCGCAACAGCATTGCTGACAGCGCGCAATATCGAACTACAAAGAAAGTAAAGCGGACATAGCCATGTCCATTTGAAAAAACTGAACCAACAAGGAAAAAGGACACATCATGGATTTTCAATACAGCCCCAAAGTCAAAGATTTGCAGGCACGCCTGATCGCCTTCATGGACGAGCACGTCTATCCAAATGAAAAAACTTTCTTTGGCGAGATAGCCGCCAACCGCAAGGCAGGCAATGCCTGGATACCGACCAAGGTGGTTGAGCAATTGAAAGCCAAGGCACGCGATGCCGGTTTGTGGAATCTCTTTTTGCCAGAATCTGGCCATGGTGCAGGTCTGACCAATCTCGAATACGCGCCGCTGTGCGAAATTATGGGTCGTGCCGTCTGGGCACCTGAAGTATTCAATTGCTCGGCACCTGATACAGGCAATATGGAAGTGTTTGCCCGCTATGGCACGCCTGAGCATCAGGAACAATGGCTCAAGCCCTTGTTGCGCGGTGAAATTCGCTCCTGCTTTGCCATGACAGAACCGGCAGTGGCCTCTTCTGATGCCACCAATATTGAATCATCGATAGTGCGTGATGGTGACGAGTACGTCATCAATGGCCGCAAATGGTGGTCGTCTGGGGCGAACGATCCGCGCTGCAAAGTGTTTATCTTCATGGGCAAGAGTGATCCTGACAATGCTGATCGTCACAAGCAGCAATCCATGATCATCGTGCCGCGTGATACACCTGGCGTGACTATTTTGCGCGCCTTGCCGGTATTCGGTTATGACGATGCACCGCATGGTCATGGCGAAGTGCTGTTTGAAAATGTTCGTGTGCCGGCTTCAAATATCTTGCTGGGCGAAGGCCGTGGTTTCGAGATTGCCCAGGGCCGTCTGGGACCTGGCCGCATCCATCACTGCATGCGTTTGATTGGTCTGGCAGAGCGCGCACTCGAAGACATGTGCAAACGCTCTTTGACACGCGTGGCCTTTGGCAAACGCGTAGCCGACCAGGGCGTGACGCTGGAACGTATCGCCAATGCCCGCATCCTCATCGACCAGGCACGTTTCCTGGTCTTGAATGCTGCACAGATGATGGACACGGTTGGCAACAAGGCCGCAGCTAAAGAAATCGCCATGATCAAGGTGGCAGCACCAACCATGGCTTGCCAGGTCATTGACTGGGCCATACAGGCGCATGGTGGTGGTGGTGTGTCAGATGATTTCAACCTGGCTTATTCCTATGCACAGGCGCGCACCCTGCGCCTGGCTGATGGCCCGGATGAAGTACACAGGAATCAAATCGGCAAGATGGAGTTGAAGAAATATACGGAGAAAAAATAATTACTTGTAGTTTCATAAGTGCGATTTACGGGTAGTTCCGGATTAGCTCTTCCTCTTTTTGAGGCAGGGCTTTTCCGACGTTAACTTCCCAGTTGGCTGACATTTTCAAATTATTCTTATAAAGAGAGACAAAAATGCGCGACTTACAACCCTGGATCAAATCTTACCCCGCAGGCGTACACTGGGACGCCGATCTGCCCATCAGCAGCGTGCCACAATTACTGCATGATGCCGTTGCCAAATGGCCAGACTTGCCCGCACTGGAATTCATGGGCAAGAAAACCAGCTATGCAGAATTGCAAAAGCTGGTGAATCAAGCTACCAAAGGCTTCCAGCAACTGGGTGTAAAGCCCGGCGTGCATGTGGGCCTGTATCTGCCGAATACACCGCATTACGTCATCAGCTTTTTCGCGATCTTGCAGGCCGGTGGCACGGTAGTGAATTACTCACCGCTGGATGCCGAGAAAGTGCTGGAGCATAAAATTGCCGACAGCCATACCGATATACTGGTGACGCTGGATATGGTCATGCTGTACCCGCAAATGGCCAAGATGCTGGGTCATACCCGTCTGCAAAAACTCATCATCGGCAATATCCCGGAAATGACACCTTATCCGGATGCCGTCAGGGTGAATCTGGACAAGGCAGCGCAATTAAGTATTATCCCTGACGATGCCCAACATCTGCTGTTTGCAAAACTGCTGGACAATGATGGTGACTACACGCCCATCCCGGCAATCGATCCCAAAGAAGCGATCGCTACTCTGCAATATACCGGCGGCACCACTGGCCTGCCCAAGGGCGCAATGCTCACGCATGGCAACCTCACTACGGCTTGCAGCCAGATCATGGAGACCACCAATATCGAGCCACGCGTGCTGGAAGAGGGCAAGGAAAAGTTGCTGGCCGTGCTGCCGCTATTCCACATCTATGCATTGACGGTGGATATGCTGTTTGGCATACGTCTGGGTGCGGAGATAGTCTTGCATACCCGCTTTGATGCTGATGCCGTGGTGAAGGATCTGGCGAATAAAAAAATCACGGTATTCCCTGGCGTGCCGACCATGTACACCGCCATCATCAATCATCCACAGATCAAGGAATTTGATCTGAGCGCTTTAAAGTTCTGCAACTCTGGTGGCGCGCCCTTGCCGACAGAAGTGCTGCAACAATTCCAGGCATTGACGGGCTGTACCCTGCTCGAAGGCTGGGGCATGACCGAGACTTCACCCACCGGTACTTTTACGCCATTGGGAGGCGTGCGCAAGGCTGGTTCCTGTGGTTTACCGACGCCAGGTATCAGCTTTAAATTTGCCAGCATTGACGACCCCCGCCAGGAAGTGGCTTTGGGCGAGCGCGGTGAAATCTGCGTGGCCGGCGCGAATATCATGAAAGGCTACTGGAACAAACCAGAGGCGACTCGTGATGCGTTTACTGCTGACGGTTACTTCCGTACCGGCGATGTTGGTTATATGGATGCTGACGGTTTTGTGTATATCGTCGATCGTACCAAGGACATGATTTTGTCCGGTGGTTACAACGTCTATCCACGCAATATAGAAGAAGCGATTTATGAACACCCAGCTGTCGCCGAAGTCAGCGTCATTGGTATCCCCGATGCATATCGTGGGCAAGCTGCCAAAGCATTTATTAAACTCAAGGCAGGGCAGGCAGCATTTAGTTTTGATGACTTGAAAGACTTCCTCAAGGACAGACTGGGCAAGCATGAAATGCCGCAAGCCATGGATATCCGTGCAGAGTTACCTAAAACCCCGGTAGGGAAGTTGTCCAAAAAAGAATTGTATGAGGAAGAGGCTAAGAAGAGGGCCGCTGTCTGAGTTAGCCTGAGCGTTTTCGATTAAACAAGTTTTTGCGCGTTTCTGCGGCTTTCTGGTTCCCTCCAGGAAAGCCGCAGTTTTTTCATTTTATTTTTTCTTGCCAGCTACATTGGCCTTGAGCTGAGTTTGCAAAGCCTGCAAATCTTTCTCGCTATGTTCAACAACAATAGTGCTGGTGTCAGCAACTTGGGTCTGGCTGCTGACTTGTAGTTCTGGCACGGCTTTTCTTGGCCTGACAGGCTGGGGATGACGCAGGAAAAACATGGCTGGCTCCTTGAATTTACAGAGCCAGATTGCGACTGAATTTCAAATTTCAAGTGGGGACACTTTGCATGACAGCTAAACGCTTCGTCGCGTTTCCCTTAAAGGGTCATGAGGTTTGCAATTACCCCCATTTCTGACGCTGTATATTTTCCCCAGGTCCGTCATCAATTTGGCGGTGACAGTGTAGGGGCTGCCCAGTGCAGAACGAAAGTAGTGCAAATGTGCTTCACACTCAGGCTGAAAATTAATCTCTATTGTTGCTGCCTTTAGCCAGTCTTCTGGAATACCTTGCTTGTTCATGATTGCACGCAACTTCACCTTATAGTAATGCATGACAGCATTGAACTCTGCACTTTGCGGTGTGCAGATGATATTGAGCAAATCTAGCGTAAGCAAAGTAATAGAACGTTCATGCGCAAAGCGACAAAGCTTGCCTATGGCCCAATAGCCTTCAAGATCATTATTGCGGCTGTTAAAGCTATCCGCAATTCCTGCTGCTATCGATTTGAGTTGTCTTCTGCGCGGCATAGGCATCTTTGCATCTTAATCAATCTGCTTAGACCAGGTTTATCAGTGCAATACGCAAATCCGGATAATCAAAAACAAAACCGTCTTCCAATAATTTTGCTGGCACCACGCGCTGGCCTTCCAGTAATAAATCAGCTTGCTCACCCAGCAACAGGCGCATAGGCCAGCCTGCGGTGGGGAAAAAGCTGGGGCGATGCAGTACATGGGCGGCGATGGTGCTGAACTGTTTTTGCGTGACTACTTCAGGTGCAGTGAAATTATAAGCACTGTCCGGCGGCAGGCTGGCTTCATGCTGCCATAGGTGGGCAATGCCGCGCAATACATCGTGCACATGTATCCACGATTGCCATTGCTTGCCGCTACCCAGCGCACCACCCAGACCCAGCTTGATGGGCAGGAGCATCATGCCCAGTGCACCTTGCTGGCCCAGGACAACGCCCAGGCGCATCCTGGCGACCTTGACGCCGTAATTAGTGGCAGCCTGGTTGGCCTGCTCCCATTCCTGGCACAGTTCTGACATGAAGATGGATTGTGGTGCTGCGCTTTCGCTTAATTCCCTGTCATCGCCTGATGCTTGTATGCCGTAGTAGCCTATGGCAGAAGCTGCCAGCAAGAGCCTGGGTTTGCTTGCTGCACGACTGATCCATGCAGTAATTTCTCTTGTCAAACCAGTGCGGCTATGCCGCAATTCTGCCTTGCGTTTTTCTGACCAGCGCCAGCCCAGGATACGTGCACCGGCCAGGTTGATGATGACATCGATGCGTTGATTTGCAGATAATTCCTGCATCGATGCAATGACTCTGACTCTGCCGTCAAATTTCCAGCTTGCCTGTTTGGGATTGCGGCTGAGTATCGTCACTTGCTGCCCATCGGCCAGCAAGGCCTTGACCAGCAAGCTGCCGATAAAACCTGTGGCGCCGGTGACCAGAACCTGCTCTGATTGATTGCTGAAATGTATGGTGGATGCCTGTTTATCCTTGTCGGCCAGTTTGCCGAGTCGCAGTGCTGCCAGCCCATCACGTATGCCTGAGAGGCCAACGCCCACTCCACATAAGGCCAGGAATACACTGAGCCAACCCTGTGGTTGCCATAGCATTTGTGTAGGAGCAGCAAACCACTCAGGCGTATTCAATATCAACAAGGTGATAAAGGCACCACCATTAATCGCGAGTACGGTATGCGTCACGCGTTCAGTGGCTGGTAAAAGTCGGGTCTGGTCTTCAATCACAAAGTCCCACAAGGTCAGGACTATTTCCACACCAAACACCAGCAATAGCACGATGGCCCAGGCACCATGCCAGGCCCATGCTGACAAACCAACGAACAGCAAACTGTAGATAAGCGCGCGGGTCGCATGTATGCCCAACTCTTTGCGTGCGCTGGCGCGTTGTGGCAAGGCCTCGGTCAGTTCATGGTGATACAAGGTATCGAAAGCGCCGAGCAAGCCTTGTGCGGCCATTAATTGCAGGGCAAGCAGGTGAGTGTTCATGATGCAGCCTCAGGATGAATTTCCTTGAAAACGCCGACCTGGGTAAAGGTGCGGCCAAACAAGGCGTGTTTGATTTCTATGCGGATATTGAATTGCTCAGGATCGTCATTACGATGGCACAGATAGGTTTTGCCAGGCGTGAAAATACCCGGTATGGGTATGCGGTAGCCCAGTACATCCCAGAAGTAACCATCGCTGGTGAAGTAGAGATTACCCTCATGGACATGCAGGCGCAGCTTCATGCCCAGACCCATGCCCACATATTCGAGCACTTCACCTTTCTCGCTTTCCTGCATATACGATGTGAACTGTATCGGTGGCCTGTTGTGCAGGCGGTATATTCTTTGCTTGAAGATAGAAGGGCAATCTGGTTTGGAATACACCATGATATCGACAGGGAAGTCGTGATCAGTGTAAGGGATCAAGGCTCCGGCTATCATCGGTTTGGTCAGGTGTCCAAGGAGTTTGCCTATTCTTGAGCAGCTCAGTTCACTGAGTTGGCCAGTGTAGTACAGTGGCTTGTCCGGCTCAGGGTTCTTGGCAAACCTGGCCTGGATATCGGGGTGCAGTTTCAGCCATTCCTTACCCAGGATTTTCCTGAATAATTCGCCTTCGGATGGGATGGGTTTGCTGTCTGGGTTCATGCACTTCTTTCTGTATTTTCAGTATTCTTTGAGTCCATTTTCCATAAGATGAACAAGGGAGGGATCATGCTCAGCACCGCGAATGCATCTATCCAGACATTGATCAGCATATTCGCCTGCATGGAAATCAGCATATCTTGCGGTGCCCATACCAGTATGCCTATCATCAGCCACAGCCAGGCAAAGCGGCTGCGATGCTGGTTGCCCAGGTAAATCAGCGCACCCATCCACAAGCCCACAGTTTGCACGGTAGCGCCAAACAAACTCATCCACCAGACTTGCATATTGCGCGCCGCATCTGGTGCAGCCTGTGGCCAGAAATGGCTTTCTATGAGCTGGTGATAGACCTCCACCAGACCTGTGGCACTGATCCAGGGCAGCAAGATGCCGATCAGCAAATGAGCGAAAGCTGCTGAATACAGCCAGCGTATCAGCCATTTGCGCAATGAAGATTGTTTTTGCGGCATGATTTTTCCTTTATTTCTTTAATTTCTGTCGTTACAGAAATTAAAGATTAAATGGCAACGTCTGTCAAGTGATTTGCAGCATATCTTTTGAATCCAGCCATGGCGTACAATCACGCTGCACTTATTGTTTCATTCGTCTTTTCACTCGTCCTTTCACACATCAAGCACATACAAAACATGAAAGTCCTGCTCGTCGAAGACGACACCATGATAGGTGAAAACATACAGATTGCTCTGGAAAGCGAAGCCAATCTGGTCGATTGGCTCAGCAATGGTGAAGCCGCCGAGGCGGCCCTGCAATTTCATAGCTATGATGTGTTATTGCTGGACCTGAGCCTGCCACAGCGCGACGGCATGGACATTTTAAAAGCCTTGCGCAAGCGCGGTGATACCTTGCCGGTGCTGGTCATGACTGCGCGCGATGCCGTGCCTGATAGGGTGCGCGGCTTGCATGCAGGTGCAGACGATTACCTCGTCAAACCTTTTGATCTGGATGAACTGATCGCCCGCATGCATGCCCTGGTAAGGCGCTCGCATGGGCGTACTGATACTTCTTATGTATGCGGCGACGTCGTCGTCAATACCACGACGCGGCAAGTATTTAGTGGTGCAGAGCAGGTCATACTGTCTTCCCGCGAATGGACGATACTTGATGCTTTGGTAGCGCGGCCTGGTGCCATACTGTCGCGCAGCCGTCTGGAAGACCAGTTATTCGGTGCCACTTCAGAAATAGAAAGCAATGCGGTCGAAGTGTATATCCACGGCCTGCGCAAAAAGCTGGGGCAAAAATTCATCGTCAATGTGCGTGGCGTTGGCTATATGGTTGAGAAAAACATGGTTGAAAAAAGCGTGGTCGAGAAAAACACATGAAGTCTTTGCGCCTGCAAATGATGCTCTTGTTTGGTATCGCCATTCTGGCTGCAGCGGCCCTGCAGTTTGCCAGCTCGCTGCATGCCGCCATCGGTGAAGCCAACAAGCTGTTTGATTATCACATGCAGCAAATGGCACTGGCCTTACAGGACGGTGATTTTGATCAGGTCGATTGGCATAATTTGCCAGGAACAGAAATTGATGATTTTGATTTTGTCGTGCAGGTCTGGTCAGAAGACGGTGCCAGGGTTTATCAGTCACGCCAGCACCGCAGTCTGCCCAAACAAGCTGCCCTAGGTTATTCAACAGTGACGCTGGAAAACGGTGACTGGCGCGTATATGCCGCCGAAGAAAACAAGCGCGTCATTCAGGTCGCACAAAAAATGGGTTCGCGCAAGGACAGGGCAATATCTTTTGCACTTAGTACCTTGTGGCCGGTGATACCTGTGTCCCTGCTCTTGTTTTGCGCAGTCTGGTGGGGGATCAACTCTGTGCTGGCACCTCTTAATCGCATAGGTAGTGAACTGGCCAACCGCAATGCCAATTCGACTGATCCGGTGTCGTCAGATGGCGTGCCGAAAGAAATTTCCCTGCTGGTGACGGAATTGAATTCGCTACTTAGCCGCATGGGTCTGGCGATACAGTCACAACAACGCTTTGTTGCAGATGCCGCACATGAGCTAAGGTCGCCGATCACCGCCTTGCGCTTGCAGGTGCAAAACCTCGGCAGGGTCAAGGATGAAAAAAGTCACGAGCAAGCCATCAATCGCCTGCTAGGTGGTGTCGATCGTGCTTCTCGTCTGGTTGAACAATTGCTGGCGCTGGCCAGGCAAGACCCGACTTCACAAGCCAGCCTGAGCTTCCAAAACATCACGCTGAACACCTGCATAGAACAGGCGGTCAGCGATGTCATGCCCTTTGCGCAATCCAGAAAAATCATCATCAATGCAGAAATGCCTGAGTTGCTTGAACTGCAAGGTGATAGCGAAAGCCTGCGTATCATGATACGCAACCTGCTCGACAATGCCGTGCGCTATATACAGGACGAGGGCATGGTGCAGATCAGCCTCAGCCGCGACAAAGATGGTGTGCGACTTGGTATACAGGACACTGGCGACGGCATCGCGCCAGAAGAACGTGAACGTATCTTTGACCGCTTTTATCGTGTCGCAGGTACCAATAAAAGCGGCAGCGGCCTGGGTCTGGCCATCGCCAAGGCGATTGCTGACCGCCATCATGCCAGTATCAGCCTGGCTGACGCAGCCCTGGGCGGGTTGGAAGTAATTATCCTGTTTCCTGCTTCTCATACCCTGCCAGGCTGAAAAACGCTCATATTTTTGACAAAACTCTGTGTTTGATTGCTGGTAACACGGTTTTTTAAGATTCGCCTAAGTTTCCTGAGGCAAGATGGCGTTGCTTCATACTACCTGGTAGCGCTTGATTTATGCATCAGGTTTGAATCGACCAATTAAAAATTTAGAGGGTATTTACATGCGTGCAATCAACACAATCAAAAGCGCCGCCGGTCTGGTAGCAGTAGCAGTTTTATTGGCAGCTTGCAGTTCACCAGTAAAAGTGGCTGAGCAACCGGCAGAACAAACGAAGACAACAACCAAGCCTCCCGTAGTAGATACACGTACAGTTGCTCCGTTAAAAGCAGAAGTTGATGATTTGAATAATCCTAATAGTCCATTGGCAAAGCGTAGTGTCTATTTTGACTTCGATCAATACGTTGTCAAAACTGAGTATAGCGGTACTGTCAACGCCCACTCCAAATACCTGAGTGCCAATAATGGCAAGAAAATCCTGATTCAGGGTAATACCGACGAACGTGGTGGTCGTGAATACAATCTGGCGCTGGGCCAGAAACGTGCAGAAGCCGTGCGTAAATCCCTGTCTTTGCTGGGCGTGCCTGAAGCGCAAATGGAAGCGGTGTCCCTGGGTAAAGAAAAACCAAAAGCCACAGGTAGCGATGAAGCTGCGTGGGCAGAAAACCGCCGTGCAGATATTATCTACTCAGGCAAGTAATCTTCAGTTGTGAAAAACCGGTTTGCATGCAGCGAGCAAAATTTGCCGCCTGTATGCAAGCTGGTTTTTCTCTATAATGTTGACGCAAAATTGTTATGCTCAGCTTAGTCTTTTGCCTTAGCAGTTTTGCGTCAGCCTTATTTGTTTAATCCCGTGACAGAATCGATGTGCCCAGATGTTGAAGCCCAAGTTATTAGTTGTCCTGATGTTGTACTGTGGCAGCCTGTCTGCCATGCAATTGAGTGCCCAGAATGCTATCGTCGTTGATGAGCGTAATGGCCAGGTTCTGCTGGAAAAAAATGCTGATGTGGTCGTACCCATTGCCTCGCTGACCAAGCTCATGACAGCCATGGTGCTGCTCGACAGCAAAGCCAATATGGATGAAAAAATCTCCATAGAAGAAGAGGATAAAGACCAGCTCAAGCATAGCCGCTCCCATGTCCCGATAGGCTCAAGCCTGACGCGCCGGGAAGCCTTGCAACTGGCATTGATGTCCTCTGATAACCGTGCTGCCGCTGCTCTGTCCCGCACATATCCTGGTGGTCAGGGTGCCTTTATGGTCGCCGTTAAATCCAAATTGATTGCTTTAGGTATGGGGCACACTGTCATTCGCGAAGCGACTGGCTTGTCGCCAGAAAATACCTCGACAGCTGCTGACCTGGTGAAGATGGCACAAGCTGCATCACGCTATCCGGAAATTACTGACATTACGACCGACAGTGAAGACAGCGTCACCCTGAAGAATGGGCTCAGCCGTGAATTCCACAACACCAACCGCCTGATCGGTAAAAAAGGCTGGGACATCCTGCTATCAAAAACCGGCTTCACCAATGAAGCAGGTGCCTGTCTCATCATGCGAGTCAAGTTGGCAGGTAAAAAGGCCACCATGATTTTGTTGAATGCACGGGCAGGGTCGGCACGCTGGACCGACGCCCTGAATATAGGGAAATTGCTGGGCTATAAAGAAGAAATCAAGGCAAAGATAAGCAGAAGACATAGGCGTCATCACTGATCTTGTTCGTCCATGTCAGTACGTTTTTTTGATGATAAGTGGATGCCAGCAGCTTGTGCTAGCATGACGATTCTCAAATGAACCCTGACAGGCAAAACTATGACCCGCTTGGTCGAAATTCGCACCTATCGTCTCAAACCCGGCGTTGCCGAGGCCTTCCACCAGGCCGTGCATACCGTTGCTGTACCCATGCTAAAAAGCAGGAATATGGATGTAGTCGCTTACGGACATTCTGATCATGAAGAAGCGACATATTATCTGGTACGTTCTTATGCCAGTCGCGCAGCTTTGGAAGCAGAGCAAGATGCCTTCTATGGTTCCAGCGAATGGAAAAATGGCCCAAGAGCAGAGCTGGTCGATCGCATCGAGACGTATATGAATACTCTGGTCTGGTTGTCAGAAGACGCTATCAATAGCATGCGCGAGTTGAACAAAGCGTAGATAGCCTGCTACAGTCTCGGTCAGTGCTATGCAGGGCTTACGCAGCTTCATTCTCTTGATCAAACGCCTGCCTCGATAATTTAATCTTTTCAAAATTCTTGTCTGCCCAATCTACAAGGGCGCCCAAAGGCAGCATGACCGAGATACCTAGCGGGGTCAATTCATATTCCACACTGGGTGGTTTGGTCGGGAACACTTTTCGACTCAATAAACCATCCCTTTCCAGATCGCGCAAAGACTGTGTCAGCATGCGCTTGGAAATGTCAGGTACTTGCTTATGTAGCTGACTAAAGCGCAAAGGGCCCGCTTGCAGTGTCAGCAAGATCAGCGGCGTCCATTTGGTGCTGATATGGTCGAGCACATTCCTGACCGGGCACATGGCAGGATCAAAATCCGATGCCATCCCCACCGCTTTAGATGGGTTCACTTTTGGTAACCTTGGCACGAAAAACTGCCTCCTTACAATTTTTAGACATAGTCTCTATTATAGACCTTGATTCGATCGCTAATACAAGTATATCGAAGCTAGGAGAGACTTTGTCATGAAAAAACAGATATACCGTTTTAAGAAAAACCTGGGCCTGGGTGCCATGTCTGCGCTCACCTTATCCACCTTGTTGATGGCTCTACCGTCGTCCAGCCATGCGCAGGAGCCGGTTGTAGGGGGCGAAAACCCTGATCTGCTGTTCAGCAGCAGTGATCCAAAGCTGCATGCCAACAAGCAAGTGGTCTATCACATCGTGAAAGACTTGCTGGAGGCCGGCCATTGGGAACTGGCGGACAAGTATCTGTCCAAGCGCTACCTGCAGCACAACCCGAACGCAGCGTCCGGCCTTGCTGGCGTGGTGAAATATTTTATCGACGTCAGAAAAGTCCAGGCCACACCCATACCGGAAAAGATGACGAAACCTGTGGTTGCCGTCATTGCAGAAGGTGACCTGGTAACAGTCATGTATCCCTTGCCAGTCAGGGACAAGACCTCCGGCCAGCTTTTATACACCACCACCTGGTTTGATACCTGGCGGATAGTGGATGGAAAGGCAGATGAACACTGGGATTCTGCACTTAAAAATTGATGAATTTTGATGAATTTTGATGAATATTGACGAATTTTCACATAACAGGAGAAATACATATGATCGCAGTTACAGGTGCAAGTGGGCAATTGGGACGTCTGGTGATACAGGCTTTGTTGGGCACAGTCCCGGCTAATCAGATCGTTGCCATCGTCAGGGATGTCAGCAAAGCTGAGGATTTGCGAGCCAGTGGTGTGCAGGTTCGCCAGGGTGATTACAGCCAGCCGGAGACTTTGGCGACAGCCTTGCAGGGAGTGAAAAAAGTCTTGTTGGTATCCTCCAGCGAAATTGGGCAAAGACTGGAGCAGCACAACAATGTTGTGCAGGCCGCAAAGAATGCAGGAGTGGAATTAATCGCCTACACCAGCATCCTGCACGCAGATACTTCACCACTATTGCTGGCCCAGGAGCATGTAGCGACAGAACAACTGATACGCGACAGCGGTCTGCCTTTCGTGTTCTTGCGCAATGCCTGGTATATAGAAAACTATTTTTCTGCAGTGGGCACTGCGCTGCAAACTGGCAAGGTATTTGGGGCAGCAGGAGATGGTAAATTCTCTGCAGCTTCCCGTGCCGATTTCGCTGCGGCTGCTGCAGCGGCACTGACTGGTCAAGATCAGGGCGGCAAGATATATGAACTGGCCGGCGACCAGGCGTTCACTCTTGCAGAGCTGGCTGCGACCCTGGCTGAATTGTCAGGCAAGCCTGTCGCTTACGTGAACTATGCGGAGACTGAATACAAGGACTTGCTCGTCTCATTTGGTTTGCCAGAAGGCTTTGCCCATATCCTGGCACAATCAGATACAGGCGCTGCACAAGGTGGTTTGTATGATGGTAGCGGTCAGTTGTCCAAACTGATCCAGCGGCCAACGGCGACTTTGCATTCTGTGCTGCAAGCGCATTTGGCAACGGTGTAAGCGACTTGTCATCATAGGTCAAATCAAGCCGAACCAAGCCAAACTAAGCGAGTAAAGCTGCTGCCCGCAGTTTTACTGGTTTTTTTTACGTTACCTTTATTTCAAAGCCTTTGATCAGGGTTTGAGTCATCGAAATCCTGCATTCATCGGATTGTAAGAGCTGGCAACGACAATACTGCATAGCATCCACGGCATTGATTCCTCTTGGAGAAATGCGTGAAAATATTATCTTCTATCCTGTTTGTTGCATGCACGCTAGCATGTCCCATCCTGTTTGCACAGGTTATCACTGTGCCTGATGTATTGAAGTCCAGCTCTTTTATACCGGCGCCTTGTGAGATAGGTATTTTTCAAAAAGACAAACAGGCATTTGTTGTCGTGACCAAGGCAGACAAAGGATTTAACTACAGCTTCAACAACGGGATGCTTGGCAATACGCTGGATTCCGGGACTACGCTCATATGTGGAAAGAATGCAGTCCTGGTTCGGGGAGATGAGGTCTGGAACAAGCTGGCCATTTCCGAGTTGAACACGCGATTTGAATCTGGTGGTGTCATACTCGCAGGTCGCTTGATGGAAGCTATGGAGCCGCCCGGTGCCGGGAAAAATACACCCCTGGTCGTCTATGCACATGGCTCAGAAGGCACTGGCTGGATAGACCACGCAGGTGACCCTTATCAAATGCTCGGGCGGGGTATTTCGGTCTTTGTGTATGACAAACGCGGCACTGGATTTTCGCAAGGAGAATATACCCAAAACTTCCCTCGCCTGGCCGATGACCTGGTAGCAGCTTCACACGAAGCCAGGCGGCTGGCAGCAGGGCGCTACGGTCGTTTTGGTCTCATAGGCTTGAGTCAGGGTGGGTGGATAGTGCCACTCGCGGCAGCGCGGGCCAGGGCAGAGTTTCTTGGGATTGGCTTTGGCCTGGCGGTTGATATCACCGGGCAGGATGCGGAGCAGGTCAGCAAGGAATTACACGATCACGGTTATGGCGACGACATACTTGCCAAAGCCAGCAAGGTCACAGATGTGACAGCAAAAATAGCAAGATCTGATTTGAAAGAAGGGTTTGATGAGCTTGCTGATATCCAGAAGCAGTTTGGCAAAGAGGCGTGGTTCACAAGTATAAAGGGAGGATACTCAGGCGTGTTCCTGAGCATGTCCATAGATGATTTGCGCCGTAATGGCGTACCAAGATTCGACAAGCTGAATATTGACTGGTCGCTTGATCCCATGCAGGTCTTGAGCAAAGTTGATGTGCCACAGATGTGGGTATTCGCGGATGAAGACCGCCAGGCTCCGGGTGCGGTGAGTTTGGAAAGGCTCTCGAATCTTCGCCGCCAGGGCAGTGATATCACGATTTACCGCTTCCCCGATACTGGTCACGGCATGTGGGAATATACAGAAGCAAAAGATGGCACGCGCAAGCAGACACGTATTACGCCAGGTTTTTACGATTTGATGGCGGACTGGGCAAAAGGCAAACTTGACGGCAGCTATGGGAAAGCATATCGCAGATAAATGCTCATGGATATGCTTCCCTGTATCTCTGAAATACCAGAGCCTTTATTATCGGGCAAAGCTATTGCTGCGCTTAATTTTGTTCTGTAACTGCAGCAGGCTATAAATCAGCGCCTCTGCCGTAGGTGGGCAACCTGGGATGTAGATATCGACGGGCACGATACGGTCGCAACCGCGCACGACAGAATAAGAGTAGTGATAGTAGCCACCGCCATTGGCGCAAGAACCCATGGAAATCACATAGCGTGGCTCTGCCATCTGGTCATACACTTTTCGTAGAGCTGGGGCCATTTTATTGGTGAGGGTGCCGGCAACGATCATCAAATCTGCATGGCGTGGGCTGGCGCGGGGCATGAATCCAAAGCGGTCCATGTCATAGCGGGCGCTGGCAGCCTGCATCATCTCGACTGCGCAACAGGCAAGGCCAAAGGACAGGTACCACATGCTGTTGCTCTGTACCTTGTTCATCAAATCGTTGACGTTGGTGAGGATGTATGAATCCTGAAACAAACCTGCTTGCTCTTCCATAATGGGGTTCCTTGCTTGCCTGGTATGAGAAACCCCGATTATGGATTCAGGCGATAAGCTGGTCTTGAACCGAAACGACATCGATTTCATCTAGCGGAATAAACATCTTGCCTATATCAGTTTCATTGAAGCGAAAGGCCCAGAGCGCAGGGTCCTTTGCTGCCAGCCCACGCATGAGCTGGGCTGGCGTATGGCCGGTAAAGCGGGCAAAGTCGCGGTTCATGTGCGCCTGGTCGGCGTAACCAAAGCTGATCGCACATTCAGCCCAGGTAGGTGCTGGCAAGTTACCCAGCATGACTTGCATCAGCGACGCGCCATAACGCAGGTGCTGTTTGTAGCTACGCAAACTCAGGCCAAAGCTGGTCAGGAAGCGCCGTTCAAACTGTCTGGTACCAAGCCCCAGCTTGTCAGCCAGCTCATCGCCTGGTTTACTGATCCAGTGAGGTGGCATTGCCAGTGGGGCGATGCGCGGTTTTTCCTGCAAACGCAAGCGTAGCAACATGTCTTGTAGCGCTTCCAGTTTGGCCGCAGTGTCGCTGGCGGCATGCAATTTGTCTTCCAGTTCATGGTAGCTGGATGCTGGCAGTACATCGGCGAGATCAATGACAGCATCACTGAACTCATCCACCGGATAGCCAAGAATAGCGCTAAGCATGCCCGGGCGGAACGCGGCTGAAATAAATCGTGAACCGGCTTGAGCCTTGCCGCGGTAGCGATGACGGCTGGGGCCAACGATAGCCAGAGGAGGCAAAGCTTGCCCGTCTTCCATTTCAACCGCACCATGCGTGACAACAATCAGCATTGGTAATGGGCTTGCTGGTACTGTGTACCAGCAGTCGGGTATATCCTTGACGAGAAAATGCATGCAGACATCCGCCAACAGGGGATGTGGGGCGAGGCTGACATGGGATAAATAATCTTGCAATTTACGCTAACTCTGATTGCGGAAGAATTGGCGCTATTGTAGCCTGTTTGCAAGAAGCTTATTCACTCCTGACTGCTTGCTCTTCGGTCTGGTCCTGCGGCAGATAGCATGTGGCTGGCAGTGTTTCGGGCTTTATTTTGTAGAGATAAGTTGCTGTCGAAGTCTGCGCATCAGGTTGGAGTTTGATGGTCTTGAAATAGCGTCTTCTTAAGTCGGCATAGGCACGTAGATTCAGCGGGCTATCTTTCAGGAGCAACAGTGGATTGGCAGCGATAGGTGCAAAATCTTCGCCCGGCCGATATTTGGAAAAAGCAAATCCCAGGCGTTTTACATATACCGGGAACATGGCCTTGCTTTCTTCCATGCCGCAAGCCAGCAAGACTGCAATTGCCTGGTGTTGGGCAGATGCTTTCCATTTATTACTCTCGTAATAATACAAGCCGGCGTCATCATAATTTTCTACAGTGCGCCAGCTACTCGCTGGCAAATAGCGACTGAGCTTGAGTGCAGCGGCATTCAGTTGCAATGCTTTTTTCTGGTCGTGATTTTTTTCAAATGCACTCATGGCGGCTTCGCGCAGCGCGTCTGACTTCGCTTCAAGCGCGGTTTGCTGAGCGTAGGACAGCAAAGGAAGGCTGCATATCCAAAAAATAACTGCTTTTCTCATCGCCTTCATTCTTTTACTCCTTGCTATCGATCCTTCCAATTATAGGCCGCCTGAGAATTTACAACCAGCCTTGATCACGCGCCAGGCGATAGGCATCTACACGGTTTTTTGCATGCAGTTTGCTGATTGCTTCTGACAGATAATTGCGCACCGTGCCTTCAGATAAATGCATGATTTTGGCAATTTCTGTACTGCTGGAACCCGACCCTGCCAGTCGTAAAACCTGGCGTTCACGCTCGCTCAGCGGGTCTTGTTCGCCGCCCCAGCTTTCCATCGCCAGCTCGGGAGCGATAGCGCGGCCACCGCCATGCACAGTGCGTATGGCTGCTGCCAGCGTATCGGCAGGCGCATCTTTGAGCATGTAACCACGCACGCCACTGGCCATGGCGCGGCGCAGGTAGCCGCTGCGGGCAAAAGTGGTCAGCACGATGACTTTGCTGTTGAGCTTTTTCTCTGCAATTGCTGCTGCCAGTTCCAGCCCTGTCATCAAGGGCATTTCTATATCGGTAACGAGTATGTCTGGCTGTTCTTTTTCGCACAAGGCCAAGGCTTCCTGGCCGTTTTTTGCCAGCGCAATGACTTCCAGGTCGTCTTCCAGGCCCAGCAGGGCGGCCAGTGCGCCAGATACCAGGGCCTGGTCTTCGGCGATGATGATACGTATCATGTCTTTTCTTTCAAGGGCAAAGATAATTCCAGGTGCAAGCCTGTGGCCTCTGGTGCTACATGTACTTGCAGGCTCCCACCCAGGGCCAGTACACGTTCACTCATACCGTTCAAACCACTACCTTTGCGTACTGCACCAGTTTGCCCGGCAACACCATTGTCGCTGATTTTCAATACTACATGCGCATCATTCTGGTAAAGCCTGATGTGGCATTGACTGGCATGGGCATGCCGTATGATATTTGTGATGGCTTCACGCAATGCCAGCGCCAATACGTTTTCCTGTGCCGAGGGGATGGTGAATTGCTCAATCTCGCTGAGCAGGGTCACTTCAGCCGCGTCCAGGGTTTTTTTCGCCGATTGCAGTTCATGCCCCAGGCCAGTGGCGCGATAGCCGATGACGGCGGCCCGCACTTCTGCCAGTGCCTGCCGGGCGGTGTGCTCTATGTCATTGATCTCTTTTTTGCAGGCCTCTGGATTTCTGTCCAGCAGTTTGCCGGCGAGTTCTGCCTTCAGGGTAATCACTGAAAGAGTATGACCAAGCAAATCATGCAAGTCCCTGGCGATGCGTTCGCGCTCAGCGAGGGCGGCCAGGTATTCGACTTCTTCCTGCTTCTTTAGCAGGTTTTCATTGCTGCGGCCAAGACGTTCACTGATGATGGCGCCAGCCCCGCTGGGGATGCTGAAGATCAGCGCCGGTACCCAGAAATAAGAATCCAGATGCATCAGCAGGCTGGCACTGACTATCGTGATGCCGATGCAGAATAAAGTCAGGTAAGCCTTGCGGGTATCCGGCAAACGCGAACAGATGGTGGCAGCAAATATGCAAAAAGTGGAACCGCCATAGTTATAAGGTGCCCACACGATACCCTGGGCGCATATAAATAAGATGCATGCATACAGGCGCCAGCCTGAGCACCAGAAGCTGTAAAAATAAACCGGCAGGAACAGCAACAGGCTCAGTGCCAGAAAAGCGATTTCCTCAGCTGTGGGTGTCACGTATAAATACTTCCAGCCAAAAATGGCAAACGAGAGTAGCCAGAAGTAGGGTGCCTTGCCATAACGCACTGGCACCCAGGGGAAAGAGAGAATTGATAAGATTGGCATGGTGACGGCTTTACCCCGGGGTGTTGAAACAAGAATGCAGCATTATTCCTTCAAAAGGCGGATGTCGGCAATTTCAAAATGATATTCACCAGTCTGCGGCCCGGCATTGAAGGCGAGGATAGTAATGATGCTGGGGTCCATCCCCTTGAATTTAGTGAAGGGGATAGAAATTTCCTGCCAGTCTGACGTGGTTTTGAAACTGACTGAGACGGGAATAAAGCTGCCTTGCATGCTGATGCCTACGCTATAGTCTCTGCCATCACCCTTGACTCGGAATTTCAAGGTATTGGCATTGCCGAGATTGACTGCTTCCATAGGTGTGTTGCCGGGGAAAAAAGCCACACCAGCCCAGGGATAAGCAAAGCCGGGGTTGATGCTGCCAGAGACCGAGAGCGCATTCGCAGGGACATCGCCATCCTTGCCAGACTCGAGGACTTTTAGCATGACGGTGGATTTGCCACTCATGGGGGCATCATTGGATGGATACCAGCCTGAGCCAAAAGGGCTGGCCAGTTTGTCTTTGCTGAACAGGCTTATGCGTCCATCTGCAGGAATTTCTACCAGCAGGTTTTTTTGCATGCTTTGTTTGCTGACTTCCTGCAGTTTTTGTTCACGTTGTGCGGTGACTCTTTCGCCATCTTTCCATACATCGACAATATTGCGTGTATTGAGAATATCTTTGTCAGGCTCACCATCAACCAGCAAGAGATCAGCTTTGTAGCCCCTGGCAATACGGCCACGGTCTTTCAGCCTGAAGGCAGTGGCTGGTACCGATGTGGCTGACGCCAGTGCTGCTATTGGGCTCAGGCCTGCCTCAACCAGTGCAGCGAGTTCATGATGCAGGCTGATGCCATACTGGGTGCCGGCATTGCCAGCATCGGTACCGGCCAGGACAGGAATGCCTGCCGCATGCATGGCCGCTGTTAGCTTTCTTGGTGCCTTGAGCAAATCAGCATCAGGTTTGTGGCCATACGGTGTATTCAGTGGCTGCATTTGCGATTTGCTGAGCAGGGCAATCATGCGTTTATCAGACAATACATCCTGTTCTTTCAGACCGGCGATACTATCCAGCACTGCAAAAGTCGGTATGACGAAAGCATGTTTGCTTTTTGCGCTGTTGACGAGTGCACGCAAATCCTGCTCACTGATTTGCCTGTCGGTGAACAGATGCACGAGGCCATCTGCACCGGCATCCAGCGCATCCTGTGCCTCTTTCAGGGTACCTATATGGACAACAGCGAGCTTGTTGCGCAAGTGTGCCGCCTTGACGAGTGCCTTGACGGTAGCATTGTCCAGGCTGTTGAAGGGATGTTTTTCACTGCCATGCTCTATGACGATTTTGATAAAATGTGAGCCTTCGGCAATACGGGCATCCACCCACGCCTGTGCTTCTTCAGGCTTGGTCAGGGTAGGGATGGGCATGCCATATTCTGTGCCATGGCCACCGGGCGCAGTGGCGAGTGTGCCGGCAGAGATGATGTCGGCGCGGTCGCGGTTTTCGCCCTTGCGCATTTTTTCATTGATGGCCTTGAGCATCTCGACATTGCTGAACATGTCGATCTGCGTGGTTACGCCATACAGGAGTGGCAGTTCCTGATCCTGGAATGCATGTACATGGGCATCAATCAGACCTGGCAACAAGGTGCGGCCTTTGCCATTGACGATGGTGGTATCAGCGGCAGGCTTGCCGGTGAAATTGCTATCCTGGATCTTGCCATCGACGATGAGTACATTTTTATCAGTTTGGATTTTCTGGCCATCAAACACGCGCACATGTTCAATCAAAAAACTCGCAGCAGTTGCGGGGAAATGAATAGTGCCAGCGCAAACAGCCAGTGCCAGGGCGAGAGTGGTTTTATGCATAGAATGACTCCTTGTTGGTTATGTTTTTATTTTGCCCTGCCATGCACAGTTGCGACAGAGGCAAATGCCATCAGTTTGAGGTGACATTTGTCATATCGCTCTTTATGACCTTTATGACCTTTATGACCTTTATGACCTTTATGACCTTTATGATCTTGATCATCTTTGAACTTTGCTTCCTGATCTTTGAAGCCTGCATTTTTGTGGCCAAAAAAAATCCCGCAAGATGCGGGACTGTTTATCCTTTGCCCAGATGGCACTAAGGTGATGTACACAGACAATGTGCCAATGCAGTGAAGCCTTTGCCTTCTTTATTGACTTCTGACAACCAGCTCAGGTCGTTCAACACCTGGCTCGCAGCCGCTGGTGGCAGACCGGTAGGTACGGCAGCAAGTTTGAAGTTGTCTTGCAATACCTTGGCGAGTTTGGCGTCAAAGATACTCAAAATGCGGTCTATCCTTGAAGGCTCGCGTTCTATATAGCTGACGCGGTAATCAGCACCCAGCTTGGCGCGGGTCGATGCGGACTTCAATGCATCGCCAAAATTACCTATGGTATCAACCAGGCCTCTTTCCTTGGCCTGGGTGCCAGTCCAGACACGGCCCTGGGCAACTTCATTGATTTTCTCTGGCGTGGTTTTACGGGCTGCCGCTGCCTTGGAGGTGAATTCAGCATAAGTGTGATCTATACTGGCCTGCAAAATTTGGGCAAAACGCGCATTGAAAGGACGCAGGGGATTGAATGGATCGGCCATCCAGGTGGTTGGTGAACCAGCAGTATGTACCCCCAGTTTGTCAGCCGCCTTGTCCGCAGATGGCAAAATCGCGATAACGCCAATGGAGCCGGTAATCGTGGCTTCATCTGCAATCACTTCGTCAGCTGCCATCGAAATCCAGTAGCCGCCCGATGCCGCAACGTCACCCATGGAGACCACGACGGGTTTGCCTGCCTTGCGCGTGAGTTCCAGTTCGCGACGTATCAGTTCAGAACCAAAGGCACTGCCGCCGGGAGAATCTACCCGCAGCACAACAGCTTTGATGCTGTCATCTTCCCTGGCTTTACGTATCATTTGCGAAGTCGATAAACCACCGATGGAACCTGGAGGCGCGCTTCCTTCGCTGATTTCACCAGCAGCAACGATGACACCGACGGCATCACCAAATGCCTTGGTCTTGACCCTGGCCAGGTAATCGTCAAATGAAATCTGACGGAAGGTTTTGATCTGTTCGTCCCTTACACCGCGCTTGAGCATCAGTTCACGCAATTCATCGCGGGTTTTCAAACCATCAACGAGCTTGGTATTGATCGCCAGTTTGGCGAGGTCGCCACCAGCATCGGTCAGCAATTTACCGAGGTCATTGATGCCGCGCATGATGTCGCCTGCTGGCAGTTTGCGGGCTTTTTCTACGTCGGTGGTATAGGTTTTCCACAGACCATTGTATAAATAAGCCTCGGCTTCTGCCGCTTCTTTGGATGGGCCGTTGGCGACATAAGGTTCACCAAAGCTCTTGAAGTTACCAGCCTTGAGCACATTGACGGTGACACCAACTTTGTCGAGTGCATCGCGGTAGTAATTGCGGTATTTACCAAAGCCCGTGATCGACACGGTACCCATGGGATGCAGATAGACTTCATTTGCATGCGAAGCCAGATAGTACTGGCGCTGGTCAAAGCTGGAACCCCAGGCGACCACGGTTTTGCCGCTGGCCTTGAAGCGGTCAAGTGCTGTTGCCACTTCACGCAGGGTAGCGAGACCTGCGCCCCCCATTTCATCGAGCAGCAAGACGGCACTGCTGACTTGCGGGTCTTTGCTGGCCTGGTCCAGCACCGCCAGCACATCGCGCAACTGCGTGGTTCTCTTGGTGTCACCCCTGGCTTCTGCCAGCAAGGCTTCGCGCGGGCTGCTGTCATGTTGCTCTACCAGCGTGCCTTTGAGGTTCAGGATCAGGGCAGTTTTGCTTTCTATTTTTTTCACCCCGCTGCTGAGAAGATTGACGATGATCATGATCAGGATAACCAGGATCAGCAGGTTGAAAAATACCCTGCGGCTGAAATCCAGCGCATTCCAGAGATACTTGAATCCTTTTCCTGCCCAGCGTAGCGGAGTGAAAGCCATAAAAATTTCCTAATGTGACGGTAAGACTGAATTATTCAGGCCAGATGGTTTTTAATAACTGGGCCAGATGGGCACCGGCACGCGCCAGCGCATCTTCTTTCATATTCAGCATGGTTTTTTCATATTCAAGCGGTAAAGCGATAGACCAGTTATTTCCTCTTTGGTTCGGTGTGCTTTTACTGAACTGGGTGCCCGCAAACAAAATCCTGGCGTCACGGATGGCATCATTGGCCCACAAGACTGGCAATTCTTCAATGGTGCCATTGGTTGGCGCCACCGCTTTTGCCTTTTTGGTCAGCGCATCATTCATGCGGCCACGCTTGAATTGCTGTGGCAGATCGTCCCACAACGAATGCAGATTGCCACATGGGCATTGCAGCGCATTGCCACCTACGGTATTGCTGCCACGGTCATACTGGCCTTCATCAGGGTTGACGATCTTGCCTTCCGCATTCAGGAACACAGATCCTACATGCAGCGGTTGGTGCAAGTCGCCAACATAGTGAGTCAATAACATCAGGGCTTCCTGCTTGTCCTTGAAATTGAAAGGGGCAGGCTGAGGCTTGCCTTGCAAGACCATGACCGCAGCACGGATCGCATACACAACATCATGATCGCTGGTGCCAACATAGCCCAGTTTGTATTGATCATGCTGCAAAGCCACGTCGGCATAGTGATATTGCTTGTGGCAATTTTCTTCGTCAGAAGCCGGGTTGCAATTGGTGTTATTGCGTTTTACATAGTCAGCCATGGCGGCGATGCCTGCTGCCGTCTCGAAAGAAGCACATTCTGGATAACGGCCTGTAGATGTATAGGCAAAATCCTTGTCCGGCGCTATACCCTTGACGCAATCACCCCATACAGCAATTTTTTCCAGTGAGTTATCACCGAGCAGGGCCTTGACCTGGGCACCAGCCTTGCTGCCTGCCAGCAGGTTTTCGGCAACGGCACCTACCGTCTGGTGTCCATCTGCGCCCCAGGCAAAGCTCAGTTGAGGCAAGCTGGCCAGCGCCAGCATGAAAGCGGATATCAGTAGCTTTTTCATAGAAATATCAGATAAGGAGTAATCAATACCAAAGATGGTAAGCTGCAAAGATGACGAGGATATAGCAAACTGATTAAATTGTGTGTAGAACTCATTTCATAAATAGGGTGAGATGCGTTTGCCTCATAACACGGTTTGGCAATGCGGATACGGCTGTTAATAGTGGCGCGACCGACAATAAATTCTATGCTGTCTGGCACACGTTATGAGGCAAACCCTTCGGGAACTGACGATTTGGGCGCATTGCTGTGCGTAGTGAGCCACCCCTCCTTTGCTAAGGCATGAGCCTTAGCTGCACAGGGTACATACCTAAGGCCTTGCACTGCATCCCAAATCGCCTTGTTCGCACTCATCCTATTCATGA
Organism: Undibacterium sp. Tian12W; assembly: GCF_049339405.1. Lineage (NCBI taxonomy): Bacteria > Pseudomonadati > Pseudomonadota > Betaproteobacteria > Burkholderiales > Oxalobacteraceae > Undibacterium > Undibacterium sp. Tian12W. Next base: position 44,392 of record NZ_JBMPPK010000020.1, read on the forward strand.
AATGAGTTCTGATCAGAAAGCATATTGCAGGCGCATGCTGAACACGCCGGCATGGCGGGTATTGAGTTTGCCCACGACATACGAGGCCTCATACTTGATGGCTTGCTTGCTGTCCGGCGTATTGCCCAGCCTGACATTGCCAGAAATCATGGGGCCTGCGCGGTGAGATTGCCGGGCTCTGGCTGACCAGTTGTCCCAGTCGCCGAGTTCTCCAAATCCCTGCAAACCAAATTCCAGCTCAGACCGCAGGCGGTATTTACCTTGCCACTGGTATTTCATCTGCATGCGGCTGGTGGGCGCGACGCGGTAAGTTCTTTCCAGAAATACATTGGTATTTACCTGTATGCGGCCAAATTCAGTCTGCATGGCGGGGCCAAATTCAAAGTCCACGCCACGACTGTTGTCGGTATTTTTGTTCAGGCTGGTATGCAGCGCCAGATCAACCGGATATTGTCCATGAGTCAGCAAGAAGTCGTTTTGCCAGGTCCAGGCGCTATTTGCCAGCGAACTTGCGCCACGTTTTGCCCAACTGGCATACACTTCGGTGTACCAGGTCTTGTTGGGCATATAGCTGACACCCAGTTCAGGTACAGTCGAGGTCGCCCGGTTTTCGGGGAATGAAGACCAGGATTTGAAATCGATGGTTTTTTCACCCTCATTTTCATAGATACTGACCAGATAATAACCAGAACCTGCCTGTGCAGGCATGGACATGGATGCGCAGAGAGAAAATGTTGCCGTAAGAGCAAATTTCTTCATGGTTAACTAAGTTATTGTAGATATCGTCATGCCCACATGATGGCATTGTCATGGGAAAGTGCAAGAAAATCTCTGGGGGAATTGTTATTTCCGTCATTTTTCTTGGAACGGGTGGCAAATTGCACAGGTGCTGGCAGCGCTTGCATTCGACTTCGCCCCCAATACCAGCTAAACTTGCGTGTTTTTCTCCATTTTTGCGGCATCAGCATGAACACCATGAATACATCCCCAGACGATAGCGCTGAATCCGGCCACGAGTCAGTCTCAGAGACAACTACGTCCAGCGCGGCATCGAAAGACCTGATCAGCCGCGAAGTGGCACGCCGCCGCACCTTCGGCATTATTTCCCATCCGGATGCGGGTAAAACCACGCTCACTGAAAAGCTGTTGATGTTCTCTGGCGCGATTCAACTGGCTGGTACCGTCAAGGCGCGCAAGAGTGGCCGCCATGCGACATCCGACTGGATGGAAATCGAAAAGCAACGCGGCATCTCGGTCGCTTCATCGGTCATGCAGTTTGAATACCGCGACCACGTGGTCAACCTGCTCGACACCCCGGGTCACCAGGATTTTTCTGAAGATACCTACCGTGTATTGACGGCAGTCGATTCTGCCCTGATGGTGATTGATGCCGCCAAGGGTGTGGAAGAACAGACCATCAAGCTGCTGAATGTTTGCCGCATGCGCAATACGCCCATCATCACCTTCGTTAACAAGATGGACCGCGAAACCCGCGACCCGCTGGAATTGCTCGATGAACTGGAATCGGTACTGAAGATACAGTGCGCACCAGTGACCTGGCCTATCGGCATGGGCAAGACTTTCCGCGGTGTGTATCACATCCTGAAAGACGAGATTTTGCTGTTCACACCAGGTAGTGAGCGTGCAGATCAGGAATTTGAAGTCATCAAGGGCATCAATAATCCGCGCCTGGTAGAAATGTTCCCGCTGGAAATCGAACAACTGAAAATGGAAGTCGAACTGGTGCATGGCGCTTCCCACCCATTCAGCCTGGAAGACTTTTTGGCTGGTGTGCAGACGCCAGTATTCTTTGGCTCTGCCATCAACAACTTCGGCGTGCGTGAAATTTTGAACGCCTTGCTGGACTGGGCACCGGCACCGCGTGAGCGTGATGCGACTATCCGTTCTGTTGAACCAAAAGAAGTCCCATTCTCTGGCTTCATTTTTAAAATTCAGGCGAACATGGACCCGGCCCACCGTGACCGTATTGCCTTCCTGCGCGTGTGCTCTGGCCGGTTCGAGCGCGGCATGAAACTCAAACATCTGCGACTGAATCGCGAGATCAAGGTGTCTTCTGTCGTGACCTTCATGGCATCTTCGCGTGAACAGGTGGAAGAGGCTTACGCTGGCGATATCATCGGTCTGCCCAATCATGGCAATATGCAGATCGGTGACAGCTTCTCTGAGGGGGAATTGCTGCAGTTTACCGGCATCCCTTACTTTGCACCTGACTTTTTCCGCACCGCACGTATCCTGAACCCTTTGAAAATCAAGCAATTGCAAAAAGGCTTGCAGCAATTGGGTGAAGAGGGTGCCGTGCAGGTATTCAAGCCCGTCGTCAGCAGTGACCTGGTGCTGGGCGCGGTGGGTGTCCTGCAGTTTGAAGTGGTCGCCAGCCGTCTCAAAAATGAATATGGTGTTGATGCCGTGTTTGAAGGCACCAGCATTAGCAGCGCTCGCTGGATCAGTTGCGATGACAAGAAAATGCTGGCCGACTTTGAGCGCTCCAGTGCCGGTGGTAACATCGCCTATGATGCGGCAGGCAATATGGCCTACCTGGCGACCTCGGGTGTGAATTTGAAATTGACACAAGAACGTTGGCCTGGCGTAACTTTCCACGCTACACGTGAACATGCGGCTAAATTGAGCTGAGGCTATCTGCCCCACATTCAGTAAGCGTCGCCAGTAAAAAAGCGGCTGACAGAGCAAAAAGCTTTTGTCAGCCGCTTTGCTATTGGGGCTTTAAAAGTTTACTTGAATGCAGATTTTAATTTGCTAACATGGTCATTTAAGATCAACTTTTTGCACGGCAATATGACGCGCAGTTGACATGTAGCTGTCATATTGTGGGTGCAAGATAATGTACACACACCCAATAGCCTTGAAGTAGCAGTATCTGTGACAGCAGAAATTGCAGGTGGGCAATCAATTTCCTTCCCGGTTTTTTTGCAACTTTGATGAGGAGCGTGATCATGGCATTATTTTTTATTGAAGCAGTCCGTTTTGACGGCAGCGGTCAGCGTGTCGCCAAAGTACGCTGGGGCAAGAGCAAGGGTGGCCAGGTGATGCCCCCCGCCATGGTAGATGACCCGCAGGAGGCCGATGTACAGACGGTACTGGATACCATTGCCAATGGCGATGAAGTATTACCGAAATTCCACGGTGAAAATGGCATCATACTGGGGCCAAAAGTGGTTGGCATACATTATGAAGATGGCGCCAGTGGTTTGAGCACCGCAAGCGACGATACGCCAGGCCACAGCCTGAACGATTTGCCTTCTTTCTGATCTTTTTTGATCCTTCTGCCCCTTCCGGCGCGCCTCTGTTTTTCCTTGCAGCAAGAGTGTAAGAGGCGCGCCAATTCCCGGTTTTGCAATCCTTCCATGTTTTTCGCATATAGACTGGCTTGGTATATGCAAATAAGAAATACTTCGTTGTCCTAATGTAGTCAGACTCCATATCATATACAGGTCGCCGGATAAATCTTTCTTTCTGGCATGTTTCAGTGTGTATGCCTTCTGTTATCAATAACGAAGGTGTAAAAAACTTCTCAGGGATATGATGAAAACTTCTACAAAAAAAACAATCTCCACTTTGCTGGCTGGCGTTATTTTGGCTGGTGCTTCTTTGACTGCAACAGCTGCAGATTTACTCGATACTGTTAAATCACGCGGTACTTTGAAAATCGCGCTGGAAGGTACTTACCCTCCATTCAATTTTAAAGATACCAAAACCAATGAACTTGCTGGCTTTGACGTTGATGTTGCCAAATTACTGGCAGCTAAACTGGGTGTTAAACCAGAATTCGTGACTTCTGAATGGAGCGGCATACTTGCAGGTTTGTCGGCAGGCAAGTTTGATGTCATCGTCAATCAGGTGGGCGTGACCGCCAAGCGTCAGGAGACTTTTGATTTCTCTGATCCATACACTGTTTCCAGCGCACAGCTCATCGTCAAAAAAGATGAGAAACGCGAATTCAAAAGTCTGGAAGACCTGAAAGGCAAAAAACTTGGCGTAGGCCAGGGCAGCAATTATGAAGAACGTGCCAAGGCGGTTGCTGGCGTTGAAGTCAAGAGCTACCCGGGCGCACCTGAATACCTGCAAGATCTGGCAGCTGGCCGTGTTGATGCCGCATTGAATGACAGCTTGATGGTTGCCTACCTCGTCAAAACCAGCAATCTGCCTATCAAGGCTGGTGCACCTATCGGTGAAATTGCAAAAAATGGTATTCCCTTCCAAAAGAATAACCCTAAGTTTGCCGCTGCCCTGAATGCAGCTTTGGCTGACATTATCAAAGACGGTAGCTTTGCCAAAGCATCTAATAAATGGTTTGGCAAGGATGTCAGCAAGGCACCTGCTGCACAATAAGCGACAAACAAGCTGAAATTAAGTCGGCAATACTGTTTGATATGGATTGCCGGCTGATTACGCATGTATGATTAAGTGGATGTAATCCATTTGATGTCACTACTATCCCCGTCATCACGGGGATATTTCTTTTTAAAGTCGCCATGGAAATTTTCGAATTGCTGCAAATGGCCGCACCGGTCATGTTGAAGGGCGTTGCCTATACCCTGTTGTTTGCCATTGGTGCCATGGTGGGTGGTTTGATACTGGGTTTCTTGCTGGCGGTTGCGCGGATATTGCCAAGCAAATTGATCAGCACGCCAGCTGCTGTCTATGTCAGCCTGATACGCGGCACACCCTTGCTGGTACAGATTTTCGTCATCTATTACGGCTTGCCTGGCATAGGCATAGAATTTTCAGCGACATCGGCAGGCATACTGGCCCTGAGTCTGAACGCCGGTGCCTATCTGTCAGAAAGCATACGCGGTGCAATAGTCGGTGTCAGCCGCGGCCAGTGGTCGGCCAGTTCCAGCCTGGGTTTGAATTATGGGCAGACCCTGCGCTATATCGTCGTACCACAAGCCATGCGTGTGGCAGTGCCGTCCATGAGCAATACCCTGATCAGTTTGATCAAGGATACTTCTCTGGTATCGGTCATTACCGTGACAGAGCTGATGCTGGCGACCAAAGAAGTCATCGCCACCAGCTTTCGCCCCTTGCCACTGTACATCGCAGCCGCTTGCGTTTATTGGGCGCTGAGCCTGTGTTTTGAAGTCGTACAAAGACGCCTGGAAAAACGCTTGCAGCAAGCCCATCAGGTTTGACATTGCACCGTACCGCACCGCTTGCCTAGGCAGGTCGTGCAGCATCCTTTTGCAAGCCATTCAGATAAGCGACCGTCAGTTTAGATTGTAGCGCGGCTTGCAATAATTCTGACGGCATGAGCCTGGTGTCAGCGCGTGTCATGGTCAGTGCCTGGCCAGGCAGCAGGCTGGCTTTATAGCCATAATGCGTCAGGCACGCGGCAATCCAGGACTCCATGATTTCGAGTACATAAAGACGCTTGCCCAATGGTGACAGGAAGCTGACACCTTCTGGCCTGAGCCTGTCCCATAAGCTGTTTGGATCAGTCGCCATCTTGACCAGTTCATTCAGGGACAGGGCTTGCGGGTCCATCCAGCTACCGGCAAATCGTTGTTTATTCTGTTCCTGCAAGACTTCGGTAGCATATCTGTCCCAGTCACAATGCTGCAGATTTTCTTTTTCAAACATCGCATACCAGGCATTCTCTGTTTCTGCTTCTCCACCCAGTAAATGCAGGCACTGGGACAGAGGAGGGAAGCTGGGTTTGGCACCCGGCACAACGGCGGCTACCCTTTCTTCCAGACTGGGATGGGTATCAAATTCCGTGGTCGTATGTGATTCTGCATAGTTGATCGCAGTTTGAATATCGGCCCGCTTTACGCCGGGTTTGCAGAAACGGCGGAAACCTTCAAAGATAGGCATGCGCACGCCACGATTCAAGGCAGGGCCAAGTTCATAATCAAGATAACTGGACCACATCGGTGAAATCAAATGCACCTTTTCCAGCGCTGCCCGGGTAGCTACCGGACCAAATTTTTTGGCAGCCAATGCATCGGCAGCGAATTCCTGCTCGCGTGATACGGCTGCTGATAATTTCAAAAACCATTTGCCGTAATAACGGAACAGGACATCCAGGAAAAACATGGAATCGTCCAGGTCGGTTACTGTATAGGCGATAGACGTGCGGGTGCGGTATACCCAGGGGCCGAGTGACAGGTCGCCTGCAACAAAGTGACCAAATTCATGCGCAATGACTGAGCCCAGTTCCGCCTCCGAGAGTGTGCCCAGCAAGGGCAGGCCCAGACCAACCTCAAGCTCCTTGACCTTCCCCCGCCAGTTCTTTTTGCCGCTGATGAAAGCAGATGCCACACCTATCAGGTGAATGTTGACTGGTGCTTCTACCTTGAGTTCCTTGGCGATGCGTTCCACCATGGCATACAAGGGTTCAGCGGTTTGGCGTGATAAAGGTTTAACGGTATCTCCGCTCTTTTTCTCTTTGCTGCGAGGTCGCAGCGAATACGCCAGCGTCAATGCAGCAATGCCTGCAATGACACCAGAAAACTGTAAAGAAGAGCGGTGATTGATCTGGGTAATCGGCACCCATGCCAATGCAATTAACAGCCCAAGGGCGAGTACCCAAAAGCCAACCCAGAGGGCGACAACCAGTCCGGCGCGGCGCGTCAGGTTGGTTTTTTGTGGTTTGCGTTGATGATCTGTTTTCATAAATTAACTCAGCTTTTCCATTGCCTGATTGCCGTGCTGACTACACCTTGTAGCACATCTGTTTTGGCCGCTAACTGCCTTAGATTCTGCCGTTCCTGCGCCGACAGTTGTGGATTGCGTGAGCGGATAAAATAAGCCGCAGCCAGCACATCTGTTTCAAAATCTACTTCATCCAGGTTCACTTTTTCGCCCCGCACATATTGCTCAAAAATCGACAAATCGGCTTTGCGCATATGCATCATCTGCCGCAACTTGTCCTGAGTGGTTTTGTCATTGATGCGGCTGGATTCGCCATATAACAGCGCCAGTTGATCAGCCCCCAGATGCTGGCGTACCTGTGTCGTGTTGATATGCTTTACCAAATCCAGTGTCTGCTCGGGTGAGCTACGCAAGCTGAGTGAGAGCTTGACCATGGGCAGGTCACGATGCTCTGTCTTGTTCGGTGGCAGGCCAGCTTTGGCGCGATAAATATCCAGGATATTGTCATTCTCGTCGTCCGGCATGCTGCGCAAATACTTTTCCGGATCACCAATTCCCTGTTGTCTGGCTATTTCATTGAATTCGACAGTGAACATGGCTCTTTCCAGACCTTTGCTGTTATTGATTGCTGCATCCAGTAATTTCAGGGCATCAGCGGAGCGTTGTTGCGTCAGCAACAGCTTGATTTCTGTATCCAATAAATAGCTGGCATTTTCTGGCGACAGCTTATGCAGTTGCTGCAAATCCTGGGCCGCACCGCGACTGTCGCCATGAACAAATTTACGCCAGGTAAGGCTGCGCAGGATATTGGCATCTTGCGGGAATTTTTTCGCCAGGTTTTTCATTGCCTGCAAGCCTTCATTACCGCTCAATAGCGAGGCATACAGGTATTGCTCTGACGAAGAGTCAGCAGCCTGACTGGCGCGTTGGGCATATTCCTTGAGCATGATGTCATGCTCGCCGATATCATCACGCAAATCCTGGATGCCGCGCTCCAGCAATACATTGTCCGGATGTATTTTTAAAACCTTGCGGCTCAGGCGCAGCGCTTCTGCGCGCGAGATGCCATTGGCGACATACAGGGCAATATCAGTGGTGCGCGTATCCCAGTCCTTGATGGCGGCATAGGCTTCCAGCGCTGGCAACATGTCTTTTTCCAGACCGTGGCCAAATGCATAATTCAGGCAGGACATCACAGCAGGTGTGTCAGCCTGGTTGACGACAGTCAATTGTTTGGCGCTGACGCTGCTTTGGTGCTTGCTCATGCTCTTGGTTTGCGGCGGTTCTGTGAACAGATACTCGACACCGGCAAATTCCAGCAGGCGCTTGCCACAATACACGGTCTGGCTGCCAGCCTGTCCGGGCGTAGCTGGTTTGACTTTGCTATAGATGATGGTGTTTTCTACCAGTGGGGCAGCTCCGGCGATATTCCATACGTTAAAGCGGTCAGTACTGGCCAGTGTCTGATCATAGCTATCGATGATGCCGGTCTTATCGCTACTTGCTTCCCCTGTCAAATGGCCGACTGGTAGCGTCATCGTCGCGCGCCCTTGCGCTGCCACGGTCAGGGTTTGTTCTCCTATCCTCACTTTGACGGGTATGTCAAAACCATTCAGTATGGTCAGATTCTGGGTGCTCGCTTCCTGATAGCTGGCCGCCGCACCAGTCAGCACCATGATGACCATGGCCAGCGCCAGGCCACGTGTATATAACCAGCCCATGATGCCCAGAGGCGCACGCGCATAAATCTGCCATTGCCTGTCGCCAGTGCTGCGCACTACGTAAGATCCCATGGGAACCAGCGGGATGCCGAACAAAATGACAAAAGCATGCAGGGCAATATGGCTGCCGTCGGTATCCCGTTCTGATTCACCGACAAAACTGAACCCGACAGAATTAATTGTTCCCAGTGAAGGCGTGCCTTTCAGCGGTTTGGCAAACAGGCGGCGTTCACTGGTCAGCTCCTTGAGTACATCCTTGTGCTGCGGAAGGCGACGGAACAGGCGTGCCAGCACCAGAGAACGATAGACCTTGAATGGATCTCCAGATTCTATGGCCCGGCTGATTTTCGGGTCATCGCTAAAAGTGCGCAACTCTGGCACACGCTGGAATAAATTGGCTGGATCAGATATGGACATACAGATTTATGAATAAGATAGCCAATAATAAATTGAAATAAGGGATGTACAAACGATTACGTGAAAAGCATCAGGCTTTCCTGAAGCGTGGTGCCAGCGATAAAACCACCAGCGCAGTGGCGATGGGCAGGGTAGAAATAAAACCGAAATGTTTGAATCCATACGCGCCAGTCAGAGCGCCGAAAAAAAACGAGAATACCAGCAAGCCATGCAAACGCAATTTTTGCAAATTGGCGCCCACTTCGTTTTCATGATGAATCTGGTCTTTGTTCCTGTTCCAATACATCATTTTCCCGAGTTCTATACCTATATCAGTGACCAGGCCAGTGACATGGGTGGTGCGTATCTCGGCTTGTGAGATTTTAGTGATAAGCGCATTTTGCAGGCCCATCACATAACAGAGCAAGACGGTAGTAAAAGAAACGGTGATCAGGGCATGTTCTTGCAGTTCAGTACCAACCAGGCCGAATACCAATAATAGCGCAGCTTCCAGCAGCAAGACCGGGGTATAGATATAACGAAACTGATTGCGTCTCGCATAGTTGACCATGAGGGCTGTGCAAGCAGCTCCCCAGGCAAAGGCCACAAGCATGAACAGCGCGGCAAATGCAGGCAGTAATTTACCCAGCACCAGATCGTCGGCAGCAGAAGAAAGCATGCCCGTCATGTGCGAAGTATATTGTCCTACTGCCAGAAAACCACCCGCGTTCAAGGCTCCGGCCACACATGCGAGGCTCACTCCCAGATGCAGATTAGCCCGGGGAGTACGCTTGGGTGAAGTCAGCTTGGCGAGATAATTGATGGGCATGCAGGAAACGATAGAATTTTTGCCAGTCTGAGCAGAGTTTAGCTGAAAAACTGGCAAAAATGCACGTCCACCTGCATTTGCTTGCTTTGAACATGTTGTTTGCTACGTGCTCACTTCTCTATTTCCGTGACAGTCAACTCACATCGCAGGCTTTTGCTTAGCCAAAAAACTGCGGTGATCCTGAAAATTCAGGGCGCAACGCTGGATAAAATCACCGAGTGGATATTGTTGTTGCTGTTCACCAGCAGTTGTTTTCTTTTCTGCATCGGGGAATATGCCCATGCCCGCCAGCAAAGCGTACCAGGAGGCTACCGGGTAATACTTCTCTATATTCTGACGGCGTATTTCATCGCCCAGATCACGACCTTCCAGCCAGGTCGAAAAGATGTGCTTGAGTGAATCAGGTATCCTGTGCAGATCGGCTGCGTTAGCCTTCCAGTATTCTGTATCTGTCCGGGTATTGGTTTTGTAATGGGCGATGATGTAATTCCTGTGTCCGTCAAAATAATCATTGATTTCCTGGTTATAGACTTGTTGAGCCTGTTCGCTCAAATCACCTTTTTCCAGGAACAGGCAAAAGATCGCAGCGGTCATTTGCGTCAGATAAAGTGCCGTCGCTTCCAGCGGTTCGAGGAAACCCTGTGACAGCCCGACAGCCAGACAATTCTTGTTCCAGTGTTTTTCCACACGGCCGAGTTTCATCTTCAGATGGCGTGCTGGCGTGTCGGAGTCCAGCGTGCCAATTTTTTCGCGCAATTCTGTCTCTGCCTGATCTGCCGTCGTAAAAGCCGAGCTATATACATAGCCATTGCCATAGCGGTTTTGCAGCGGTATTTTCCAGGCCCAGCCATGCTTCATGGCAGTGGATACGGTCAGCGTGGGAATTTTGTCGCCTATGTCGGTAGGCATGGCAATGGCTGAATCGTTAAGCAAATTATCTGCGTAACTGACAAAAGGTGTTTTCAGTGCCTTGTCTATCAGGAGGGCAGAGAAACCTGAGCAATCGACAAAGAAATCTGCTGCCAGCTCACTGCCATCAGCCAGGCTGACGGCGGCAATATTCCCTTTTTCATCCAGTCGGGCGTGATCGATATGCGCCTTGATATGTTGTATGCCTGTCTGCAAGGCTTTCTTGCGCAGGAATTTGCCGAGCAGCATGGCGTCGAAATGATAGCCATAGGTAGTAAAGAAAGGGAAGTTGTGGTCGCCGATAGGTGCAAGGCAACTGTCAGCCAGTTGCGCCGAAAGAAAAAACTTGTTCGGCAAGGCACAGACATCTGCCCCTTGCAAGCGTGCTTTGACGTTGTCGATAAACGATGGCAAGGTCAGATTATCGATCATGGTCACAAACGGGTGAAAATAACTCGCATGACCGGTTTTGCTTGACCAGCCATCAAAGGCAATACCGCTTTTGTAGGTGGCATTGCATTCAGGCATCCATTCTGCTTCCTGTATGCCCAGAGTGTCGAAGAAGCGTTTCATGACTGGTGTTGAGCCTTCGCCTACACCAATGACGCCAACGGTTTCTGATTCTATGACGGAAACCTGTATGCCCTTGTCCTTGACGGAATGAGCAATCAGCAGTGCTGCCATCCAACCGGCAGAGCCGCCGCCGACAACCAGGATTTTTTTTATGGAGTCTTGTGTAGTCATATCGTTTGCCGTGAAGATAACAGTATCAGAAGAATATCTGACAACAGGGTTGCAAATGAAAAAAAGTGATGGGGCAGGCATGCACCATCACTTATAAAGCGGGAAGCACAACAACGAATCAACTTCCCCGAATTTACCGCTATAGCATTACAAAACAGCTTACATCTTCGCGTGCAAAGTCAGGAAGATTTGACGGCCATTTTTATACAGGGATGCTGGCAAATCTGCTGCACCTGGTGTTTTCCAGGTAGAGCTGACCAATGGGTTATTGAGATCTTTACCATCCAGAGAGATGGAGAAGCTGTCATTGATCTGATAAGCCAGTGTGGCAGACAAAGTACCGATATCGTTCTGGTAAGCGGCGCTGTTACGGCTGGTACCATTCAGGAAGCCGGAACGATAGCTGTATGTCAGACGTGCGCTGAACTTGCCATCTTCATAGAATGCACCGATGTTGTATGCATTTTTGGAAGTACCGATCAGAGTACAGTCAGGAGCCAGTAAATCACCGCACTTGGAACCAGGAGCTGCACCTGTTTCTTTACCCAGTGTGTAAGTGTAGTTAGCGTTGATACCAAAACCTGCTGGCAATGCCTGGATGTAAGCCAGTTCCAGACCTTTAACTTCGGCCTGGGTATTGATAGGCGTACTCATTGCATATACAGTGTTTTTCTTCTGGATCTGGTTGTAGAACGTGCCTGTGCTTGCGCCATAAGTCACGTATCCATCCAGAGCCGAGTAGAAAATATCAGCAGAGACCAGGGATTTTGGAGCGAAATACCATTCCACGCCCAGATCTACTGTGTTTGCACGGATAGGTTTCAGGTTAGGGTTACCACCGTTACCAGTACCTTGTACGTCACGCAGATCCAGACCAGCCATTTGACCCAGTTCAGGACGGGCCATCGTGCGGGAAACACTAAAACGGGCAACCATGTCTTTGTTCAGATCCATGCGGAAGTTTGCACTTGGCAGGAAATCGACATAATTGTTGTTATAGGTACGTGGCTCAAAATTACCGGAAGCACCGATCTCATTACGTGTGACTTGCTCGCTGGTGCGGGCAACACGCAAACCGAAATTACCGCTGATGCCTTCGCCTGCAAAATCAGCCATCACATATGCAGATTGTGTTGGTTCTTTAATGGAGAATTCATTTTGCAGCAAATGACCAGAGTAGTTGGTGTATTGCGCCAACCAGGCATTCACAGAAGCTTGAGAGAAAGTCCAGTAACCTGCACCGTTAGCACCCAGATCATTGAAAATGGCTGGGAAAGCTGTCAAACCAGACATAGGCAAGTTGGCGGCATTGCTCAAACCTGGCAAAGCATTGTTACCGATAGAAGTCAGATCACGCTTGTGTTCAGCAGCACGGAAACCGAAACGCAGAGTAGGGATGCTGGCGAGATTGGTTTTGAACGTGCCGTCGATTTGTGCGTAGTCTTCCTTGTCATTGGCAGTTACGTGTGAACCGTAAGTGTATGGTGCGCCAGGTGTGCCAGGTGCGCCATTGTTAAAGCCGCCGATAGAGAATTTGTCAGCACCAGGAGTGACATAAATCACAGGCTTGTCAGAACCCTGAACTGTGTAGCTACCACCTGTCCATGGCATCCAGATACCCATCGCACCACTGATCGTGTTGCCCAGGCCTTTGGTTGTACCCACTTTACCGGCAAGTGTCAGTTGATCATTGACGCGGAAAGAGCCGTCGATGTTAAAGAACTGAGACTGGCTTTCTGCTACAGGACGGGAGAAAATTTCCTGTACAGAGCTGGACATGCCGCTACAAGGTACGCAACCGGCAGGATTACCAACGGACAATTGGGAAATAACGCCCTGGCTCAACGTACCACTGACAGCGCTGGTTGGGAAACCAGTTGTTGCCCAGGATGGTCCGACGAAACGGCCCAGGGATTGCATGAAGTTGTGATTGACGTTAGGTGCATCCAGATGAGACTGGAATGCAGTGATGTCAATGCTCACATCCTTGGATGGTTTGAACTGGAAGTCAATCAAGCCGCCTTCGCGGGTACGTTGCTGTTCAAACCAGGCTGTACCACCCAGATAGTTGGTGACTGCGCCAGAAGCTGGCGATGTTGCTGTGTTTGCAGTACCAGCACCTTTGATGGCACTATCGATAGGACTGCCGACATCAACTTTATCCCACCAAATTTGATTCTCTTGGCCAGCGCGGCTCAGAGTACGTTTTTGGTGGAAAGCCTGCACCAGAATACCCATGGTAGATGCATCATTTTTCCAAGCGATCAGACCGCTCAACTGAGGATCAGATTTGCCGGAGTTGGCAGAGTTGACCAGACCGATACTTGCCTGTGCATTGAATTGCTTTTTGAAATCCAGTGGCTTGCGTGTTTCGATATCGACGACACCTTCAGCACCGCCATCAAGCAGGTTGGCTTGAGAGCCTTTATGTACTGTTACGCGGCCTATCAGTTCAGATGGGAACAAAGAGAAGCTGACGCTGCGGCCACCGCCAACGATATTGTCGGCAAACCAGTCGCCGCTCGATACTGAGTGACCATTAAGTGTTGTCAGTGTCAGGCCAAATGGTGTGCCGCGCAAGGCAACGCGATCGTTCTCACCAAAGCTGCCTTCGCCGCCACCGGCTGCAGCAACGCTGACACCCGGTACGCGTTGCAGAGAGTCAGCAACGTTTTTATCAGGCATTTTGCCGATGTCTTCGGCAGTGATGACTTCAACGAAATTATCAGCGTTACGCTTTTGATTCAAAGATTGCTGCAGGGATGCGCGAATACCAGTTACAACCACTTCTTGAGGCGCTGCGGGCTTTGCTGCCTCTTGTGCTTGCGCCTGCATGGCAACGCTCATGATCAGTACCGCAACAGCGGACGCCACGGGCGTTAAATTGTTCCTCATTGGACTCATTTTATTTTGCATTTATTTCTCCTTCGGTTAAGACCTGTGAAAAGCTTTAGATCCGTGACAAAAAATTGCTTCCTCCCCCATACCCTACACACTTGATGTTTTGCCAGTGAGTATTTTCGGTACAACCCGCTGCAGTAAAAGTCATTCAGAGTTAGCTACCACTCGAAACAACAACACCGGATGTGAAGCACTTTAGTGGTGACCAAACAGGTTGTCAATCGGTATCTAAGTGGTATCTTTACGATGTTTAAATGATTATCTCTTTGATATGTGTATTGCATCTATCTATTTGTTTTTATTGAATAAATTATTCTTTTCAAATTTGGAAGATGAGAAGTGGACTGATGTTTTATTCCCACATGTGGTCTTTAATTGTTCCTTTTTTAGTCAATAAAGTGGATTTGAAGTGGCTTTGAACTTGGTTTTTTAAATTTATTTACTTATGCCTTGAGTGAGGTATTGACGGCTGCATTCTGCGCACAAAAAACATGGTTTAAATTTCCCTGGAAGTGCTGACAGATATAGGTGTTGCCCCGATCATGTCTGCTTGATGACTTTATTTGCTGATTGATGAGCTAAGACCAGTTGCAAAAATGTGTCATTGTTTTGACGTGAATTTTTGCTTGAGCAAGGCTCATAATACCTTCTGATTTGAGCCTTTCAGGATGTCCTGAAAATGGTAGATTTAATTCCACATAGATACCTCTTGACAACCAGTTATGAGGACACTACAGTAAGCCAGATTCTAAAGACTGGCGCTTACTTAAGACGTGCTCAAGGCTGTTCAGGGCAAGTTGTACGGGAGTGGTATTTTTGTGTTTTTCTGCAAGGATAAAGTTCGGGGCATGCTTGCATCTGCAAAATTGCAGACACATGAATTGACGCATCATTTATCCAAGCAATGCGATGCAAACTGCTCCTGGTCCTGAATCTGCCATTGCTGTCGTGTATGGGAGCAGGTTGGTGAAAATGTCTTCACAATAATAGAGGGAGCAGTAATGGATTTTTCAAATCGCCAGCAAGAGCCGGGGAAGAAGTTTATAGGCTTAGGGCTGGTTATCGCATTTCACGTACTGGTGGTATATGCCCTGGTATCTGGATTGGCGCGCAAAGCGATGGAAGTGGTGATCAAACCAGCAGAAGTCAAGCTGGTAGAAGAAGTGAAACCACCGCCACCGCCACCAGACACACCGCCACCACCGCCACCGAAATTGTTGGCCCCGCCGCCACCGTTCATTCCGCCACCGGAAGTTCAGGTACAGCCACAGCCACAACAAACGCCAGCGATTACTGCGGTCTCCAATGTCAAGCCAGATAACCCGACCTTGAACAAGGCCCCGCCAGTGGTAGCGGCACCGACAGAAGCCAAGGCCACAGGCCCGGTCACCATACCAGGCGTCATCGACTTCAACGTCGGTGGATGCAAACCGGAATATCCACGTGCCTCCCTGCGCAATGAAGAAACCGGCACCGTCCTGTTGTCCGTATTGATTGGTGCAGATGGTACAGTGGCCGATGTCAAGATCGACAAATCCAGCGGATTCCGCGGTCTCGACAATGCGGTTAAATCCCAGTTGATGTCAGGTTCCTGCAAAAACAAACCAGGTACCGTCGATGGCAAGCCACAACAGACCTGGGCGAAAGTTCAATACGTTTGGAAGTTGGAGTAGATAAAATCAAGATCAAGATCAAGACCTCTCACCACAGAGGCACAGAGACACAGAGAAAAGCAAGAGGAAACACGGATGGATAAAAACATCCACACTTTGCGAAATTTTTCTCACCAGGGTTTTCTCAGTGCCCCCTCTCTGACTCAGTGTCTCTGTGGTGAAGATGTTTGGTCTTAAAGTTTTACATTAAACAAACCAAGTCGCACATAAAAACAGCAGTAAGCAATACCAACCTTATTTTGTTAAAAGGAAGCACCTCAATGAAAACCCGTTTCTCCGCATTCCTGGCTGCAACACTCCTGGCCTTGACAGCCGCCGTTGCCGTCGCCCCTGTTTCTGCACAGGAATCCGCCTCTGCAGCTGCCTCCGCTGCTGCCCCGGCACCAGCCGCTCCAGCAGACGCTGGTGCCCCAGCAGCACCTGCAGCTGCCAAAGAAATGGTAGACAACCCATACGGTCTCGATGCTCTCTGGAAAACTGGTGACTTCGTCGCCAAAGGCACACTCATCATCATGGTCATCATGTCCATGGGCAGCTGGTACATCCTCATCACCAAAATCATTGATCAAGTCAAACTGTCCGGTCAAGCCACAGATGCCCGTTCCAAATTCTGGAAAGCAGCTTCTGTTCAAGCCGGTGCCGCTTCTTTGAAAGAAGGCAGCCCATTCCGCTTCATCGCTGACTCTGGCATCAAAGCCACAGAACACCATGAAGGCGCTCTGCTCGAACAAATCGATCTGAACACCTGGGTTTCCATGTCCATCCAGCGCGCTGTTGATAAAGTTCAAAGCCGTTTGCAAGACGGTCTGGCCTTCCTGGCGACAGTTGGTTCCACAGCACCGTTCGTTGGTCTGTTCGGTACAGTATGGGGTATCTACCATGCGCTGACAGCGATTGGTATGTCCGGTCAGGCATCGATCGACAAAGTAGCGGGCCCGGTTGGTGAAGCGCTGATCATGACCGCGATTGGTCTGGCTGTGGCTGTTCCTGCAGTTCTCGGTTACAACTTCCTGGTTCGCCGCAACAAGAGCGCCATGGAAGAAGTCCGTGCGTTCTCCGCTGACCTGCACTCCGTTGTTCTGTCTGGCACCATGGGCAAGAAGTGAAATACTGATGAAGCTACTGCGCGACGCGATTTTGAACCTGCGATGCTCACCGTACTAAAGTACGGTTGCGCTTCTTAGTCCAAACTAGCGCCGCTCGCTACGCTTCCTCAGCATTTCACACGGCTACTTTTTATGGTTTAAAAAAACTGAAGACACTTAATCGGATAGATGCAGAGGCAGAGGAGCACAGAAAATCAGAATGAATGCAAGTGGATAAAAGAAATTTGTCACTTGTATTTGTCGTGTAGAGATTGCTGTAGGGTGCGCCGTGCGCACCGTTTGTTGTCTGATGGTGCGCATAGCGCACCCTACCTAACTTCTGTGAACCTGCCTTCTGTGTTGAGAGGTCTTAAGGCTTAAAGCGTAACATCGAAAGAGAACACATTATGGCAATGGCAATTGGCAATGATGGAGATGGTGAAGACGAAGTCAACAGCACCATCAACACCACCCCGCTGGTCGACGTCATGCTGGTTTTGCTGATCATCTTCCTGATCACCACCCCGGTGATTACAGATACGGTCAAGCTCAAGCTGCCGGCAGAAACCAACGTGATTTACAAAACCAAACCGGAAAACATCACCCTGTCGGTGAACAAGGATGGTGATCTGTACTGGAACGGCAGCATGAGGCCGCTGGCTGGCACGGATGCCCTGTTTGAAAAGCTCAAGGTAGAAGCAGTCAAGATCCCGCAACCGGAGTTGCATATCCGTGGAGATCAGAATACCCGCTATGAGTTTATTGGCAAAAGTATCCTGACGGCACAGCGTGCCGGTATCGCCAAGGTCGGCTTCGTGATTGAACCGCCACCACGGAACTAAGACAGTAGGGTGCGCCGTGCGCACCATGGGCAATGCTGGAACGGTGCGCATGGCGCACCCTATGGTAAAGCCCCTATAAAGAGGAGTACTTATGGGTATGCAAATAGGTTCCGGTGGAGCGTCAGCCGATCCGGAAGTGATGATAGAAATGAACATGACGCCGCTGATTGACGTCATGCTGGTATTGATCATCATGTTGATTATTACTATTCCTATTCAGAATCACGCAGTGAATCTGAATTTGCCGACAGGTAACCCACCGCCGCCACACACACCACCTGTGGTAGTGAGTATTGATGTCGATTTTGATGGTACGGTGTCCTGGAATGGTACGGTAGTTGATCATACACAACTGGAAGCCAAACTGGCTGAGTCGGCAGCGATGCCAGCAGTTGACCAACCAGAAATCCATCTACGTCCGGTTGCGGTTGTGCCTTACAAGTCTGTGGCTGCGGTCATGGCAGCGGCACAGCGTCTTGGTGTGACCAAGATCGGTATGGTCGGAAATGAACAGTACCTGAAGTAAGAAAGTTCATTGAATAGTCACTGCAAGCGCTAATACAAGTTGTTATGGTGCTTGCGTTGAAAGTGGTCATTAACAGGCCTGTTTCATTGTGCTGGATAGCAATAGTGTTGCGGGAATAAAGTAGGCGAAATTAAATTTAACGATACCACTTAAATACCTATTGACATCCACTAGTAAAAAAACTTACAGTGAGGCTTAAAATAGTAGCAGAAGTACAGATTCTGATTTGGCCGGATAACTTATTGCACCATTTTTATTATCGTTCTTGTCATCGTTTTTATCGTCGTTTTTATCACCATTCTTATCACCATTTAATTATCAATGAACAAACAGGCAGAACATCTTTCTACGGCTGATTCATCAGGTACTGCAGAGCGGTCCTCAGCAAAACCTGCTTGTTCTTATTTTATTGGTGCTGATGGTGGTGGTACTGGCACGCGAGTGGTGTTGGCCGATGCCAGTGGCAAAGAACTTGGCCGTGGCAGTGCTGGTCCTTCTGGTCTCGCACATGGCCGGGATAAAGCCTGGCAATCCATCCTGCTGGCGACCCAGCAAGCGTTTGCAGCAGCGAATCTGGATGTACCGGCACTGGTCGACATCGCAGTCGGCTGCGGCTTGGCTGGTGTCCATAATATTCATTGGGCCAGAGAGTTTGTTGCGCTCAATCCTGGCTTTGGCGCAGTCTGTGCAGAAACCGATGCCTATACCACTTTGCTGGGCGCCCTTGAGGGTAAGCCCGGTTCCATCATTGCCCTGGGAACTGGCAGCGTTGGTGAAGTTTTGTTACCTGATGGTCAGCGTCGAGAAGTCGGTGGCTGGGGTTTTCCGGTCAGTGATGAGGCCAGTGGTGCCTGGCTAGGCATGCGCGCCGTCAATCATTTGCAGCGCGTGCTTGATGGCCGTGCTGCCAGCAATCCATTTGCCAGCGCTGTGCTGACACAATGCGGCGGCGACAAAGATGCCGTCTTCGCCTGGCTCGCACAAGCCAATCAAACCCGTTATGCCGAACTGGCACCCCTGGTGATACGCTTTGCGCCCGAGGTAGAGGTCGCCCGCGCGATCATGCTCGAAGCAGGTAAAGAAGTCGCCATCATGGCACAGGCCCTGGACCCGGAATCTGCATTGCCGATTGCCCTGTGTGGCGGTCTGGCAGCGCCGGTAGCCAGCTATTTGCCAACAGATTTAAAAGAGAGAATACAAATGCCCAAGGCTGATTCAGCAGTTGGGGCTCTCATCCTGATACAACAGCATTTGCAAGCCTGATAAATACATAAAAAATACATAAAAATACATAAAAAAGAGAGAAAGACATGCTGGCACAATTGATAGACTTTAAACCTGACGCAGAAAGTTCTACCCCCTTGTATCTGCAACTGGCGAACAAGCTTGCGAACGGCATACATAGCGGATTGTGGCAGCCGGACGAAGCCTTGCCTTCAGAGCGCATGCTGTCTGACACTCTGGAAATCTCACGCGTCACCGCACGCAAGGCCATAGACATGTTGTGCGAGCGTGGCATGCTGACCCGCAAACATGGCTCTGGTACTTACATCACGCCAAAGATAGAACAACCGCTGTCGCGCCTGACCAATTTCAGTGAAGAATTGCGCAACCGTGGTTTTGTTCCGGGTTCACGCTGGTTGTCTCGTGAAACTGGTATCGCTTCACCAGAAGAGATTTTGTCACTGGGTTTGTCACCCAATACCGTGGTATCGCGTTTGAAGCGTCTGCGTACCGCTGACAATGTCGTGATGGCGATAGAAAGCTCGACCATTCCGGCTATCTACATGCCAAATCCAAAACTGGTCAGTGACAGCCTGTACGGTTACCTCGAATCACATAACCTGTCACCGACACGCGCCTTGCAGCATATACGTGCCGTGAATGCGACTGCCGAACAGGCGCGCCTGGCAGATATCAAGCAGGGCGCTGCGATGTTATTCATCACCCGTGTTGCCTATCTCCCTAACGGTGCAGCGATAGAACTGTCGCATTCTTATTGCCGTAGCGATTACTATGACTTTGTGGCGGAGCTGTTCAGATGAGCTTGCAACAACAAGTGCAGGGACAAATACTGACACCCCAAGGCTGGGTGCGCGGCTCTCTGGTGTTCGATGAAAGAGTGCAGACCATTACTGCCGATGCTGCCGATGCTGATGTAGAGAGCGCTGCTAAAGCAGAATCCCTGCATTACATCTTGCCCGGCTTTGTCGATTTGCATGTACACGGAGCCGGTGGCAAAGACACCATGGAGGCTGGTGACGCCGTCGAAATCATCGCCCGCAAACATGCCAAACATGGCACCACCAGCATGCTGGCCACCACCATGACAGCGCCGCTGTCTGATCTGGAACTGGCCTTGAAGGCGATCAGGCCGCTGGTAGATAAACGCAGCAGTGGCGCTGCCCGCATACTCGGCGTGCATCTCGAAGGGCCGTATATCAACCCCGGCAAGCTTGGTGCGCAACCAGACTTTGCTCACACCGGTTCGCTGGAACAGGTACGTCACCTTGATGCAATAGCACCAATACGCCTGATCACCGTGGCACCAGAAATGGATGGCCATTTGCAGCTGGTACGCGAACTGACAGCCATAGGCATGCAGGTACAAATAGGCCATACCCTCGGTACTTATGAAGAAGGTAAGGCAGCGCTGGAAAACGGTGCCACTGGCTTTACCCACTTATACAACGCCATGTCGCGCCTCGATCATCGCGCGCCCGGTATGGTCGGTGCAGCTTTGGCGCATGCGCAGTTTTCTGAAATTATTCCCGACTTGTTGCATGTCCACCCTGGCGCGATTAAAGCCGCCATGCGTGCGATTCCGCATCTGTATTGCGTCACTGATTCCACTGCCGCTTCCGGTATGCCGGATGGGCAATATATGCTGGGCCGCCAGGTCGTGCATAAATGCCTGGGCGGTGTGCGCCTTGAAGACGGCACGCTGGCTGGCAGCACACTGACCATGGATCAGGCCTTGCGCAATCTGGTCAGCATAGGCCTGGACCTGGAAGATGCATCGAAGCGTGTTTCTACTTACGCAGCCGATTATCTGGGACTGAATGAGCGTGGCCGCCTGCAGGCTGGCAGTTACGCAGACCTGGTTGTGCTGGACCGCCAGCTCAACCTCATCGCTGTTTATGTAGAAGGAGAAAAGATTGACCTCGCAGATGCTTAAGGAAGCCAGCTCTTCCGCTGATTTTGTAGCCGAACAACTCAAACATGAAGGTGAGCGTTATGCCGAACTTGGCGCATACTTGCGCGCCAAACCACCCACATCCGTTGTTACCGTTGCCCGTGGCAGCTCAGATCATGCTGCCAATTATGCAGCCTATCTGATCATGGCCAGGGTAGGGCGCATCGTCGCCTCGCTGCCTATGTCTCTGGTGACCTTGAACAAGGCACCACTGGCTGCAAAAGATGCACTGGCGATTGCGATTTCACAGTCTGGCCAAAGCCCTGATGTGGTCGAGCCTATCCGTTATTTCCGCGAAGGTGGCGCAACTACTGTGGCCCTCGTCAACGACGCAGCATCGCCGCTGGCACAAAGTGCAGAATGGACCATGCCATTGCATGCCGGCCCGGAGCTGAGTGTCGCTGCGACCAAAAGCTTTATAACTTCTCTGGTTGCAGGCGCACGTCTGGCAGGCCATTGGCAAAACGATGCAGAATTTTTGGCGGCGATAGAGCAATTGCCAGAATCCCTGCACGCTGCCACCAAGCTTGACTGGTCACCAGCAATAGAAGTTTTGCAGCCCGCATCACGCATCATGGTGGTGGGCCGTGGCATCAGTTTCCCGGTTGCGCTGGAGTCCGCACTTAAATTCAAAGAGACATCTGTCATCCAGGCAGAAGCTTTCAGCGGTGCAGAAATCAAGCACGGCCCCATGGCCCTGATCCACGACGGTTATCCATTGCTGATTTTCGCAACCCGTGGTCCTGCACAAGCTGGCCTGATTGCTCTGGCAGAAGAAATGCGTGGCCGTGGCGCGAATGTATTGCTGGCAGCACCAGAAGATGTCAAGGAACGTAACCTGACTTTGCCAGTGGCAGCAACACCTGATCTTGATCCTGTGGTTGCAATACAAGCCTTTTACATGATGGCAGCCAACCTGTCGATTGCCCGTGGCCTCGACCCGGACAAGCCAAGGCACTTGAGCAAAGTCACCAAGACAAATTAACATCGCTAAAGCAGCAGGCTATTTTTTAAAAACTTAGAAAATAGATACTGCCCCCAGTATTTTTATTAATAGCAAGATTGGTATGATTAAAATGCGAGATTGCTTAAAAATATTGGGGAGTATGTGTCAAAGAGTGATTTTGGTAACGAAGTTACGCGTGCTCTTGAGCGTACTGCTATTGAGTTTTGGCTTGCACGGCAATGCCTTTGCCGTCCAGAAAATAGAATTCTGGACTATGAGCCTGAAGCCAAAGTTCATTCCCTATTTCCAGGAACTCGTCAAAAATTATGAAGCCCAACACCCCGGCATCAAGCTCGAATGGGTGGACTTTCCCTGGGACATTCTGCAATTAAAACTGATTACCGCGATTGCCGCCGGTACGCCACCGGCACTCGTAAATTTGAGCGTGCCATGGGCAGAAGAAATGGCGCGTGATGGCTTGCTTGAACCTGTTGATGCCTTGCTGGCAGTGCCAGGCACCACCAATGACTACACCGATGCCGCGCTCGCTGACTTGCGTTTCAATGGCAAGGTCTATGGCTTCCCGCATTACAGCAATGTCAATGTGATTGCCTATAACCGCAAGATACTGGCAGCGGCAGGCATCTTCCAGGCACCACGCAGCATGGATGAATTGCTGACCCAAGCAGTCATGATCTCCCTCAAAACCGGCAAACCTGGCTACGCACCAGCACTCGGCAAGATCGATGGTTTTTTCATGCAGCAGGGGCTGGATTTGATGCGTGATGGCAAGGCAGTCTTCAATTCTCCAGCCCATGTGAGCCTGGTCAAAAAATTGGCTGCGACTTACAAGGCGGGCGGTTTTTTAAAAGATAAATTATTTGCAGAAGACAATTTCCCTGCAGTGGTAGATGCCTATCTCGGTGGTCGCCTAGGTGTCATGGTCAGCGCACCGACTGCCATCAAACGCATACAAACTGATGCTCCAGAAATCTATGCGCAGACCGGTATCTTTCCTGTACCGCCGGGCCCAACCGGCATCAATGACGGTGGCTGGATGTTTCATTTCGCTATACCCAAAGGCGTAAAGAAAAAAGATATACCTGAAGTTGCCGCCTTCGCCCGGTACCTGACCAGTGACGCCAATCAACTGGCTTTTGCCAGCATGGCCGGTGTCATGCCGACGACCAAACAGGCGCTGGCAAATTCCTACTTCAAGAAGATATTACCCAATGCTGGCGCATCAGAGCAGGCTTTGGCAGTGGCGGCAAACTCCATGAATTCTGCCCGCAGCCTGTATGTCAGCGGCATAGATGATTATGATGAGTTGCGCCGCTTCCTGGTTAAGGCGGTGGAGGCAGGTGTTACCGGTCGCCGCGATATACAGGAAGCGCTGGATGAAGCAGTAGGTATCTGGAACCGCAAATTGCAAGGGCCAAAGTTGCCATGAGCAAGCCGCATATCTATGTACCTGCGTCCGCGCCTGTATCCGCAACAAGCAAGCGGCACAACCTGCTGGCCTATGCCTTCCTTGCACCAGCCTTGCTATTGCTACTGATGTTTTCTTTTTGGCCCGTGATGTATGGCTCTTACCTGAGCTTTACTGATTTCAGCCTGATACGCGAAGTACACTGGGTAGGTTTTGCCAATTATCGCGCCCTGTTTGCGAACGACATGTTTTTGACAGGACTTAAAAATTCTTTGCTGTTTTTGCTGGTCGTACCCTTCACGCAATTGGGGGCGATAACGCTGGCTGTGCTGGTGAATAATCAATTGCCTGGCATACGCTGGTTTCGCGCTGCTTACTATGTGCCTGTAGTGACGACGGTTTCTGTGGTCGGCATCATGTGGGGCTTCATGTTTCATGAGCAGGGCACACTCAATTATGTGCTGTTGCAATTGCATCTGATTGCTGCGCCACTGGGCTGGTTATCGGACGATGCACTCGCTTTGTTTGCCGTGATGTTCGTCTCTTTCTGGCGCGGCCTGGGCTGGTATATGGTGATGTACTTGGCTGCCTTGCAGTCACTGCCCGCCGAGATGCAGGAAGCCGCAATACTGGACGGTGCCAATCGCTGGCAACGCTTTTGGCGCATCACCGTGCCCATGCTGAAGCCGACGATACTGGTATGTAGCATCATGTCTGTACTGGCCGCTTTGAAGGCTTATCAGGAGGTCGATGTGCTGACGCAAGGTGGCCCCATGAATTCAACCTTCACGGCCCTGTATTATGCCTATGACCAGGGCTTGAAACACCTGAAGCTACCGCGTGGTCTGGCTGCGAGTTTTGTTGTATCCCTCTGCTGCATGGCGATCGCTTTCGTCTGCCTGCGCTGGCTTAAACCAGAGCACAGAGAATGAGCATGCACATCAAAAAAATCCTGCGCACGGTCTCGCAATATGGCTTGCTAAGCTTGATTGCCATCATCTGTATTTTCCCATTCTGGTGGACGCTGGTGGTGGCGATGTCTACCGAGGGCAATCTGTTTGAATTTCCACCCACCTTCTGGCCGCGTGGCATTTCGCTGGATAATTTTATCGAGGCTTTCCGCGTCATCCCCATCATCGCTTTCTACAAGAATTCATTGCTGATCACTTTGGCGACCGTGCTGGGCAAGCTGGTCGTGTGTTCATTCGCCGCTTACCCTTTGTCGCGCATGCAGTTCAGCGGCAGCAAGCTCATCATGGGGGTGATACTGGCGACCATGATCTTGCCGTCTGAAGTCAATTTTCTGGTCAATTTCATTACCATGACCAAAATATCTCTGGTCAATACTTATACCGCCGTAGTGCTGCCAAATATTGTGACAGCAGTCTCGATACTCTTGCTGAAGCAGGCTTTTGATGAGGTGCCGCAAGACTTGCTTGATGCCGCCCGTGTCGATGGTGCCAGTGAATGGGTTATTTTTTATCGTATCGTCCTGCCATTGATTACGCCATGGCTGGCAACGGTGGGCATCCTGACTGCGGTAGAGGCATGGAACGAATACATCTGGCCATCGATAGTCATCAGCAAGCCAGAAGATTTTCCCTTGTCTGCCGGTGTGCTGTATTTGCGCGGCACTTACGGCAGCAGCACCCGCGTGATTGCGGCAGGAACCATTTTGACAGTTGCGCCTATATTGGTCGCCTTTTTATTTACCCAGCGCTTTTTTATGCGCGGCATGGATGGAGCAGTGAAATGACGCAAGACAATAAACAAAACAATAAGCAAGAAAATAATCATCAACATACCCTGACACGCGAAGAAGCACGCCGCCTGGCCGGGCAACTGGTGATGATACGCATGCCCATCACCAGCCTTGATGAGACATCTGCACAATTTTTAAAAGACAATCATATCCGTGGCATTTGCCTGTTCAGGCAAAACATGGTTGACGAAATCCAGCTGAAAAAACTGACGGCTGATCTGCGCCTTATCTTGGGGGAGGGGGCGCTGATCGGCATCGATCAGGAAGGGGGCGCAGTCGTGCGCTCCACCTGGGTACCGCAGCCCCCGGCGGCAATGTCGCTGGGGGCCAGCGATGATCCTGACTTATGCCGCCAGGTGGGCGCTGCTGTTGCCCGCGGCGTCAAGGCCCTGGGCTTTAACTGGAACTTTGCGCCTGTGCTCGATTTGAATAATAACGTCGATAACCCTGTCATTTCTGAACGTTCCTTTGGCTCTGACCCAAAACGCGCCAGTGAATTGGCCCTGGCCTGGATGGATGGCAGCCTGGCTGAAGGCGTGGCCTGCTGCGTCAAGCATTTCCCCGGTCATGGCGACACCAATGTTGATTCCCACCGCGACCTGCCTACCGTCAACAAGAGTCTGGAAGAATTGCAGGCGCTGGAACTGGCACCTTTCCAGATTGCTGTCAGCCGCAATGCACCCGCGATGATGACGGCACATATCGTCTATCCTGCACTGGATGCAGAAAACCCTGCCACCATGTCCAAACCGATATTGACTGGCCTGCTGCGCGATCAATGGAATTACCAGGGCGTCGTCATCACCGACGGCATGGACATGCATGCAATAGCAGGGCGCTATGGCGTAGGCAATGCCGCAGTACGTGCCTTGCTGGCCGGTGCCGACATGGTCATGGCACTGGGTACGACGGAAACCCAACTGGAAACCCTGAATGCCCTGACCGAAGTGATTTTGTCTGGCCAGATTTCTCTCGCAGAAGTGCAGCAAAAACTGCAGCGCATGGCAGACCTGACCAAGACCTACCCCTACCCCTGCATAGACACTGCCTACCAGACCGACATGGCAGACCGCATCCTCATGTCCAACGCCTGGAAGCGCGGCCTGACTACTCAAGGTAATGCACAACCGCCTGCGAAGGGCAGCAAGCTGCGCCTTGTCATCAGCGCCGATGTAGTCAGCGACGGCGTTTCAGAGGCAGGCATACCCGCAGCAAAAGTCAGCGCCATGCTGGCCAGTTTGTATGACGTAGATACCGTCACCTTTGACAATGCCGACAGCTTTGACTGGAGCGCTTTGCCAGATGATGGCCGCTTTGTCGTGCTGGCATCGACCGTGCGCATACGCTACAGCAAACAGGTACGCGACACATGGAAGCCAGACCTGCACCTGGTCTTATGGAACCCGTTTCAAATGCTCGACATTCAGGCACCCGCACTCATCACCTACGGGTTTGCCCCACCAGCCATAGATGCAGCTCGCGCCTGGTTTGCCGCAGAAGTGGTCGCCAGTGGCCAGATGCCGGTTGCCGGTTTTTCCAGCGCCGCTGCTTAAGGGATTAAGGGATGGCCGAAGTCAGACTGCAGCAGATCAGCAAATCCTATGGCAGCAACCAGGTTTTGCAAGGCATAGACCTGCATGTGCGCAATGGTGAATTCATGGTCTTTGTCGGCCCCTCAGGCTGCGGCAAATCCACGCTCTTGCGCATGATTGCCGGTCTGGAAGATATCAGTGCCGGTGAGCTGCATATAGACAATCAACTGGCCAACGATATCCCACCCGCCAAACGCGGCCTGGCCATGGTGTTCCAGTCATATGCCCTGTACCCGCATATGACCGTGTATGAAAACATGGCCTTCAGCCTGAGCCTCACCAGCATGAGCAAGGCCGAGATAGATACAGCCGTACAACATGCCGCCAGCATCCTGCAAATGACCCACCTGCTGCAACGCAAGCCGCGTGACCTGTCCGGCGGCCAGCGCCAGCGCGTCGCCATAGGCCGCGCCATCGTACGCAAGCCTGGTTTGTTCCTGTTTGATGAGCCGCTATCGAATCTAGATGCCAGCCTGCGCGTACAAATGCGCATAGAACTCAGCAAGCTGCACAGAGAACTTGCCGCCACCATGATCTACGTCACGCACGACCAGGTAGAAGCCATGACCCTGGGCCAGCGCATCGCCGTATTCAACGGTGGCAAGATAGAACAAATAGGCGTACCGCTGGAGCTCTATGACAAACCCGCGAATCTCTTCGTCGCAGGCTTCCTCGGTTCACCGAAGATGAACATCGTCAAAGCCAAGGTATTGCGCAATCTGGGTAATGAGGCAGAACTGCAACTGGCAGCAGGTACCCATATCAACATCCAGCTTGATGCCAGTAATTTGCAGCCAGGTGACGAAGTCAGCCTCGGCATTAGGGCAGAACACATCCTGCTGGCATCACAAACCACAGAGCATAGCAACCAGCTCGAAGTCTGCATCAGCTTTGTTGAACATCTGGGGGATGCTGCGATTGTCTATGCGACACTGGCGGGTGAAGAGAATCTGTTCGCTATCAAGCTGCCAGCGGATACTTCAGACCTGTATGCAGGGGCTGATCTTTGCATACAGCTGCCGGGGTATAGGTGTCATGTGTTTGATGCCAACGGTGTCGCACTACCCAAGTGACAAACAAAAGCTAACCGGGCGTGTTGATAGTATTACTTCTTCCTGTCGCTTAAAGCGTAAGCAACGATAGCATTGGCGTGCCCGTGCCCCATTTCGTGCTCAGCCTTGAGCCTGTTGACTATCTCCATGTGCTTTAATCCCTTGTTCTGCTGAACCAGGTCCAGCCAGTGTTGGATCGGCTTGCCATACTTCTTTTCTATGGATGGAAAATAAGAAGCAGGGCCTTTGACTTTTTCTTCGTTTGACATGGGTATTGCCTTTCTTGGATATATCTTAAGTAGGACTTACGCAAAACCGCCCCAGCTGCGTTGTAGCTCCTAGCCGTACTAAAGTACTGTCTTCGTCGCTACGCCTTGCTGGGACAATTTTGCGTTAGTCCTATTAAGTAGATAAGGACAGCTTCACTGCGTGTCTGCCATGGTCAGACTTGCATGATATTGTGCATCAGATTGATATTGTTGCAAGGAAGTATATTGTACTTGTAATGTCAACTTAAATTACCAGAGAGGAGGAGGGGTGTTCATCGGCAGCATCAAGCAGTTGCTGCAGCATGGCCAGGGCGCTGTCGTGATGGCGAGGTTGCCGTTTAAGGTGTCGAGGGTTTTGAGGGCCTTGCAGATGCTGTCCAGTTCGTCGAACTGGGCGTCAAAGGCGATGAGCTTTAAGGCCTCAACTTGCAGGCCGCGCAGGCGTTTCAGGGTTTTTGCAGATATTGCAGGCGTGTAAAGGCAAAGGACGGGCGTGGTGAAGACACTGCGGGGGCAATAGGGTGAGCAGCCTTGATGGCCTCTTGGTGGTTTTTCGCTCAAATTCACCCCTGTTCAGAGGGTGGCAGGGTATTTGAACATTGCCACTAGACGGCCCGTAAATTTCCTCTTGCGGGTCTTGTATGGTTACGCGCTACACTGCCATAGGAAACCTATGGCCGTAAAAAACCACAACTTACGGGCGCGGGCGGTTGGCCGCTAGTGGACAGGTGTGTTGAGCACCTGGCGCAGGTATAGCGCAGATTTGGGGGAAATGGCAATGTGTATCGTTATAACTACTTAAGTTTCGTGGCGGTAATCAATTAACAACAATTAACCATTAATGTAGATAATTATTGATAAATTTAAATATAAATTAGTTAATTGTGTTGAGCTTGGCGATTTGGCAAATCTCGCAAGTCGTTATGCGGTGCTATCCGTGCCTGCATGGACTAATACAAATAATTATTCTATAGATAATTTTGTTGCCTTGGAGATTTGATAATGATTGAGATACCTTTAGGGAAATTTTTTGCGACAATGAATCAAATCTCTACGTTCTCCCAAGTGGCAGAAATGCAAATATCCAATAAAAGTGTTGTGATAATTGATGAAAAAACCCATGCGGATTTTGTTGTGAGTGTGAATGAATTTATTGGCATTTGTGAGGCTGTAGGTCTTCAAGCAACGCAGCTTGCCGCACAAGATTTTTGTAAGGCATTAACTGCCGGAAAAATTAATAATAATAGTTTTGAATTTTCTTTTGCTCAGCTAGCAATGGCACATGGAAGCGCACGTGCTGTTCAAAACTGTCTTAAGTATGAGTCTTCGATAAAAGTGGGTCTTATTTTGCATCACAACAAAATTGAATTGTTTAGCCCAAGAAATCCTTTGTTTGGGCATTCTGTGCAGACTAGCTTTCCAAATATCAAATATGAAATAGATGAAGCTGGCAAATGCTTGGCACTGGGTCGATCTACAGCGACAGTATTCCATTTAATGCGAATTATGGAAACCGCACTTAGATCAATTTATTTATGTCTAAGCATTCAGGCCCCGTTGACTGGCAATAACAAGAATTGGGGAAATATACTCCAAGCTATTAAGACTGAAATTGCTCGAAGAGGGAACAACTGGTCTGAGAAAGAATATTTTAATGAAATCTATGCAATGGTTGCAGCAGTTAAAGATGCATGGAGAAATACAACTATGCATGTTGAAAAGATATACACCGAACATGAGGCTTCTGTTCTGTTTGAAATCATCAATGCTTTCATGAAGAAAATCGCATCACGTTTGGATGAAAATGGGCAGCCATTAGCTTAGCAAATTTTTTGATTTAAAAGATTTTTAAAGGAGGTTTTTTGCGTGCTGAATTTCTAATCCTCATTCCAGATAATGAATCCTTTTGCAGCACAAAAAAAGGTTTTGTTGATTTTCTCAAAATTGACTCATTGATCTCGATAACAGGACAAAACCTTGCATTTAGAAGATCACCCAAGTCAAAAGATATTGTCTCGGTAAAATTTCATGTCGATACTGCCAAAGTGAAGTCACAAGCGGAGCGTTATTTCTTATTTTCTATGGAGTGTGAAGATCAGAATTTAATCGATGAATTCTTTGAGCTTTCCGAAAAAATTAAAGCCATAGTTCAAAGGATTTCACCTGGCTCAACTTCAATCAATGTCTTATGGGATGATGTTGGCCGTATTTATGCCGAAAAATCATATCCAATTATTAATGAGACAGAAAATTTAATGCGACGCCTCATTGCAAAGTTTATGTTGATTACGGTTGGTATGAATTGGTCTAAGGATGCCTTCAATGATGCATTGCAAAAAAAAATAAAAAATTTTGGTGATGAGGACACATACCTAAACGACTTGTATAAATTGGATTTTATTCATTTGAACGAAGTGTTATTTGAAAAAAAACGCGATATAGGAATAGATGAATTAACTAGAATACTTTCTAAGACGGACTTTTCCAAAGCAGATCAAGAGCAAATTTCAAAGTATGTTCCCAAATCGAATTGGGAAAAATATTTTTCCGAGTTGGTTGATAAAAAAGATAGCAGTCTCGAAACAAAATGGAAATTGCTATATGAGTTAAGGAATAAGGTTGCTCATAATCGAAATGTCAAAAAAGCAGAGTTTGAGCAGATCAAGGGCCTTTCAAGTGATATAAAAATCATCATTGAAAAGGCGATCTCTAAATTGGGGGACATTGATATCAATTCTGATGAGAGAGATTTGATTATTGAGTCGCACATTTTTGAGCTTAAAACGGAAACACGTGGAGAAAATTTTTCGGATGTTATTAACTCGGTGGCAGAATATTATGGGAAAAATGGATTTGGGGTACAAATGTGGATCGCCTCAAACAAAGATGGTTTAGGTGATTTCAGTATTGGTAAAGGCGGTGAGATATACATTGTTGAAGTGTTGAATTTCACACCATTGTTATTCCCATTCCGCTGGCGCGAGTTAATAAATAAATACCGTGACGCATTTCCTGGTGATCCTGCATACGACCCAATGCCTAAACTTCACGTAGTAGTTGTTATGCCTACAGTTATCAACTTGGAACGTTTAGCTTCGGTGCGGAAACTTACAAGCGCATCTGAAAAAATGTTTGTTGATAGATTGACCGTGACCATTGGAAACCGCAAAGACGGTATTGTTTTTGAGCCTTTAGGCCATTTGTGATTTTTACCTAAAAAGATGAATTCGATCGTTGCGGCTAGCCCTTATAGGTGTTTAATTTGATAATAGGCGATGAAAAAAAATCTTCGGAAATTGTCAGACCAGAAAAAGAAGTTTTGCTGGAAGGTACTTTTGTTGGATTTGGTTGGCGGGATCTGAAACCTTTTTTAATTGAAGGCGGGAAGGATGTTGAAGAAATATTGCTGTTTAGTCGTGATGAACATATGGACGAACACTTTCGCCAAATCGGAGGGAAAGTCTTCAAAATTATTGATGATAACTTTGTGACAGTTCTAGAAGGTAGTTTAGGTTCATTGTGTGGCAACTGTTATTCCTATGTGAATAAGGCACAGTTAAAGGGTTTAGTTCGCCAGAATCCAGATCAAACTGAATTTATTTTGACAGAAATATCCATGGCAAGAATTGTGGAGGATGATGGACGCGTGCACGATCTTGCGCTATAAGTTTTAGCTTCGAATGAAACTCAGGATTATTCCAGAGTTGTCTCTTTATCTGTTTGACTGAAACCTATCAAGCGGCGCTCTGTATAGTGAGCTGCTTGCCTGTTTGCTGGACGATGACGCGCTCTGTGATGTCGAGGTCAATGCTGATGTCGACGCTGTTGTTGTTGAAATCGACTTCAAAGCGCATGGATTTGGCTTTGTCGTCGTTGCTGAGCAGGTCTGCCTGGTGGGCCGTTACCCAGTCGAGCAGGGGGTCCATGAGGGCATCTTCCTCGCCGCTAAAGTCAGTGACGATGATGTTGAGGATATAGGCGTATTCAAACGAGCGGGAAGCGGTGCGGATGGTGTGCAGGCTGCCTTTGTCTGCGAAGGCGAGGAGTTTGTCTGGGTTGCGCTTTAAGTTGGGGATAGCGGCGGTTAAATGGGTTTGTCACAACAGCTTGTTTCACAACGCCGCAAACTTCCCCGCCAAAAACTCCACCAGCGCCCTTACCCGGTTAGGTATGAAACGCCCACTGGGCAGCAGTGCATGCAGCGGATAAGCCTCAGTCTCCCAGTCCGTCAGCAGCGCTACCAAACTGCCATTTTCCAGCTCCTGCCTGACATCGATCAATGATTTAAAAATGATGCCTGCGCCTGCTATCGCCCACATGCGGGCCAGTGAGGCGTCGTCGGCACTGCGGTCGCCTTTTACTCTGACCTCTTTCCATTTGCCGTTTTGTCCAAAGCGCCAGGTCTTGTGCAGGCGGCTGCTGCGTTCGAATAGCAGGCAATTGTGGTGGGCCAGGTCTTGCGGTGTTTGCGGGGCAGGGTGGCGGGCCAGGTAGCTGGGGGCGGCGCAAAGTATCGGGCGGCTTTGTGCCAGTACCCTGGCGACCAGGCGTGAGTCTGTCAGGGTGCCATACCTTATTGCCACATCCACCTCATCGCGCACTACGTCGAGTGGTCTGTCACCGACATTCAGCGCCAGTTGCACACCGGGATGCAGGGCCAAAAATTCATCCAGCCAGGGTAGCAGGGTGGTGCGGGTCAGGTCGGACGGGGCGGCGACGCGTATCGTGCCGACCAGTGCGGTGCGGGCTTCTGATACCTGGGATTCGCCTTCATCGAGCAAATCAAATGCCCTTTGCGCATAGTCGAGCAGGATTTGCCCTTGGGCGGTGATACGCAGGGCGCGGGTCGATCGTTCGAACAGTCGGGTGCCTAGCTGGGTTTCCAGTCGCTTGAGGGTGGCACTGGCGGCTGCGGGTGTCATGCCCAGCACGCTGGCCGCGCCTGAGAGTGAGCCGCAGCGTGCGGTTTGCACGAGTACATGCAGGTCGCTGAGATTTTCAATTTTCATTTGAAAGTGATAGTTATTTATCGGTCTTATCAATTCATGCTTCAGATTCTACAATGCCTGCACTGATCTGGAAATGTTTCTGGACACCATACCGATACCTAACATATTCAACATACTCAAGGACTCAACATGAAAGCCATTGCCTACCGCCATTCTTTACCTATCGATAACACTGCATCTCTGGAAGATGTGGAATTGCCAAAACCGGCGCTGGAAGCGCGTGACCTGCTGGTGCGCGTAAATGCCATCTCCGTCAACCCTGTCGATACCAAGGTCAGGCTGGGTCGTGCACCTGCTGAAGGCCAGTTGAATGTGCTGGGCTGGGATGCGGTTGGCATCGTTGAAGAAGTTGGTGCTGCAGTCAGTAACTTCAAAGCGGGCGACCGCGTTTATTATGCTGGCGCGATAGACCGCGCCGGCGCAAACAGTGAATTGCATGCGGTGGATGAGCGCATCGTCGCCAAGGCACCCTCTACGCTGGATGATGCACAGGCTGCCGCCTTGCCACTGACGACGATTACTGCCTACGAATTGCTTTTTGAACGCCTGGGTGTCGCCAAGAACGGTGGCGCCGGCCAGACCTTGCTAGTGATAGGTGGTGCCGGTGGTGTTGGTTCCATCCTCATACAACTGGCACGCCAGCTGACGCAATTGCGTGTGATTGCCACAGCTTCACGTGCCGAGACACGTCAGTGGTGCCTGGATCTGGGCGCACATGCAGTGATTGATCACTCTAAACCCCTGAGCGCTGAATTGAAAGCCATAGGCATCAATGAAGTCGATATCGTCGCTGGCCTGACGCAGACAGCGCAGCACTATGCAGAAATCATTGCCAGCCTGAAGCCACAAGGCAAGCTGGCCGTGATTGACGACATGGTAGCGCTGGACTTGATGCAGTTGAAAGGCAAATCCATCTCCCTGCACTGGGAAATGATGTTCACCCGCTCAATGTTCAAGACCGTCGATATGGATGAGCAAGGCAAGTTGCTGGCAGAAGTTGCCGCACTGGTGGATGCAGGTAAAGTGCGCACAACTGTGAATGCGAATTTTGGCAAGATCAATGCGGCAAACTTGCGCAAGGCGCACGCGCTGATAGAAAGCGGCAAGGCGCAAGGCAAGGTTGTTCTGCAAGGCTTTTAATTTAATCTCACCAAAATTTACCAGAAAGTTTTTATGCAAACTACGAACATCAATAAATCATTTACGGCTGCCAGCATCACCCGCGATGCTGCGCATGCCCTGATCACCGCAGCCAGTGCTGCCGCCCGCGATATCGGCATCGATGTCACGATAGCCGTTACCGACAATGCCGGTCATTTGAAAGCATTTGAACGTGCAGACAGCGCAGCATTTTTGACGGTAGATGTGGCAATCGACAAAGCCTGGACGGCAGCCTCGTTTGGCCTGCCTACCCATACCTGGACAGCAATCATCAGCAATGACGTGGTAGCCCAACTTGCCCACAGGCCGCGCCTGGTGGCAGTTGGTGGTGGTTGCCCGATTATTGAAAATGGCAAAGTCATAGGCGGTATAGGTATATCTGGCGGTAATGCACTGCAAGACCAGCAGGCGGCAGAAATTGCATTGGCTGCACTGGGTTTTGACGTGAAGGCGTAAGTCAAACCATCTGCGTTGAGAAAATGCATGCATGCCATGCATTTTCTCTTTTTAAGGAAATCAATCACCATGAAATCTGGTGTTATTCGTTTGCTGCCAGTAAAGCCTGGCGCAGTTATTTTTTTGGCCTTGTCAATATTCATGTACATGGCACATGCAGGCAAACTCAATGAGATGGATGCGGTCAAAGCCGCGTCCGTCGATTTTTTTGCCAGCATCAGTAGCCGAAATCTCACATCAGTGACAAGCTATCTGGGTTCTGAAGGGTTTACTGAGTTCATTCCTGAATCAGATAAACTCTTGCAACTGAATGCTGGTGCATTTTCTGCTTTATTCAAATCAGGCGCGCAAATTGATGTACGTCTCACCGACATTCAGGTCAGGACCAATGGAGACACGGCGATAGTCACCGGCACCCGTGTCGGTGCAATCACCAAACCAGGAGTAACACCAGTTGAAGGAAAATCACTGGTTACGATGATATGGTTCCGGCACGACAGCGGCTGGCAGCTTGAACATATTCACCTGTCAGCACTACAGAAATGACTTTACCTATCTGAGCGCGTCAACAAGAAAATCCACCAGACTGGTGAGCTTGCGTCGGGGGTAGGGATCTTGCAGATAGATCAGATGTACCTGAAGCGGCGGTGGCAGGAAATCAGTCAGGACGGAAACCAGTTGCCCGTTCTGAATGGATTCTTCCAGCAATGCTTCTGGTTGCATGATCAGGCCGACACCACTGATGGCGGCGGCGCGCAAGGCATAGCCGTCATTTGAAGAAAACACATGCCGGGTGGGCC
The DNA here is from genome assembly GCF_049339405.1 of Undibacterium sp. Tian12W. Lineage (NCBI taxonomy): Bacteria > Pseudomonadati > Pseudomonadota > Betaproteobacteria > Burkholderiales > Oxalobacteraceae > Undibacterium > Undibacterium sp. Tian12W. The sequence continues at coordinate 80,323 of NZ_JBMPPK010000020.1, forward strand.
AGCTTAATTCTGCCCCGTCATCTTGTTGCCATACTGGTTGCCATAACTGATGTGCAAGGCAACGGTGCTTGTCGAGATCGGACCATTTTCTGGGCACGCCTTCGCGCTGCAAATAAGCAGGTGAGCCGCAAATCAGGTTGCGGTAAGGGCGCAGCGGGCGTGCGACCAGGCCAGAATCTGGCAAGACACCCACACGTATGGCCAGGTCGAACCCTTCATCGATCAAATCTACTTTGGCATTGCTCAGCACCAGTTCGATTTCTACCGTTGGAAAACGATGAAAATAGCTTGCCAGCAGCGGTGCAATGACGCAGCTACCCATGGATACCGGGGCGCTGATACGCAGTTTTCCGCCAAGCCCGGTTTCCAGTTCAAGGACTGCGTCTTGCGCTTCGTTGATGTCGTTGAGTATCGTTTTGGCACGGCGATAGTAGACGGCACCCGCATCAGTCAGGCTTTGGTGGCGCGTATTGCGCTTTAGCAGGCGCGATCCCAGCAATTCTTCCAATTGGCGAATCTGCTTGCCAACCATGACGGAGGTTATGTCGAGTTTGACAGCGGCCAGCGTGAAGTTGCCTGTTTCGACCACGGTGACAAACACTTCCATGCATTTCAATTTATCCATTGCTAACCATTAGTTAGAACACTACTTCCCGCTGCCTGCTTCACCGGCAGTTGTCATCCATGGACAATGTGAAGCCTTGAGACAAGTTGCAAGTACATTCATTTGTGGAGATCAAACATGACAAAGCTTTCAGAATTTTATATCACCAAAAAGTGGTATCCAGCCCATGTGGACAGGATACAGCTTTATTCCCTGGCTACGCCAAATGGCGTCAAGGTTTCCATCATGCTTGAAGAGACAGGCCTGGCCTACGATGCCCATCGCGTTACGCTGGACCAGGACGGGGTATGGTCGCCGCATTTTCTGTCGGTCAATCCCAACAACAAGATCCCGGCCATTATAGACCCAGCTGGTCCGGATGGAAATTCACTGGCATTGTTCGAATCGGGGGCGATCTTGCTGTACCTGGCCGAAAAAACCGGACAGCTTTTGCCCACATCTGCAGCAGCGCGCTATGAAACCATACAGTGGCTGATGTTCCAGATGGCAGGTATAGGGCCGATGTTTGGTCAGCTTGGTTTCTTCCATCGCTTTGCAGGAAGGGAATATGAAGATAAACGACCGCTGACACGCTACGTCACAGAAACAAAGAGATTGATGGCAGTGCTGGAAAAAAGGCTGACTGGCCGTGCCTGGATCATGGGTGATGACTATACGATTGCCGATATCGCGATTTTCCCGTGGGTGCGCATATTGAGCGGTTTTTTTGAAGCTGGTGAATTGATTGGTATCGACAATTATCCCCATGTTGCACGGGTACTGGCGAATTTTATGCAAAGGCCTGCGGTAATAAAAGGCTTGGAGGTACCTGTTACGCAACGACCTGCTTGATCTGATTTGTACGAATGATCTGAATGATTCGTGTGATCAGAATCAGGCACTATTCCTGGCCGTAATGTTTTCATGGCATGCAGATGCCGGGCCAGGCTTTTTTCTAATTTTGTAAAAACTTATTTTGTAAGAACCTATGCAAACAACACAAATCAGCCGGTCATTTCCCGCCGCCAGTATTACTGCCAGTGCCGCAACAGCCTTGATCGCCGCAGCCAGTGCAGCTGCGCGTGATCTTGGTATCGCAGTGACAATCGCTGTCAATGACAATGCCGGGCATCTGAAAGCCTTTGAACGCGCTGACAGCGCAGCTTTACTGACGGTGGATGTGGCCATAGACAAGGCCTGGACAGCAGCATCCTTCGGTTTGCCTACACATACCTGGACCGCAATCATCAGCAATGATGTCGTGGCCCAGCTCGCTCATAGGCCGCGCCTGGTTGCTGTTGGTGGCGGTTGCCCCATTATAGACAATGGCAAAGTGATCGGTGGTATAGGCATATCCGGCGGGAATGCGCTGCAAGATCAGCAGGTCGCTGAAATTGCCTTGCGGGCACTGGGTTTTGAGATAAAAGCCTGAGACAGGCTCGTCCATGTGCCGGGCCGATCCGTGGCAAGTGTCAAAGATGCGGCCGCCACATACCCATGAAAGCGACGGCAATGCCTATGCCGCTTGCCACACTCAGCACCAGCAATCCGCCTGCCATGCTGTAGCGAGCAAGGGTGCTCTTGCTGTCCTGGGTGCGCAGGTACAGTTCCAGCACCAGCAGGGGGATCAGTGAATTCGCAAACGACAGGAAACTCAGGAAAGGTCCCTCAAAAGTCTTGGGATTAAAGCCTGCCGGGCCATGATTAATGGCTATCCAAAACATCAAACCTATGCGGAAGAACCAGACACCGTTCGCCAGCAGGAACAGACGCAGTGCCCAGCGGTGGTGCAGGGCAAACTGACGGGCGAGAGCATGGTGCAAGACCATGGCTGAGCAGACCAGGATTAATACTGCATTAAGGCTGACACCCAGATGCTGGGTAAAGTCACCAACACCATCGCGTAACCAGACCATGTACAAACCAGTCGTGGCGGCAATGACCAGGCTGGACAGATAAATGCGCCCGTTCCAGCGATGGAATTTTGGTGCCCGTGCGCGGATTTGCGGAATCATCTGGAGTATGCCGGCCAGGGTAATACTGGCCGCCAGAAAGATGTGCGTGATGATGGCGAAATTGCCTGCACTGTCGCCCTTGATATAGCCGTGTGGGAGTACTTTGCTCCATGCAGCAAGATCGCCTTTCATCGCTGACAGAACGTAAAAACCCAGGATGTAATAGACGAATAATAGCTGGCCTATGATGGCGACTGAAAACCACAATCCTGCGGCATATTTCAGGCTGGCACGAGAGAATTTTTCATTGCCATATTTTTTTGCCTGAGGTGTGGCCTGTCCAGAATATATATTCGTTTCATAAGCAGTGTCTTGCGTCATTTGAAAACTCCCTTTTTTAATGTGAATTAGTCGCGTCTGATCCTGCCGAACAGGCGTAAGTGTGCGTGCAACGCGTGCCTGCAAAGGCGGTTTTGCTTTTAAGGTTTGTTGCTGGAGAAAATCAGTGCGGTGCTACATCTGCCTGAAAAGATGCAGGTAGCTGCGGCTGACTGGCAATACATCGGGGCGACCGCGTATATGCAGTTCGGCAGTTTCATTCATGCCGCGAGTGACTTCGCTGACATAGTGCAGGTTGACGATGACAGAGCGATGGGTTTGCGCAAAACGGTCGGGGTCGAGTTCATCGCTGAGTTCACGTATGCTTTTGCGTATCAGCGCATCGCCACCATCCCAGGCGACCAGGGTGTATTTGTCGTCAGAACGCAGGAAGGCGATTTGTTCTACGGGTATCAGGCGCACGCTATTGCCTACCGATGCTTTTATCCATTGCAGGTAGTTTGGTTTTTGACTGCGCTGGCGCATATCGCTGGCCATGCGGTCAAGCAGATCCTCATAGCTGGAGCTTGTATCTATTGTTTGTTTCAGGCGCTGTTGCAGGCGCGTGATGGTATCCGCCAGGCGCGCTTCTATGATGGGCTTGACGAGGTAATCAAGGGCACCTTGCTCAAACGCCTGTACAGCATATTGTTCATAGGCTGTAAAGAAGACGATATGCGCTCTGCGTGCGATAGACCTTGCGGCCTCTATGCCATTTAAGCCTGGCATGTGCACATCCAGAAAGACGATGTCGGGCTGATGGATGTCAAACATCTCCACCGCTTCGCGGCCATTGCGGGCTTCATCGACGATATGCAATTCCGGCCACAGGCGTGCCAGGTTGGTGCGCAGATGTTCCCTCAACAAAGGTTCGTCATCGGCGATCAGCGCAGTGACCTGTTTGCTCATTGCGTTCATGCCTTCGCCCCCGGATGAAAAATTAATTCAACCCGCAAACCATGCGGTGTTTGCTCATGCAAATCGACACGCGTATCTTTGCCAAAGCATGCTTGCAGCCGCGCTTTCACATTTGCCAGGCCAGTACCTGGTACGGCAGTTTCTGCCATGCCTATGCCGGTATCGGCTACCCAAAGCGTGACTGTGTTGTTTGCGTCCTGCTTGCCGCCGATTTCTATACGACCACCTTCTGTGCTGGGGTCTATGCCGTGGCGTACGGCATTTTCTACCAGGGTCAGCAAGGACATTGCCGGAAAACGTAAATCCTTGAGTTCAGGTGTGAGACTCAGCTCAAATTGCAAACGGTCAGGCATGCGCATGTGCATGATTTCCAGATAGGCACTGACTAATTGCATTTCGTTTTCCAGCGTTGCCTCCGCATCATTCAGGCGCGGCATCGCGGCGCGCAGATAGGCAATCAGGTGACGCAGGACCGGTGCTGCATTCTCTGAACCAGCTTCCACCAGTGCTTGCACATTTGCCAGGGTATTAAACAGGAAATGCGGCTCTATCTGTGCCTGCAATAAACGCAGGCGGGCATCCAGCACTTCGCGTTCCAGGGCGCTCTTTTCCAGTTCCAGTTGCAGGCGGTCGGCACGTTCACGTTGTTTGTCTTCGCGCTTGATGGCCGCCACTGCGACAAGGGGCCCAAAAAACAGCGCAAAAATCGTGCTGGTGGCAAAACCGGACAAAAGATTATTCGCCTTGATGAAGTTCATGAAACCGCCGGCTATCGCCACATACGCAGCCAGGCTGGCAAAGGGTGCCAGCAGACAGACTGCGGCTACCCGCACCAGCCAGTGTGGTATCCAGCGTGGCAGCCACAGCAAACGCCAGGTGCCGGAGATTGTGAACGCCAGCAGCATGACCATGGCGATGAAGGTCGTGCGCCTGAGCACCAGCCAGAAAGGTGACTGGAAGATCGGTGTGGTCACCCAGGCGATCAGCAGGCTGATGATAAGCACAACGACAATTTGTCGCAGTCTTGGCAGTGCTGGCCATCTTGGTGTCGTTGTAGTCGCGGTATTCATGAAGCTAAGATAGCTGCAACTGATATTTTCGACAAGCAGGCCAGTCCTGATATGCGACCAGTGACGGTTTTCAGGGCTTGAATGACGGCAGTGCAGGTGTATGCCATTGCCAGGGCTTAACCATAATTTGCAAATATGAACCACTTGCAGAAAGTATCCTTCCCTTTTTAACGTAAACTGCGTGGTATCAGCGATAGTGTGATCTGGCCGCCCTAAACTAGTTCAGAAATGAGAATGCAATGATGAAGAAATGGATGTTTGCAGCGACGGTGCTTGTTGCATCGCCAGCAATGGCAGACACTTTTCGCATTGCTTATTATGAAGGCGGCGATGCGCCCTTTGTCATGCTGGACAAGGGTGGCCCCAGAGGTATATTCCCGGATTTGATGGCAGCAATTGTCAAACTCAGTGGCGACAAACTGGAGCAGCGCTACCTGCCCATGCGCCGCCTGCTCAAATCATTTGAAGACGGGCAACTTGATATGGAAGTCGGGGCAAATCCAAAATGGCGCACAAGTTCGCCCGTGCCTGGTGTGTATAGCATCGCCTTTGGCTTGCCCAAGGCTGTTCTCTGTTTTCGCCCTGGTGAGACACCAAAAGAGCAGGCAGTCAGCGATTTTTATGGGCAAAAAGTGGGAGTGATTTCGGGTTATTCGTATCCTGAATTTGATGCAGCCTTTGCCAGTGGCAAGATACAGAGGGAGGATATTTTTAATTCTCCTAATCTCTTGCTCACCTTAAGGGCGAAGCGCTTTGACCAGATTATCATCAGCAACTATGTACGGCAATACTGGACCAAGGTCGATGCGCAGCGCTATGCCTGCGATGAAGGCCGCATGATAGATGAAAGCGAGATGATGCTGAGGCTGCATCCATCCAAAGCCGATGCCCTGTCGCGCCTGAATGCCGCTATCGCCACCCTGAAAAAGAGTGGCGAGCTCGATGCCATTTTCAAACGCTATACAAATTGATGCGCTTGGTCCGATTGACTGACCGAATTAAGGCGCTGGTGGCGATGCTGGTGAGGCCACTGGCTGGCCTTTTTCGACGACATATACGCCAACCAGTTTAACGGGGTCTTTGCCATGGTTTTTTGCACTATGGACGACGCCGGCAGGTATGACAAATCCTTCCCCCGGTTTTATTTTACGTGGTGCTTGATTGGCGAGCAGTAATTCCAATTCGCCATGCATGACATAGCTGATTTCATCACCAGGATGGGTATGCCAATCGACCTTGCCACCTCCAGCTACATCAATACGAAAGATGTAATCTTCCTTTCCGGGAATCGACGAATCGGCCTGTATCACGGGGGTGCGGGTAACACCTGAATTTTGTGCCAGCAGATTAGTGCTGATCAGCAATAAACCGACGGCAGTTAATTGGCGCAAGATGTTGGTTTTGGTCGAATGCAAGATAGATCTCCCGGTTGAATAGTCATGCGCTGTTGTACATGTTTGCGCATGATTATAATTACAATCCTTTTTGATAAGATAGTAAAGAGGAAATGAATTTGTCTTCGGCTGGTGTTGTTTCCAGAGAGGGGATGGCTTGCAGGTGTTGCGGAATGATGCGAACCGCTGTCCGCATCATTGATAGAAAGATGATCAGGCGTCGGCAGTTTTTGCCATGCCTTCTGACGCAGCCTTGCTGCTGCCTTCTTTGCCGCCAGCACTGTCACCAAAAGAGACAAAGCGTGTCATGACCAGTACAGGAATGGCGCTGAGCAGAACCCATAGGAAGAAGTTCTGATAACCCAGAGCGACCTGTATATCACCGCTGATGGTCTTGAAGAACACAAAGCCCAGCTGCATGACGCCCGTGCCCAGCGCATAGTGAGCTGTCTGGTATTTGCCAGGCGCAACCACCTGCATGATGAACAGGATCAGGCCGACGAAACCAAAGCCATAGCCAAACATTTCGAATGCCAGCGCTGCTGTGATGACGGTCATGCTTTCTGGCAGGCTGCTGCTGAGGAAGAAGAACGCCAGGTTTGGGGTATTCATCGCCAGTATCAACCATGGCAGGGCACGTTTCAAGCCCAGCCATGAGGCAAAGTAACCACCCAGTATGCTGCCACCCAGGAATGCGATCGTGCCAGCAATACCATAAGCAGTGCCGACCTGGTCAGTGGTCAGACCCAGGCCACCGAGGTTTTTGGCTTCGCGCAAGAACAAGGGGCCTATGGTTTGTATCTGACCTTCCGCCGCGCGGAACAGGATGATGAATACGATCGCCAGCCAGATACCGGGCTTTTTAAAGAATTCAACGATCACGTCTTGCAAGGTGACGAAGATGCTATGTACAGACTCCTTGCTTTCTGTATTTTTAGTGCCTGGCAGCGACCAGCTGTTATACAAACCCAGACCGAACAAGAGCACGCCCATGATGGCAAAAATGATCGTCCACGCTTGTGCCGGTGGCAGGCTTTTTTCCAGATAACCGGCCAGATACACCAAAGGCCCGAGGGTAATGAATTTTGCCGCATTAAAAAATGCGCCTTGCCAGCCAGCATAACTGGCTTGCTGGGTGTTGCTCAGGCTGGCCATGTACAAACCGTCGGCGGCAATATCATGGGTGGCAGAGGCAATGGCAACCACGCCAAGCAGGGCAATGCTGATCGCAAAATAAGCAGGCAGTTGCAGCGACAGTGCCAGCAAACCCAGCGACACACCACCCGTCAACTGGAACAGGACTACCAGCATTTTCTTGCTGCCAGCAGCTTCCAGGAAGGGACTCCATAAAGACTTGAACACCCAGGCCAGCCCGACCAGCCCTGTCCAGTGGGCGATCTGATCGTTCGGTACTCCCATACTTTTATACATCAGCCCGGCGATCAGGGCGACAGCATAAAACGGCAGGCCAGATGCCAGATACAGGCTGGGTACCCAGCGCATTGGCGGAGGAATCTTGGTGTTTTCTATGCTCATGTACTTGTCTCTGGTTACGTGTCTCTAGTTGAGGGTGTTCTTAAACCCGGTGCGTTTATATTATTTTTGTTTTTATCTGCCAGCAATGCAAACATACAAGCCGCAAAATTGCTGGTCAACTGGTTTTATATTTACAATGCCACTTAAGTGCCAGTAAGATGTGGCAAGGATGAAATTGACCTCAAATAATGCAGATGTTTGAGGAGATATTTCCGTATTTTTACTATGAAATGGTAAAAGCTTTTTCTATTTTTTTATAAGAGGCCAGATTAAATACCACTTTGTCAGATTTTAGCACTGGTATTAAGCCATCGCTTAGCCATTCTGAGATTTTTCTTGATGCCAGGTAAGCTTGCCTGGCTGAATTGGTATTTCTGTACTGGTCTCAGCACACCCGGAAGCTGGATATGCTTACAGTAAAACGTTTTGCAGCATTGGATGCGATGCGCGGCCTTACGGTTGCTGCCATGCTATTGGTAAACAATGCCGGTGACTGGTCGCATGTGTATCCCTGGCTGGAGCATGCGGCCTGGCATGGCTGTACACCTGCGGATTTTATCTTCCCGTTCTTCTTGTTCATCATGGGCGCGTCTTTAGCGATGTCTGTGGATGCGCAAATCAGTAAAGCTGGCAACATTGTTGATATACGCAAGAAAATACTCTGGCGCGGTTTGCGTCTGGTCATGCTCGGTATTGTTCTGCATCTCATTGCCTGGGCCTTGATAGACGGGCGTCAGTTCCGTTTGCTTGGAGTCTTGCAGCGCATCGGTATCTGTTATGCAGCAGTAGCTTGCCTGATTACCTATGTGCGGCAATTGTCCAGCCTGGCTTTGCTTTCCCTCGCGGCCATGCTCGCCTATTGGGCTTTGCTGGGCTGGGGCGGTTCGTATGAGCCACATCTGAACCTGGTCGATAAAATAGATACTGCCATGCTCGGCAAACTGGCGTATAGCTTTGATGCACAAACCGGTCTCGCGCAAGAGCCGGAAGGTTTGCTTTCTACAGTGATGGCAATGATGAGTGTCTTGACTGGCGTCTGGGCGGGCAGGGCAATGCGTGATACGCAGTTGATGCACATGCTCGCAGGTGCGGCTGGCTTGGTATTGCTGGCGCTGATCTGGTCAGTATATCTGCCTTTCAATAAACAACTGTGGACGCCATCTTTTGTGTGCTGGACCAGTGCCTGGGCGATCTTGCTGTTGCTGGGCATGCACATGCTGATAGACAGGCAGGGCTGGCCAGCGATTGGTAAAAGCCTGGGTGTGAATGCGGTAGCCGTTTATGCGGGCGCATGGCTGGCAACTTGTGTGCTGGCCTGGACTGGGTGGGCAAATGCGATCTACCAGCATGTATTTGTAGCTGTGCTGCAAAAGCAAACAGGCGAAGAATTTTCATCCTTCGCCTATGCAGCATGCTTTACTTTGGTATTTGCCGCCCTGGCATTTGTCATGAACAAAAAGGGCTGGCGGATTGTGATCTGAGGTTTTGCTTCTTTTGCTTCTTTATTACATCATCAGGGCAGTAGCCAGCGTATCTATCTGTTCTTCCTGCTCTTCCATGATGATCTGGAAGCTGCTGTCTTCAGTATCAAAATTCAGGCGACGGGCAAAGCGTTTGTTGTATTCCCTATCGACATCATGCAAAGGCGACAGCACCGGTGCGATGTCATTGGCCAGGATCAAGGTGTCCCCCAGGGACTCTGGCGGGAAGGCGCAAACGCCATGCCACATGGCTTCTACAGCCTGCATGACGCTGTCTGGTATGCCAAGCTGGCGCATGATGCCGCGGCCTATCATACGTTCGCCATATTCAATCCAGATTTCTGGTTCGCCATCAAGCAAGCCAGGGAATTCTTCTGCACGTGAGATCAGGTAAAAGCCACCGATTTCATGGACGATACCGGCAAACATGGCAGTTTCAGGATCAACCCTGGTGACCTGCTTGGCAATCACCTGCGCCAAGGAAGAGACATGGGCAGAGTGTTCCCACAATCTGTCGGCCTTGTGCTTTAAAACCGGGTCAGTGGTCTTGCTATTCAGTTGGCGCACGATGACGGCGGCCAGCATGGCTTTCAGGGTACGGAAACCGAGGCGGTTGACTGCCAGCCTGACGTGGGTGATTTCATTCGTGGTACGGCGATATGCTGCCGAATTGGCGATGGCAACTGTGCGGGCAGACAGCAGGGGGTCGGCCATAATGAGCTTTGCCGCTGCGTCCAGATGGCAATCGGGATCGTCCAGGGTGCGTTGTAGTCTTAGCGAAGCTTCCACATTGGTAGGGAAGACGATGTCCCCACGATTAACCTCTGCGGCTATGCTTTTAAAAATTTCCAACCTGTCCATGACTTTCTCCCGGTAAACATCTGGCGATTCCTCCACTCATAGGCAATTGCTACATGAGTTTGCATGCTGCGGTTTGCGCAGAATGCTAAAAGTTGCCTTGAGGAATGATCGACTGTCTGTATGATAGTCAATAAATTCTCAAAAGCAACTTCTAATTTAACTTTATTTTGCAATCATCCAACGCCTGTCGATAGCATACGCGCTCACGGGAATCATGCAAGATAGGATAGTCAAAAAATTGTTCCGGCAAGAGCTACCGCAAAGGAAACCGCCCTTGAAAGGGCGATTCGTTTCGTCGGCAGACAATTTCTTGTCTGAAACCCCTACTTCACCACTGGCGACGACAGTACAACTGTACGGCTAGACAGTGTAACGCAGCTGGGGCGGTTTTTTGGCTATCCTATTTTAATCAGGGGGGTAATTTACCAAAATATCGACTATTAAGTATATAGACGGAAAGTCATCTCTCTGCACTTTGACGTGATAAGTGCCAATTTTTGTTGGCGCTACGTAGTTACCTGACAAGTTAATGCTGCCGCCGTCGGCTTCAATGACACTCCAGGTTACTGGCTGGCGTATGTAGTTGACATTAGGCGGATAATTAATGCTTGCCTGCAAGTTCATGGTCGCACCCGGCATGACATTGACTATGTGCCTATCTACGCTCAGTGTCGGTACAAAGTCTGGTGTGCTGTTATCCACGACCACCAAAGCAGTTGCGCTCAGTGAAGGATAATCTTCGCGTTGTGCCCTGACATGATAAGTACCTGGCTTGTTGGGTGCAGTGTATTCGCCATTGATATTGATCGTCCCACCATCGGCTTCCACTACCTGCCAGGTGACAGGCTGACGTATGTAATCGATAAGTGGCGGATAATTCATTGCGGCAGTAAACATGCGTTTGCTGCCAGGTGCCATGATCAGTGCACCAGGGGCAATATCAATATAGGCAGCAGTTTCCCAAAGGCCGGGGCCACTGCATGACATAAATTGCTTATCGGCTAACTGTATCAGGCAACCAGCGCGGCCAAATACCGGGAGGCTGGCAGGTGGATTTGTTTTCGCCAGTGTGGTGAGTAGCGGATCATATAAATTTGCCGCCAATGCCAGGTTCAGGGTATCCAGTATTTTGTCCTGGGCATCACCACTGGCGGGGCTGGCGCTGGTGGCTGCTTTCAGTGGCGTGCTGTAAAAATCACTTAAGCTACTGGTATCAAGCAAGCCGCTGAGTAGATTGCGAATTTCGGTTTGCGCCGTCGTGACGTTGGTGCTGGTCAGGGTCTTTGTTACCGCATCCAGATCAGGATTGGTAAAAAAAACAGCCATATCGGTACGCATGAGACGGGTAGAAAGCATCTCAGTCAAGGGCGTCAGGTTGATGACACCGGTATTGACCGCAAGCGCATGCAGTTTTTTGCCATTTGCAGGATTGGAGGTTTCCAGTATGCAGGGTAGTGCACTACCTGCAGGCAGGCTGATTTCAAACGTACCATCTACCGCCGTTCTGGTTGCCCCTGTGCCGTTGCGGCATTTGTAATTGACAGCCGAATCAGCGATGGCCTTGCCTATTGCCGCCGTGCCACGCAAGCTGAGACTGGTGCTCTGTGGTGTGACCACCGGGTTGCTGGCAGTTGAGCTGCCACCACCACAGGCTGCCAGCAAGCTGGTCATCAGGCACAAGCTGCCTGTCAGGAATATATGTCGAGCTTTCAATTTGCTGCCCCATCTTCTATTTTATCGTCCTATCATCATAGTCTCTGGGGCCAGACAGACTTTTGGAAAAGTGTCCGCAAATTGTCATCAATTTGTACCGCACCAGTTCTGTTGCAGCACTGATCTGGTGCGTTTATTCAATGACTGAGTCATTCCAACTTGAACGCTCTGGCAATGGCAGACCAGGGAATGTATTTGAAGTTTTGCGTGCCGTCTGGCAAGCGCTTGTACCCGTCTTGCACGACCAGCATGCCTAGTGCAAACTCGCCACCAAAATTGACAGAACTGACCTCTATCCCATCTGTTTCTGAAGTGCCATCAATACCCTTCGCCAGATTCATGCCTACGCGAAACTTGCCGCGCAGACGATAAGGGGCTTGCGCTTCCAGTACGAGATAACTGCTGTCACCTTGGCTGGATACCAACAGGTAATTTTTCTGCTGACCAAAGTAAATAGCCAAGCCCTCAACATCGGCCACCAGTTGCTTGCCAACCGGCATCACCATTTGTAAATCCGCAGGCTGCTCCGCCTTCGCAGAGGTGACCCAGATACCGCGCTTTTCTTCGCCCATGAACAGGCGGTCAGTCTTGTCATCGGCCACACAACCTTCCGGCTGGCTGGCCAGTTTGAAACTGCGCACCAGGCTGCTGCTGAAACCCTGTTCATTGTGGGTAATGCGGAATTGCTGGTAACTGCCATCCTTGTCATTCACAAAAGCTTCCAGACCACCAGTGCGTGGCTGGTACAGGCAAAAACCGTAAATTTTGTCCAGCTTGGTAGCGAAGCGGGCTGCTTCCGCTACTTGTCCCTGATCATTGATGACGTATAACACAAGACTGTTTTCATCACGCTGGGTGGCCATGGCGATATCAAAGCTTTGCTGACCCCATTTAATATTCTGACGCACATCCACATTATTCAGACGTCCGCTTTCCAGCAACTGGGTTTGCTTGCCCTGCATGTCATACACTAGCAAACCCTGTTTCTTGTTGGTACCCAGCACGCGGGAAAGCCTCGCATCTTGCGGGTGCACCCATATCGCAGGATCATCGGCAGCATCGCCATGACGGGCGACCGTGTCGGTTTGCACCGAGGGTTCGATGACCACTATTTCTGAGGCTTCTGGCTGCTTCCACACGGCACTGCTGGCACGCCAGGTTTTTGCCTGCTCATCCTGCAGCAGGAAATCCAGTTTATTGCTGTTATTGCTGGATGCATTCACATGGATATTCGTTGCACTGTAAGGCAGGTTCAAGATTTGTTCTGGATGGAAATGCTGCTCATCCTTCTGGCGATACAGATGCAGTTTTTTTCCATTCGCATCGAGAATCGCCACACCACCTGGCAGCGCACTGATGGCCGTGGCACCGCCATGTAATTTGCCAAATGGCGCAGTCAAGGCGACGGGCTTCAATTTGGCTGCAGTTTCTGCTTCTGCCGTAAATGCCCAGACGCCGCTATCTGGCACGCTCAGGTACAGGGTCTGGCTCTGATCATCGACACGGCAATGCTTGCTGTGTGGTGGCAGCGCCAGCTTGCGTACCAGTTGCGCGCTGCCTTTGTGCATGACCCATTGTTCGCTCAGTCCTTCCTTGCCTATCAGGAAGACATGATCCAGCTGTTGCGCATCGCGATACAGGCATATGCTTTCCAGTGAAAAATCAGGAGAAGCCATGCTGGCCTGCAAACGCAGTTGCCCGGTTTTCTGATCCGCCACATACGCATAGGTCTTTTGCGTATCTGCATCAGTAAATACTGCCAGCATGCCATCAACATGTGGACGGGCATCGAGATGCTTTGCCCGCATGCTGACTTTGCTGCGTTCTTTGCCTTGCGCATCCAGAAGACGCACACCTTGCTTGTCCAGCGTGAGCCAGCCGCCATCTGGCAGGGCGATTATTTCCTGGGCTTTGCCAGTGACTGCGGGTGGCAAACCTGCTGCTGAAGCGCAGGAAAAGGCCAGTATTGATGCCAGGCTGGATATCAGATATTTTGTTTTCATCGTTTTTATGCTCATCAGAATACGCTGGCTTTCAGTGTGACTTTATACGTGCGACCATATTGTTCGTATTGCGAGTTAAATTGATGCGCGCCTTGATACACATAGTATTTTTCATTGTTCAGGTTTGCCGCTTCAAAGACCAGCTGGAAGCGCTTGCTGAGCTGATAGGCCAGCGAAAAATCGAGCTGCTTTTGAGTATCAACAATACGGTCTTGATCTGCGCGCAAGATATCCGTTCCGAGCTCCAGCAGGTAAGGGGATTTATAGTTGAGCGCAAGGCGGGTGCTGACACGGCCATGCTCGTAACCCAGCATCAGGTTCATGACACGGTCAGACTGGCCGGGCAGGCTGATAGAGCGGCTACGGGATTTACCCAGTGCAGTATCAAAGCGGGCAATGTCTGCACTGGAGCGTGTGAAGCTCGCATTCGCACCAACGATCAGGTATTTCCACGGGGCTGGCAACATGCGCAAAGGCTGTGAGTAAGACAGTTCTATGCCTTTAACATTGGCAGTATCGCCGTTCGCATAGGACACCGCACTGGTATAGCCTTGCCATGCACCTGAACCGGCCAGATTGGTCGTGTAAGTAAAATTCTTTATGTCCTTGTTGAACAGATAGGCAGATACGCTGCCATCATGCGCCAATATTTTTTCTACACCCAGATCAAGATTGCTGGCTTTCAGTGGTTTCAAATCCGGGTTGCCGATAACTGCTTCGGTAGTGCTGGTGAGGTTGATGCCGGGTGCCAACTGGCTGAAGTTGGCACGTACGACAGCATTGGTCCACGCTGCGCGTACACTGGTTTTCTGGTCTAGGTCATAGCGCAGGTGCAGGGACGGCAGCCAGTCTGAATAACTGCGCTGGCGGCTGATGGCTTGCAGGCTGGTGCCTCCAGTCACTTGCGTACCAGCAGCGTCAAACTGCGTGCGTTCTACGCGGGCACCGGCCAGTATGTGCAAGGCATCCATGTCAAAGCTGTTTTGCAGATAGGCGGCGTCAATATTTTCATTGATCTTGTAATCATTGATGGCCGATTCCAGCACCAGGCGCGCAGCATTTCTGTCCAGACCAGCCACGCGGGCGCGTATCAGGTCAGTACTGATGGCGGTGCCTATATTACCCAGGGGATAATCGAGCGCCTGGTTTTGGACGAAGGCTGTCATGGAGGTAGAGCCCGGCCCCCAGTAATTGCCGCTGCTGGTTTTGCTGCTGTTATAAGTCCATTGATTGGTGTCATTGGTCTTTTCACGACGGCTGGTCTTAGCGCCGAATTTCAGATTTGATTCAAACTGCTCGAAATGGAACTTACGGGCCAGATCAAATTTCAGATGTTGTTCAGTATCCTTGGAAAAACGCTGCTGCAGGCTGATGGCATTCAGGCTGTAGTTCGCCGGATCATACAGGCTGGCCGGGCCTATGATCTTGGGCACTTCACCATCAACAAAACCAACTCCAGCGAAATTGGCATTGCCCCGGAAGCGGCCGTCGTTCAAGGCTTCTGGCGTATCTTCGCTGGCACGACTGGAGCCTGCTGCCAGATCCAGTTTCCAGTCCTGGAATTTTTGTTCCGTGCCCAGCTCGATGGAACTGATGGTCTGGGTATATTTACGCTGGCGTATGCGGCGCTCTGCTCTCGCCGTAGTCGTTGCACCTTCGGCCAGAGTGCCGCTGGCAAAGCTGCCTATGGTGATGCGATCACGTACTTCATCATCGCTGAAGTCGCTCAAAAAACCATGCATGAAGTAAGTTTGTGATGCTGTCGGCTTGTAATCCAGGTTCAAGGCATAGGCATGACGTTCACGCACAGGCAGGTAATCACGTAATTCAAATCCACCCAGTTTGCCATTGTCCCAGGCACCACCGGTTTCCACATTGTCTGAGCCAAAGCTGCGTTTCTCAGCGCTAATACCAGCGGCGATACCCAGCTTGCCGCCAGCAAAACGGTCAGCCCACAATAGACCAGCATTAGGGCTGGTCTTGCCAGTGACCTGGTCATAGCTGGCACCGGTGTTTAATGTCAAAAATTTCCCTGGCAAATCAAAGGCAGTCAGGCTCTTGACTTCGACTGCGCCGCCGAGCGAGCTGGCATCCTGTTCAGGGCGCAGGGTCTTGGTGACCTCCAGTGAACGTATCATCCCGGCAGGCAAAACATCGAGCGCTACCGCACGACGACTGGCTTCTGGTGAGGGCACAAGTGCATTGTTGATGGTCACACCGTTCAGATCGGCACCCAGGCCGCGTACAACGATATATCGGCCTTCGCCCTGATCACGCTGGACAGAAATGCCGGGCAGGCGTGCCAATGCTTCCGCTGCATTTTTATCTGGCAGGCCACCGATATCATCACTACTGACCACGCTGACGATATTGTCGGCCTTTTCCTGCATCTCCAGCGCCTTGCGCATACTGGCGCGCTGGCCGCTGATAACGACGCTGCTGGCATCACTGACAGTCACGTTAGGCCCCTGGGCATGCGCGTTCAGCATGGCGGAGATGCCCAGCATGATGATGGATAGTTGGGGGACAGGCTTTTTCTTCAGGGTTTTCATGAGTGAGATTTTCCGCAGGTAATGGATGGCAAAGAGTGGGCGGATTCTAGGAGTTACATATGTCGGGTTTGTGACAGGGGGGAGCCTGCTTTGCCGTTACGAGGAAATCGCACTGTAAATCGCGAAAATGTGAGCTGAAATGACTTTTGCGTTTGGCGATACTCGACTGATAACGGGCCCATTTTGAAAAACAGACCAAAAAGCTCACCACAGAGACACAGAGACACAGAGGCACAGCGGAAGAAAGAAGAGAATACTCAAATCAAGTCTATCCATTTTGGCAAAGAGACTTTTTCCTCTTGTTTTTCTCTGCGTCTCTGTGCCTCTGTGGTGAGAGGTCTTTCAGGCATTGAACCCGTGAAGATGAAAAAGAACTGAGCTGTTTGCACCCCCGTTGTTTTCCATCCATAGGCAATACGAAAATGCACGCATGTCATCGTCCCGTCACGCATGTCAATTACCCTCGCGCGACTTGACCTTAGGATGTGAATGCAATGCTCAAAAATTCCATGCTGCGCCTGCATAGAAACTTCATCATCACTGCCTGTGTGGCTTTGATTGCCTTTATTTTTCTGTATGCCTATATGGGCACACCCAAGCCTTTCATCAAATGGAAGTGGATGGACATCGTCGGTGAAGGCGGCACTTCAGTCATGTCTGGTTTGTGGTTGCTGATCATGCTCAGCAGCCGTCCCAAGGGGCTGGTGACGCGGCTGTTTGCATTTGGCCTGGCGGCCATCATGCTGGGGTCATGGGCAGATTGTCTGGATGAGTTTTTTGCCATCCCCAAGGCGGATGTCTGGGATAACTGGCTGGAATCCATGCTGGTCTTTGCCGGTATGCTGATCGTCACTGCCGGCATGTATTACTGGCGCGAAGAACAGTTCACCCTGAATGAGCATTTGCAAAAACGTGAGCGTCTGTTCCGTGACCACCGTGCATTTGACCGTGTGACCCAGCTCAGCAATGCTGATTATTTGCGCCAGCAAATCAAGCAGGAGCTGGACAGCCATCCCGGCGTGCCTTGTGCGCTGGTATTGCTGGACATAGACCAGTTCCATCTGATCAACCGTCAGCATGGCCAGCATGAGGGTGACCGTGTTTTACAGGCCGTCAGCCACATGCTCTTGCTGAACCTGCGTAATGAAGACGTGCTATGTCGTTATGCAGGCGACAGGTTTGCTCTGGTCTTGCATGACACCAGCCTGGAAGAAGCGCAGGCATTGGCCGTACATCTGTGCAAAATGGTCAGGCAGATGCGTTATTGCGCCAGAGAGGTGACACTGGAAATCAGCATGCGTCATGCCTGCACTGTGGCGGATGATGCGCCGGATACTTTGTTGAGCAGGCTCAGTCGCGCAGTGGAAGCCAGTGCACTTGCCTCTACTGAGCCGCAGTTGGCAGCGAGGGGCTTGTAATGCATTTCCATCAGGCTGCAGATGCCTGCCTGCCAGCCGGATACCATGCGGCGCAGATATTGGCCTATACGCGTAGCCGCGAAGTCGATGATGAGCTCATCTTGCGTAGTGTAAGCCTTGATGCTGCACGGATCACGCAAGGGCAATGCAATATCAGTCCACTGCAATATCTGCAATTGCTGGCAAATGCCTTGCAAGCCCTGCGCAGTGCCGACAGCAGTTTCATGTTGGGGCAACAAATGCTGCCTGGGCATTTTGGCAGCATCAGTCATGCATTATTGCAGGCACAAAGCCTGCGGCAGGCATTGGAGATTTTGTGCGCACATTCTACCCGACTATGTCCTTTGCTCAGCCCCAGGTTCAGTGAAGGCAAGGATGTAGCTGTCTTGTACTGGATGAATAGCTATGGCGCCCCCAGTCTGCGCCCGGCAATAGTCGAGATGCACATGACAGCCGTGGTTGCGATGTGTCGCTGGTTAAGCGGTATGCGCCTGCCATGGCGCTTCTGTTTCAACCGCAGCGCTGCTCGCCACACCGAGCAACATGAAGTGCACCTCGGTAGTGAGCTGCGTTTTAATTGCCATCTGGATGCGATGCTGATTGCCACAGAATATCTGGACTCGCCTTGGCCACGAGGTAGTGCGCTGGCAGCCAGCCTGGCCTTGCAACAGGCACAGCAAGAAGCCTTGCTCAGCGATGAAACGCCGAGTCTGTTAAATGCGGTCTATGATTATCTGCTGACCCATATACGCGGTAACCCTAGCCTGGAGCAACTGGCGGCTGCATTTGCAGTTAGCCCGGCCAGCATGAAACGCTATTTGGCCAAAGAGGGCACGCATTTCCAGGCCGAGCTTGATCAGGTACGCACCCATGTCGCCCTGTATCTATTCCAGAGCCGTCATTACGACAATGAGGCAGTCGCCATGCACCTGGGTTTTCATGACGCGAATAATTTCCGGCGTTCTTTCAAGCGCTGGACAGGGCTGACGCCCAGCAGCGTGAAAGAAAATCTGACTCAGGATTTTCCTGGACTGAATTTCAGTGTTGGGATTTGATGGTGCGATAGCAGTCAGGCTGTTTTTGCAACTATCCAATCAATGTATATCCTTGATTCGTCTTTCATACGGCACGTTTGCATCTTTCCCGCGGTTTTGCCGCACGCTCATGGAAATGATTTTCAATAATATCCTGATGAGGACAAAGGCAATAAACAAGGTAATGATCAGCGGAATAATGGTGATCAGTAGTGCGATGGCCAGTACGACAACCAGGATTTTTGGCAAAGGCGTACGCAGCAGGCGTTCTCCTACCTTTTGTCCTATCTGACGAAATTCTTGCGCTGCCTGTCGGCAAACGGAATACAAGTATTGGCTGATGCTATTTTTCATGGGTTACTCCTGAATCGGTGCTTGCCTGAGCTAAAAATCAGGCGATGGAGGCATTATCAGCATGCTTGCGCAAATAATCTACGGTAATTTTAATGCGAAATTGCCGTTCCCTGTTTTTTGCTTTTAGCCTTCAGGCCAATTTCCATCAAAACGTATGCGCACCCAAGCAGGTATTAATTGCTAACAAGAACGGTTAGCCTCTTAAGCAAAATCAAGTTTCCACGGCTTGATCGAAGCTGGGCTGTAAAGCATGATTATAAGCTTTTCGTCCTGTTCTGGATGAAGGGCCTATTGACACAGGCATGTAAAGTGTCAGCAATCAGGAATATCATGCGGTCAACACTCCTTATTATTTTTACTCTCAGCATAACCGTGCAGATAGCGCAGTTTGCACAGGCACAGACAGCAGTCGGCATGGAAAAGCAAATCGCTGACAACGAGTTCAAAATTAAAAAACTGGAAGCAGAACAACAACGCTTGCTGCAAGAAGCAAAAAAATCGGTGAAGCTACGTGATCCAGAACAACAGAAAATAGCCGATCGGGCTGAGCAAATTATCCGTGAGATTGAAGCGCAATCCCATCCTCTGAAAATCACACCTTCAACAAAATTCAGCAGCCCAGTGGCGCAAGAGTATATAAATACGATTTCAAAAAAAATAGAAGATTGTGGAACCGAACATTTCCCTGTAAAAAACAAGAAAAAATTGTACGGCAAGGGCATTTTCATGCTCCGCTTTGACCGTGCAGGAATATTAAATGACAATCAGGTTCTGCTCTCCAGCAAAAACAAAGAACTGGACAGGTATTTATTGAAGATCGTCAAAGCATCTGGCCCATTTGGCCCTGCACCACAAGAATTGCATGAGGGGATCTATAAGGATTTTGAAGTTTACTCTGCTTTCAACTTTACACGTGAAAACCAGCCCGGCACACAGGGAACGGAAATAAAATATCATTGCCCATGGAAAAATTAGGTGTTTGATCAAACCCTGACATCAGATAACTCTCGCCATGAATATTTTTTAAAAAACGCCAGCACTCGTTTCATTGCTAAGCTATTGCTTATTGGCTTTGTAAGCTTTAGGCCTCAAAGCATAATCAAACTTCATTCGAATACTCGTTCCCTTGATAGAAGCAAAAAGAGCGACCAGCATGGTCGCTCTTTTGTTCAAGTTAACCGCGGCTAATTCAATGCTTATTTAGCCTTGCCCAAATGCTGCAGGAAGAAAGCTTCATATTTCTTGTGCAAAGCCTTCGGTTTGACTGTGCCACCCAGGCCATGTTCACCATCTGGATCAAGGAATAGATCAACCAGGGATTCCTTGCCGTTTTCGAGCAGGGCACGATACACATTCACTGTGTCCTGATACAAGACATTTGGATCCTGCATGCCGTGTACCAGCATCAAGGGTTTTTTTAGACCAGCAGTCAGAGGCAGTAGTGAATATTTACGCAGGTTAGGTTTGCTGCGCTCTGTTTTGCCTATGGTGCGGCCACTGTACCAGCTATTGTAGTTTTCCCATTCTGTCGGGCCAGCACCGGCGATACCGGCAGCAAAGGTATCAGGGCTGGTGTACATGGTGTATTGGGTCTGGAAACCGCCAAAGCTCCAGCCTGTGAGGCCTATGCGCTTGCCATCAACACCGAGGTTCTTTTGCATGTACTTGGTCAGGTCTTCCAGATCTTCAGCCTGCGGTTTGCCTACCTGTTCCCAGTTGGCATCGCTGAACTTGCGGCCATAATTGGAGTGGCCGCGTGGATCAACCGCCACGGTCACATAACCATGTTTGGCTGCCATATACATGCCAAACATATAGGCGGTCTGCTGGAAGCTGTCAGTTTCGACGATATGCCTGTCATTCAGCGGGCCACCGTAGGTATAAACAATCGCAGGGCGGTGGTCAGAAGAGCTCAGACCGGCTGGCTTGAATACATAGGCCTGTATCTTGTCACCATGGCGGTTGGTGTAGCTGAAGCGCTCAGGGCGTTGCAGGTCTATCGCATTCCACTGAGGGTCATGGCTTTGTGTCAGCGTCGTGGATTTGGCTTTGCTGATATCCACCAGTTTCAATTCAGGGCGGCTGGCCCATTGGCCTGCCATGCTGGCTAGTTTGTCGCCGCTTTCAGTCACAGTGCTGTTGCGATAGAAGTCACCAGCCTGGCCCAGGGCTTTCATGTCACCAGTTGCGAGATCAACCTTGTACGCATTCATTGCTGCAAAATCATCCTTGTTGGCGAGTACGAACATGGATTTATTGTCATCGCTAAAACCGATGATGTTGTGCGCTTCAAACTCGCCTTTCAGCAAGGGTTTGACGCTGCCGTTGCTGACATCAATGACATAGGGCTGGCGATAACCTTGTTCATCAAGCACGGCAATCAGTTGCTGGCTGTCGGCGGTGAAGCGTGGTGCCAGTACATTGACGACTTCATGACCAACGTTGCCGCGTCTTTCCAGAACCATTTGTGGTTTGACACCTTCTTCTGCCTTGCCTACATAGATGCGCAGCAAGTCTTTTTCACGTTCCCAGGTGGAGAAGGTGTAGCGGCTGCCATCCTTGGCCCAGGCAACCGGGCTCATTTCAAACCAGACATCGCCACCGTCATTGGTGAAGACAGGTAGTGGCTGGCGTGCAGAGGCATCGCCAACGCGGCGTATATACAGGGCCGTAGCGGGTATCTTGCGTTTGTCGTCGGATACTTCACGCGATACTTTTTTTGCCGTAGCAAAGCGCTCGCTGTAGTTCATGATCTCGACCTGGCGCTCAGCAGGTGGGGCAGGTTTGCCATTTTCTGGTTTGGCATCCGGTGCCTCGGCAGAAATCGCCATCCATTGTTTGTCTTCACTGAGCACGGTACTGGCAATGCGATATTTTTTATCGGCGTCGTCTGGGTGTATCAGTTCGCGGTTCAACTGGCGTATTGCGCTGCTGCTAAAGCTGGCGTTGAACAGGCGTTTTTCATCCATGTAGATATAGCCATTATCATCTGCCTGATAGGCGACGATGCGTTCGGTTTTATCAGTCTGTGTCAGGCGTTCTATCTTGCCATCTGCGGCGTTCAGGCGGAACAGGTCACCGCGATACTGGAAGATCAGCTCATTCTTTTTATTCGCCCAGACCAGACCATCTACACCTGGGTAGAGGTCACTGGGTTTGAGTTTTTCTTTTTCGAGTTTCTTTTTCAGCTCGTCACGCAGCTCCCAGATTTCCTTGGCTTTGTTGTCGTCCTTTGCATCTTTCTTTTCGTCTTTTTTGTCGCCATCGTTTTTAGCTACGCTGGCTGTGCCGGTTTTCGCGGCAGCCGCAGCGGCCTTTTCCCTCGCAGCTTCAGCATCGGTTTCAGCTTTCTTGGCAGCGTCCTTGGCTTTTTTCTCGGCCAGTTCACGCTTCACTTCTTCGAGCGCGGCCTCTTCCCACTGCATCAGGTTGACTTTTTCACCGCGCAGGTAGGCGGCCTGGGCTTCTGCTTTGGCCTGGCGCTCGGCTTCTTCTTTTTCTTTTTGTTTGGCTTTTTTATCGAAGCGTTCCCAGTCTTCTGGTGCATCGTAGGTTTTCATCAGGGCTGGTGAAGTAATGCGTTTGGTTTCTCCAGTCTGGGTGTCATGCACATATAAATCAAAACCATTTTCACCGAAAGGGTTCCAGGTGTAAGCCAGGTAACGGCCATCCTTGCTGAATTGTATATGGCGGGCGGCCTGCCCTGCATAGCCTTTGGCGCGGTATACCTGTTCCAGCGTCAGGTCGGCTGGCTTGATTTTGGCGACGTTATTAATAGCCGGCGCAGCTTGTGCTGTTTCTTGAGGAAATAACAAGCTGGCTGCTCCGCTAAAAGCGAGCGCAATACTGACGGTGAGAATTTTCGGAGACATGATGAAAACCTTGGTTTTAGTTTAATTAGCAGGTATGGGATTGATCAAGAGGTGATGCGTAAACGCTGATGTTAGCAAGCTATCGCCGGAATTAACGCATTTTCCATAGACAAATGTCTTTGAAAACAGTTCCGTGGGAAAATATTTTCTGTGAAAATCGGTAGAAAATTTGCTTTTGCTTTATGAAAGCGGAGTTAGCTTCAGTTTTTTGCGGGATTGAGCTTCACCCAGCCAGCTTGCGGTATTGCTGAGGGCTAAGCCCCAGCCTGGATTTAAAGGCGCTACCAAGATGGGATTGATGAGCAAAACCACAATCTGCGGCAATATCGGCAATAGACAAATTGCTATCAAGGATGAGCAAGCGCGCTCTTTGCAGGCGGCGTTCGGTAATGTAGGCATGTGGTGTGGTGCCGGTTGCATGGGCAAAGCTGCGCAAGAAACGCAGCAGTGGCATATTTGCCATCGTTGCTAGTTCTTCCAGATTCAATGTGGTGTCGAGTTGATCTTCTATGTAATCCAGTATGCGGCCATGCAAAACTTTGTCTTGCGCATATGGGCTGCACGTCTTTACCTTGCTTGATCTTTCATTGGTGAGTATTAATCCGCGCTGTAAAAACAAGCCAGCTTTTTCTTGCAGAAGCAGAGCGTCTTTGTCTTTTTGCAAGAGCAGGCTGCGCAGTTGCCAGGCCAGCATGACGGCCTGTTTGTCGCCTTGGAATATCTGCCTTGGCGATGATGCATGCATGTCTGCCAACAGATCAGGATTGGTGATATGCATGAGCAGGTATTCTCCGCCATGTGCTGATTCTGAAAACATCGGCAAGCCAGCAGTGCTGATGGCAAAGTCGCCTGGCCATGCATCAAAGTCATGACGGATATCGCTGCCTATCGCATGCACGCCTGTCTGACGTGCAAATGCCAGACCCAGGCTGGTATGGGAAGATGTGCTGCTGATGGAATAGGGCAGGGCTGGCAATAATTCCAGTCTTGCCCACTTGATGTCGATGGTATCCATGCTCATGACAAAAGCTCTATGCTGAAATTTCTTGATAGCCTGGAAAATGCGGTCTGTTTATTATAGATCCATTCTATCCACTGGCCAGGGCAGCGGCCTTTAATTTACACATGGAGTTGCAATGAAAACCATAGGCCTGATAGGTGGCATGAGTTGGGAATCGACGATACCTTATTACAAGCAAATCAATGAAACCATCAAAGAAAAACTCGGTGGCCTGCATTCTGCAAAAATCATCCTGTATAGCGTCGATTTTCATGAGATAGAGAGACTGCAACACGCCGGTGACTGGGATGCCGCTGGTGTCATCCTCGCGCAAGCAGCGCGATCACTGGAGTTGGCCGAGGCAGATTTTCTGGTGTTGTGTACCAATACCATGCACAAGCTGGCAGATGTTATTGACGCTGCGGTAGCGATACCCTTGTTTCATATCGCCGACCCTACTGCGCAAGCCATCAAGGATGCGGGTTACGGCAAGATAGGTTTGCTCGGTACACGCTTTACCATGGAGCAGGATTTTTACCGCGAGCGTTTGCACAGCAAACATGGTTTGCAAGTGCTGGTGCCCGAGCTGGCAGACCGTGACATTATTCACCAGGTTATTTATGAAGAACTTTGCCTGGGCAAGATCAATGAGGCATCACGCCAGCACTACCGCCGTATCATGGCCAGCCTGAAAGAGAGTGGGGCGCAGGCAATCATCCTTGGTTGTACCGAGATCAGCCTGCTGGTAGGCCAGGATGATGCTGGTGTGCCCTTGTTTGATACTACGGCCATTCATGCGCGCAGTGCTGCGCTGCATGCTTTGTCGTGAGGGGCGGGTATCAATTGACTTTGCGCAGGGCTTCCCTCACAGCGGGCAAGAGGTTTTCCTTCAGGGCGGGTTCGGTGCTCTCCCTGACTGAAAAATATAGCGGTAGCAAAAAGGCGCTGACATTATGTCTTTGCGCCAGTCTGGCCTGGTTGTATGGGCCAGGCTGTATGCTGTTGTCCATCAGCTTGTTGAACCACAGATCCCAGTCGCGCTTGTTGAAACTCGGTGCGCGCGCCAGATAATACACGGCTGTCATCAACCTGACTCCCTCACCATATTGATAGAAATGCGTGGATGGGGCGATCTGCGTAGCAATGGCTGCCAGCATAGTGTCATGCTGGGATTTTTCTATGTCCGGGTTCATCGCCAGTTGCAGCATCAGGTCAGCACTATGTGCTATGCCATGTCGCCAGCCGTCTTTTTCATCAAAGCCACGATAGTCGCGCAAGTTGCTCAGATAGTGGCTGCCGGCATTGACGATATCAATTCTCTCCTGTGCGCTCAGATATGTTTTTTTCCTGTCTGCCCGCACCAGTTCTGCCAGCGTCAATATGGCAAAGGGTCGCAAAAAGCTGCTTTCTTCCGCTGCAGGTGCCTGTACGGCATTCAGCATTTTCATGCGCAGGCCGGTGAGTGTCGTGATCTCCAGTTTCTCAGCGCGCATCCAGGCTGATAACCCTTCAAAGGCCAGTTCATCACGCAATTCTGTATCCGGGTTACCAAGACAATCAGCCGCAGAGAGTGCCAGGCTTTGTCGCTTGCTGTCATCGTCCAGTTTCCAGCCAGCAGATTTCGCGGACTTCAAGTCCTGTTTGGTCGGTTCAGCACAATCGGCTAATGCAGTAGTGGTGGCGAACAATAAAGCGAGCAGACAAAAAGTAGAGGTCAGGCGATGCATGAGTGCTATCCATACAGAAGAGGAAGATTGACAAGTGTGCCATGCCGATTTTTTCTTGTCATGCACCGCAAAAAACTTGCACAAACTGAATTGAGTTAGTGTTATAGTTAACTACAACACTAATTTACTTGTGGATGACGCATTAGAAGTATCAATCTCGTTGTCCCAAGTATTCACAGGAAGGTGCAAGCATGAGTGTTAACTGGAATGACCAGACGCCGATTTACCGACAATTGAAGCAGCGGGTGCTGGGCATGATGCTGGATGGCTTGTTAAAGCCGGGCGATGCCTTGCCCTCGGTCAGGCAGGTGGCAGCAGAGTATCAGCTCAATCCGATTACGGTCTTGAAAGCCTATCAGGAATTGGTCGATGAAGAACTGGTGGAAAAACGAAGGGGTGTGGGCATGTATATGACCGAATCAGCGCTCGATAAATTACTGGCAAATGAACGCCAGCGTTTCATTGAAGAAGAATGGCCAGCCATGCTGGAGCGCATACGCAGGCTAGGTTTGGATGTGCAGCAATTGCCGGGTTTGATGACGACAGGAGGGGGCAAATGAGCAGTATCACCAATACTATAAGCAGCGCTATATCCGCCCGTGGCGTCAGCAAGCAATATGGCAAACAGCGGGTACTCGATGACATCAGCTTCGAGATTGCTCCTGGTCGCATCGTAGGCCTGATAGGGCCGAATGGTTCGGGCAAGACCACCACCCTCAAATCAATACTGGGTTTGGGCAATTTTGACGGTGAAATGCAGGTATTAGGGTTGGACCCGCGTACCCAGCGTGATGCCCTCATGAATGACGTCTGCTTTATCGCTGATGTCGCCATTTTGCCGCGCTGGATCAAGGTGAAGCAGGCTATCGATTTCATTGCAGGAGTGCACCCCAAATTTAACCGTGCCAAGGCTGAAAAATACCTGGCTAATACCAAGTTGACGCCGGATATGAAGGTCAGGGCCATGTCCAAGGGCATGATAGTGCAATTACATCTGGCGCTGGTCATGGCCATTGACGCGAAACTGCTGGTGCTTGATGAGCCTACCCTGGGCCTGGATATTTTGTACCGCAAGCAGTTTTATCAAAATTTGCTGGAAGATTATTTTGATGAAAACAAAACCATCATCATCACTACCCATCAGGTAGAAGAAGTTGAGCATATTCTCAGTGACCTGATTTTTATTAATGAAGGAAAAATTGTGCTGGAAACCAGCATGGAGCAAATGGCCGGGCGTTTTGTCGAAGTGATGGTTGCACCGGAAAACATGCAGAAGGCAATCGCCTTGCAACCCATTGATCAACGCGCAGTATTCGGCAAAACGGTGATGCTGTTTGATGGCGTTGCGCAGGAATTGTTGTCCAGTCTCGGTGAAACACGCATACCTGGCGTGGCAGACTTGTTCGTCGCCAGTATGAAAGGAATCGCTAAATGAAAACCATGATTAGTCTTTTGAAGCGTGAATTCTGGGAACACAAGGGCATGTTCCTGTGGACACCCTTGTGCGTGGCTGGCGCCATGATATTTGTGTTCCTCTTATCCTTTCTAAGGGGACATGCATTATTTGGTGCCAGGATTTTAGGAAGGGTAACGACATTTAAAGAAGATATACCCAGAGTCGGTGATCTATTGGCAAGCATGTATTTGCTTTTCTCTGGGCCCTTGCTGATAGTAATGGCCATCATTATTTTCTTTTATTGTCTGGGTGCGTTATTTGATGACCGGCGAGATCGCAGTATCTTGTTCTGGAAGTCTTTGCCCGTCTCGGATTTTCAAACAGTATTGTCCAAGTTAATTACCGCTAGTCTGACCGTCCCGGTGATATTTATCCTTTGCGCTATCGCCATGTCTTTTCTCATGTTGATGATAGTTAGTATTGCATTGACGACTCAGGATGTGTATGTATTTCAGGAATTGTTCTTGAATGGGAAATTGTACCTGGCACCCTTGCAGTTATTCGCGACCTTGCCAGTGTATATTTTATGGGCTTTGCCCAGCATAGGTTGGTTGATGCTGGTATCGAGCTGGGCGCATTCCAGGGTGTTTTTGTGGGCAGTTGGCATACCATTGCTCCTGGTATTTTTGGTGGTTATGCTGAATTTGCTGTTGGGTCAAAATGGTGACATAAAATGGTTCAGCAATTTGATTGTTGGACGTGCATTGGGAGGAATACTTCCAGGTGCATGGATAGAGTTTGAACATGTCCCGCTTGCCAGTTTCGCCCGCCCTTCGGGCACAGGCGTAGATTTCAGCAACGTGCTGTCAGTATCCTGGCAGACGATGTTCAGTCTGCAGTTATGGCTGGGTGTGGTGGCAGCAGCAGGAATGTTTTATCTGACCGTGCGGTTGCGCCGCTGGCGCGAAGCAGCCTGACGCAAAAAGAACAGGGATTGCGGCAATAAGCGCAAGCCCTGCATTTCACCTTGATGGTCTGACCACCAGCGCTACACCCGCCAGCGCAATCACCATGCCCAGTATCGCTGTCATCGTCAGCTTCTCGCCAAACATCAGCCAGGCCATGGCGGCTGTGACTGCTGGCACCAGGTACATATAGCTGGTGACCTTGGTTGCCTCGCCATGCCGTATCATGATGAACAGTACCGAGATACCAACGCCAGACAATACAAATACTGACCAGGCCATGGCAGCAAAGAACTGTGGTGTCCAGATGATGGTCTGGGTTTCCAGCGTCAGTGCGAATGGCAGCGTCACCAATAAAGATGCAACAAACTGTATGACTTGCCCGGTTCTGACATCAAAACTGGGGCAGGTTTTTTTCTGGTACAGCGTGCCTATGGTCATTGCCGTCAATGCCATGACGGCCAGCGCCACGCTGCTGACGGACAAGCCGATGACAGAGATTTTGTTGGCGACCACCAGCGCTACGCCACAAATACCAAGCGCCAGTCCTGCCCATTGTTTGCCATAGATGCGCTCACCGATGATGGGGCCGAGGAATGCAGTAAAGATGGGCTGAGTGTTGGCGATGAGTGCGGCGACGCCAGCTGGCATGCCCAGCTTGACCGCACACCAGATACCGCCGAGGTACATGGCCTGCATCATGATGCCTGCGACAGCTATCGGCAGCCAGAAGCGGCGTTCAGGCCAGGGCGCGCGCATGGTCAGCGCCAGTATCAGCATGAAGATGATCACGCCCAGATAACGCAGACATAAAAACGTCAGCGGTTCGGCATAGGGCAGGCCGTATTTAGCGACGACATAACCGGATGCCCAGATGAAAATGAAGATGGCGGGGAGAAAGCGTAATAAAGGAGAGGCTTTGGTTTGCATGCTGTTCAAAGAGTAAGGCGATAGAGCATAGGGGGAAATTCCTTGCGCTCATTTGAGCCATGATCTTCGCATAAACAGCTTGAATGATGGATGAAAAAAAAACCTGCGGTGCTGATGCAAGCGCAGGTTTTTTTCATCTGTGATGTATATGTCATGCTTATGTCATGATGCGGCTGGCATCATGACAAGCTGGCTCAGCCCAGGTTTGCTGTTGCAAATTCCCAGTTGACCAGTGCCCAGAATGCTTCCAGGTATTTTGGACGTGCATTGCGGTAGTCGATGTAGTAAGCGTGTTCCCACAGATCGCAAGTCAGCAATGGTGTGTCTTCTGTTGTCAGTGGTGTTGCTGCATTGGATGTGTTGACGATATCCAGTGTGCCGTCGGCTTTTTTAACCAGCCATGTCCAGGAGGAACCGAAGTTGCCCACGCAAGACTTGGTGAAAGCTTCTTTGAATGCATCGAAAGAACCCCATTTGGCATTGATGGCATCTGCCAGTTTGCCGCTAGGTGCGCCGCCGCCGTTAGGTTTCAGGCCATTCCAGTAGAAAGTGTGGTTCCAGATCTGTGCGGAGTTATTGAAAATGCCGCCAGAAGATTTCTTGACGATTTCTTCCAGTGTGGAGTTTTCAAATTCTGTACCCTTGATCAGGTTGTTCAGATTGGTCACATAGGTTTGATGATGCTTGCCATAGTGATATTCCAGAGTCTCCTGGGAGATATGTGGAGCCAAAGCATCCAGTGCATAAGGCAGTGCCGGTAAGGTATGTTCCATATCGTGTCCTTTTATCGTGAGTTCATCATTTCCGGCAATCCGGAAAAGCCAGACCAGCATTGTAAGCTTTTGTGCAAAAGCGTGCACGCGACCTTATACAAATTCTATGTATATGCGCAAAATGATGATTGCGACAGAACGGGGGCAAAACTGCGTAGTTCGGCTTAAGTGCGCATCAGTCGAGTTTGTTTTGCACGCTGCTGATACCAACTTCAGCGGTACCTGATGCCAGCCTGACTTGTATCAGCGATTGCGGTTTGAGTTCAGACGTCTTACGCAAGGCCTTGCCTTTGTGGTCGCTGAGGATGGCGTAGCCGCGCTCCAGCGTGCGCTGTGGGTTCAGCAGCTCCAGTTGGCTGCGCAGGGCAGATAGCTGCTGTTGCTGGCCTTCAAGATTGTGTATGGCCGCTTGCTGCAGGCGTCTTTGCATGTCTGCCAGCCGCAGTCTGGGTTTGCTCAGGTCGGGCCTGTGTGTTTGCCAGCTCAGGGTCAGTTGCGTCAGTTCATGCCGCGCCTGGCGTACTGGCAGGCTGGCGCTGTGGCTGAGGTTGCGGGCTAGGTTTGCCAGTTGCAGGCGCCTGGCGGCAATAGCAGCCTTGGGGCTGAGCAAGCGGCGGCTTTGCCAGTCCAGGGTCTGGGCCTTGTCATCCAGTTGTCTGTGCATGCAACGGCTGAGTATTTGCGCCTGACGTTGCAATAACTGCAGCCAGGCGTCTCGCGGCGTTGCTGCCAGCTCCGCAGCCGCTGTCGGAG
The DNA here is from genome assembly GCF_049339405.1 of Undibacterium sp. Tian12W. Classification (NCBI taxonomy): domain Bacteria; kingdom Pseudomonadati; phylum Pseudomonadota; class Betaproteobacteria; order Burkholderiales; family Oxalobacteraceae; genus Undibacterium; species Undibacterium sp. Tian12W. Next base: position 111,010 of record NZ_JBMPPK010000020.1, read on the forward strand.
TGGCTGCGCGCAAGTCGGCGGCAAAATCGGCGATGGTAAAGTCGGTTTCATGGCCTATGCCGGCAATTACAGGCATGGGGCAATTGACGATGGTGCGGGCGACGACTTCTTCATTAAAGGCCCACAGGTCTTCCATGCTGCCACCGCCACGGCAAACCAGCAAGATATCGCATTCTTCGCGGGCAGCGGCAGAGGCTATCGCCTGGGCGATCTTCATGCCTGCGCCTTCGCCTTGTACTGGGGTAGGGTAGAGGATGACGTTGACGTGTGGCGCACGCCTGTGCAACGCGGTCAGTATGTCGCGCAGGGCGGCAGCCTGCGGGCTGGTGACTATGCCTATGGTTTTGACAAAGGTGGGCAAGGGGCGCTTGCGTTCAGCGTCAAACAAGCCTTCCTGTGTCAGTTGCGCTTTCAGGCGCAAGAATGCTTCATATAAATTGCCAACGCCGGCGCGGCGTATGGCCTCTACACTCAACTGATAATCGCCGCGCGGTGCGTACAGGGTGACCAGGGCGCGTACTTCTACCTTGTCGCCTTCCCTGGGCTGGAAGTCTGCATATTGCGCGCGGCCACGGAACATCACGGCCCTGACCTGAGCACCACTGTCTTTTAATGTGAAGTACCAATGTCCAGACGCGGCGCGGGTAAAGTTGGAAATCTCGCCAGAAACCCAGGTCAATGGCAGGTTGCGTTCCAAAAGCTGAGCAACGGCCTGATTCAGCGCCGTAACTGTCATCACGGGGGGCGTGTTTACTGGAGTGGCGTAAGGCGATTCAGGATTCATAAAGCTCGGCAGCGGAAAATCTGTCCACAGAAGCGTGGAATGGTCATCAGCATGTCATTTTGCCTCTGAGATGTCAAAAGAAATGAAAGTTTACTATCTAAGTCTTTGATTTTTAATAAAAATCAATCTGCAAAAGAATGAGGCAAAATGAAAATTCCCTTTCAAATCAAGGACATTGCGCTACATCAAGCAGCTTGTGCACAAACTTATCCACAGAAATTGTGGTTAAGCTGTTGAAAACTTTATTTTCCAGCCTGCTCAAGCGTTTTGCCTAAAATATTTGCATTGCAGTAATCTTTTTTAAAATCAAGTACTTAGTGCCTTTCCCTGCGCTTTTACACAAGCTTGTCCACATATTTTGTGCAGAATAAAGTGTAATTCGTGGGGAAAATGATAGTAAAGACAATATTTTGAACCTGCCTGTGAATAATTAGAGTTTGCCACTTTTTTAGGCGTGAATAAAAGAATGATTAAAATCAGTGACTTAGTTACATACCCTATACTTTTTCACATAGTTGTCCACATATTTTGTGCAAAAGCCCGGATTGAAGAAAATCTGCCTCATACATATTTGCTTTAATGTTAATTTTTCTGTGGAAAAAGTATTGTTGCACTGAAAAATTGCCGCTTGCCTGTTTTTCTGGCAGGAGATATTAATGATTAAAAATCAGTGACTTGTAGCATTTATTTGCGGTAATGCACAATGTTGTCCACATATTTTGTGCAAAACGCAGAGCATTTTCCTGCTTACATTTTTATGATGAAAATTTGTGCAAAAATGCGTCAGATTGGATGTTTGCCTAAAATATTGGCAGTACAATAATTTGCTTTTAAATCAGTCACTTGTCAGTATGTGCAAGACTTTTGCACATACTTGTCCACAAATTATGTGTAGAAAAGACGGGGCTAAAATGGGAAAAATGCTGTTTTATCCACAAAATCGCTGTGCCTAAATCTTTGGCACAGTCAAAAAAATGAAATAAATCATGGGCTTAGGCAGAATCGATGTACTTATCCACAAGCTTGCGCACAGATTTTGTGTAAAACAGTGAATATTTTCAAACACAGTACGTTGTTGTGATCAAAGCGAGCTTTATGCTTTTTGTTGAAAATTATGCTTTGAAACATTTTGTGCCTAGTTTTTTGCTTTGCACTCTTGCCCGCAGGCAGACAACGCGCTACATTGCGGGCTTGGATTTAGGAACCTTCAAGGAGTTAATTTGTTCGATATCATTCGCGCCGCGGGCTGGCCAATTTATTTTTTATTGATTGCCTCAGTTATAGCGCTGGCTTTAATCATAGAACGCAGCCTTTCTTTGCGTCGTAGCCGCATTTTGCCACCTACTCTGGTCGATGAAGTCATACGTGTCTATCAGGCAGGCAAGGTAAAGCCAGAAGTCATAGAACAGCTGGCAGGTAACTCCCCTTTGGGGAAAGTACTGGCCGCAGGTTTGCGCAATGTGAATGCGCCGCGTGAAGTCATGAAAGAATCGATAGAAGAAGCGGGCAGTGCCGTTGCCCATGAACTTGAGCGTTTTCTGACTACTTTGGGCACGATTGCTTCTCTGGCACCTTTGATGGGCCTGTTTGGTACTGTCGTCGGTATGATAGAAATTTTCGGTTCGCAAAATGCAACTGGGGCTAATCCGGCGCAACTGGCGCATGGTATTTCTGTGGCCTTGTATAACACTGGCTTTGGTTTGATGATCGCCATGCCTGCGATGGTGTTCTGGCGTCATTTCCGCGCGCTTGTTGATAGCATCGTCGTCGATATGGAACAACAGGCAATCAAGTTTGTTGATGTCGTCCACAGCTCCAGGAAGTAGTCATGAATTTTCGTAAAGGAAGGGGCAGGGAAGAGCCAGAGATCAACCTGATCCCGTTTATCGACGTCTTGCTGGTGATCCTGATCTTTTTGATGGTGACAACGACGTACAGCCGCTTCACCGAACTGCAAATCACCTTGCCAACTGCAGATGCAGAAAAAGCCCAGGACAAACCGAATCAGATAGATATCGGTATTGATGCTCAGGGCCGCTACAAGATCAATAACCAGGCCGTGTCTTTCCTTGACACCCTGACCCTGGCGGAAGATTTGAAAAAAGCGGCAGCAGCGCTGGAAGCCGGCAAGACTGGTACCCAGCCTGATCCTGTGATCATCATCAATGCTGACCGTGCGACCAGCCATCAGTCTGTGATCGATGTGCTGGAAGCTGCACGTATTGCTGGCATGGCCAAGGTCACGTTTGCGGCCCAGGCTACGGCGAAGTAAAGTATGAAATGACCAGCTTGTAAGTAGCGTAGTGCTTCAGAAGCTGGCAAAAAACCGGGGAGTGTAACTCCCCGGTTTCTTTTTGTAGAAAACAGCTATAGAAAAACAAGAGAGTGACATGCGGGCAGTATTGGAAAAAGTCTTATTGAGTACCTGGCAAAAGCGCGGGCTGCTGGCATGCCTGCTGTGGCCAGTATCCAGGCTATTCCAGCTCATTGTCACTTTCCGTTTTGGTTTGTTTGTCATGGGCTACAAAGCGCAAACCAAATTACCCGTACCTGTGGTCGTGGTCGGCAATATCTTTATCGGCGGTACCGGCAAGACACCGCTGGTGATCTGGCTGGTGCAGCAATTAAAGCTTGCAGGCTGGCATCCGGCTGTCATCTCACGTGGTTATGGTGTGCATGCCGAGAGCGTAATTTTGCTGGATGCTACTTCGCAGCCGCAGCAGGTTGGTGATGAGCCAGTATTGATTGCTGCCAGGGCAGAATGCCCGGTAGCGGTGGGGCGTGACCGCGTTGCCGTGGCGCGTTGCGTGCTGGCAGCTAATCCGCAAGTCGATGTCATTATTGCTGACGATGGTTTGCAGCATTACGCCCTGGGCCGTGATGTTGAACTCGTGCTGTTTGACCAGCGTGGCGCTGGCAATGGCTGGCTCTTGCCAGCCGGGCCTTTGCGTGAACCTGTGGAAAGGCGGCGTGATTTTACTATCTGCAATATGCCAGCGCCGGACGCAGTATTTCCGCCGAGGATGCCAGCAGACACCGTGCGCATGCAGTTGCAGGCAGGTCAGGCTTATCGTTTGAATGATGATACTCAATGCAAGCCACTGGCCGGATTTGCAGGGCAGCGTTTGCTGGCAGCCGCTGGCATAGGTAACCCACAACGATTTTTTAATATGCTGGCAATGCAGGGTTTGCCATGCCAGACCAGAGCTTTTCCTGATCATCATGCCTTTGATGCGCAGAGTTTTGAAGGCGTTGATGCTGATTGCATCCTGATTACCGAAAAGGATGCAGTAAAATGTAGGCAAATCCCGGCTTTACTGGACGATACCCGCATCTGGGTAGTGCCAGTCGAAGCTCAACTTGATGCAGCTTTTGCCGCATCCCTGATACAAATGATTTCGGAGAAAAAACATGGACGCACGTCTGCTTGATGTGTTGGTTTGCCCTTTGTGCAAAGGACAATTGGTCTATCAAAAAGCCAGTCAGGAATTGATTTGCTATGGCGATAAACTGGCTTACCAGATACGCGACGATATCCCCATCATGTGGGCAGATCAGGCGCGCGCGCTGACGAATGAAGAACTTGATGCCAGACCGAAGGCATAAGTTTTATGAGTTTTATCGCTATTATTCCGGCCCGGCTGGCCTCCAGCCGTTTAGCCAATAAACCGCTGGCAGATATAGGCGGCAAACCCATGGTAGTGCGCACGGCTGAGCAGGCATTATTGTCTGGTGCCAGTGCCATCATGGTGGCCACCGATCATGCCGATATCGTCGCAGCTTGTAATGCACATGGCGTGCCGGTATGCATGACACGGGCAGACCATCCATCAGGCACTGACCGCATAGCCGAAGTCGCCGCCGGCATGAACCTGGCGGACGATGCAGTTGTCGTCAATGTGCAGGGTGATGAACCACTGATAGATCCGGCCCTGATTGCCGCTACGGCAGCGCTGGTGAATGCGGATGTGCCGATGGCGACTGCAGCCCATCCTATCCATGCTGTGGAAGATGCTTTTAATCCCAATGTCGTCAAGGTGGTATTAGACAAGCATGGCCGCGCACTGTATTTTTCACGCGCCACCATACCCTGGCACAGGGATGGATTTGCCATCAGCCGCGAGCAGTTTCCACCAGCCTATGCACCGCTGCGTCATATAGGTTTGTATGCCTACCGCAACGATTTTTTAAAAAAATATCCGCAACTTGCTGTTTCTCCATTGGAACAAATTGAGGCATTGGAGCAGTTGCGGGTTTTGTGGCACGGCTATGCGATTGCGGTTCATGTAACTGCTTCCAGCCCGGCACCAGGGGTGGATACGGCAGAAGATCTGGAACGTGTCCGGCAATTTTTTATAAATAAGAAATAAAAAAACGGGCAAAACCCCAAGTTTTCGTGGCAAAGCATCAAGAATTGCGAAAATTGTGGTAAGTTTCGTGAAAAGAAACTGTGTTATCAAGCTAAAAGAAGAAAAGTAAAAAAGAGCCGTGCCTGCAATGAAACCACTGCCGGGCATGATTTGATAATACAAGTAAAAAAATTCAAACTCGTCTTAGGAAATTTAACATGCGTCTTATTTTGTTGGGAGCGCCGGGAGCCGGCAAGGGTACACAAGCCACGTATATCAAAGAAAAATACAACATTCCTCAAATCTCTACTGGTGATATGTTGCGCGCCGCTATTGCAGCGGGCACGTCTTTGGGTCTGGAAGCAAAAAAAGTCATGGACACCGGTGGACTGGTATCAGATGACATCATCATCGGTCTGGTCAAAGACAGGTTGAAACAGCCTGATTGCGCCAACGGTTACTTGTTCGACGGTTTCCCCCGCACCACGCCACAAGCCGATGCGATGAAAGATGCTGGCGTGACGATAGACTATGTACTTGAAATCAATGTACCGGATGAAGCTATCATCGACCGCATGAGTGGCCGTCGTGTTCATCTAGGTTCTGGTCGTACTTACCACGTGAAATTCAATCCACCAAAAGTTGAGGGCAAGGATGATGTGACTGGTGAAGAACTGGTGCAACGTCCTGATGACAAGGAAGAAACCGTCAAGAAGCGTTTGTCCGTCTATCACGAACAAACTGAAATCCTACTGTCTTACTATGGTGATTGGGCCAAGTCGGGCAAACCAGGCGCCCCCAAATATCGCAAGATCGCTGGTGTCGGACCGGTAGAATCCATTCGCGACAGCGCATTTGCGGCGCTGGCTGAATAAGTAAGAAAAAAGCGGACTGCAATGTCCGCTTTTTTTATGGCTAAGCCCCAGCCTGTTTCTCCAAAAATATGGGCTACGTAAAAGTTTCGCAGTGTGCAGGATTCATTTTTGTCATTTGATGCAACGCAGTCTGGCATCAGGGTCTGGAAAATGAAGAATTGTCGTTGTTTCACTTTGTCGTTAAAAAAATGCATGTGCCCACAAGGCCAACATGCCCATAACATTGGAGGAGTCAACATGACAGCAAGTCTGTGGTTTGTCATCGCATGTGGCGTCATCGCCGTACTATATGGTTTGATATCGCGCAGCTGGATCCTGAAGCAGGATGCCGGTAATGCGCGTATGCAGGAAATTGCCGCTGCCATTCAACAAGGCGCAGCCGCCTATCTCGCACGGCAGTACCGCACCATTGCCATCGTTGGCGTGGTGCTGTTCATCGCCGTTGCCGCTATCCCTGGCCTGGGTCTGATTACTGCCGTCGGTTTCCTGATTGGTGCAGTCTTGTCGGGTGCCTGCGGCTTCATCGGTATGAATGTGTCGGTCAGGGCAAATGTGAGAACTGCGCAGGCTGCAACCAAGGGTATGAATGAGGCGCTGGATGTGGCTTTCCGTGGCGGTGCTATCACTGGCATGCTGGTCGTTGGCCTTGGTTTGCTCGGTGTGACGATCTTCTACTGGGTATTGGTCATGAACGCTGCCGGTAGCACCCTGACGCAGCACGATGTCATCAAACCCCTGATAGGTCTGGCCTTTGGTGCTTCGCTGATTTCCATTTTTGCCCGTCTTGGTGGCGGCATCTTTACCAAAGGCGCTGACGTTGGTGCTGATCTGGTCGGCAAGGTCGAGGCCGGCATCCCTGAAGACGACCCGCGCAATCCCGCTGTGATTGCTGATAATGTCGGGGACAATGTTGGCGACTGCGCCGGTATGGCGGCTGACTTGTTTGAAACCTATGTTGTGACCCTGATCGCTACCATGTTGCTGGGTGCGCTGGTGATTACCGCCAATGTGACCGAAGCGATTGTTTATCCTTTATTGCTCGGTGCGGTTTCCATCCTGGCATCCATCGTTGGCTGCTCCATGGTCAAAGCCAAGCCCGGCAAGAAAATCATGTCTGCCCTTTATACAGGTTTGTGGTGGGCGGCAGGCTTGTCGCTGGTCGGTTTTGCCGTCGTCACCTGGCAAGTCTGGCCTGATGAGGCGATGCGCATGAAGATGATGGGCTCGGCCCTGGTCGGTATCGTGCTCACCGGCCTGATGGTATATATCACTGAATATTACACAGGCACAGACTTCAAACCCGTGCAGCATGTGGCTGAGGCATCGACTACTGGTCACGGTACCAACATCATCGCAGGCCTCGGTGTTTCAATGAAATCGACTGCCTGGCCCGTGCTGGCGGTGTGTGTCGCCATACTGGTGTCATTCAATCTTGCTGGCTTGTACGGCATCGCGATTGCGGCAACTTCCATGCTGTCCATGGCGGGGATTATCGTTGCGCTCGATGCTTATGGTCCTATTACTGACAACGCCGGTGGCATTGCTGAAATGTCGGAAATGCCAGCCTCTGTGCGTGCCATTACTGATCCGCTGGATGCTGTTGGTAACACTACCAAGGCAGTCACCAAGGGTTATGCAATTGGCTCAGCCGGTCTGGCTGCGCTGGTGCTGTTCGCTGATTACACCCACGCGCTGGATTCAGTTGGCAAGAGTACTTCGTTTGATTTGTCGAATCCGCAAGTCATTGTCGGCCTGTTTATTGGTGGTCTGATTCCTTATCTGTTCGGTGCAATGGCGATGGAGGCCGTGGGCCGTGCTGCCGGTGCCGTGGTGGTAGAAGTGCGCCGCCAGTTCAAGGAAATCAAGGGCATCATGGATGGCACAGGCAAGCCAGAGTATGACAAGGCTGTCGATATGCTGACGACATCAGCGATCAAGGAAATGATCATTCCTTCACTCCTGCCTGTCATCGTCCCCATCTTGGTTGGCCTGTTGCTCGGGCCAGCGGCGCTTGGTGGTTTGTTGATGGGGACTATCGTGACAGGTTTGTTTGTCGCTATCTCCATGACGACTGGTGGCGGTGCCTGGGACAATGCCAAGAAATATATAGAAGATGGTCATTTTGGTGGCAAGGGATCGGAAGCGCACAAGGCCGCCGTGACTGGTGATACTGTCGGTGACCCGTACAAGGATACCGCTGGCCCTGCCATTAACCCTCTGATCAAGATCATCAATATCGTCGCTCTGCTGCTTGTGCCTATCTTGCCTGCGGTTGGCACCAATGAAGTTGCCAAGCATGTCACACCGACGATGCCGGTAGTGCAGTCAGCAGCGCCGGCGGCATCTGCTTCAGCATCCGTGCCTGTATTGGTGCCAACAGCGTCCGCCTCAGTATCTGCCTCTATGGTAGTGCCAGAGCCGCCACCTATGCAAGAAGCAACACCTGCCAGCAAATAATTGTTTTTGCAGGGTTTGATTGGTGGGATGAAAAGTGGTGGCAATTTTTGCTGCCACTTTTTTTTATTTTTAGCTTCGTACAATTATTCGCTACAATAGGGCTATATAACGTTAACGTAAACGTAAGCGGCATTGCGCAGCGGATTCAATACTGTTCATTCCCACTTCATCTTTAAACTTGGAGAGACAAACATGCAAATTCAAAATCATGTATTTATTATTACTGGTGGCGCTTCCGGCCTCGGTGCAGCTACAGCAAGAATGATCGTTGCCAATGGTGGCAAGGTCGTGCTGGCTGATGTGCAGGTAGAAGCAGGTGAGGCGCTGGCGGCTGAGTTGGGTGGCAAGTTTGTCAAATGTGATGTGACTTCCGAGGCCGATGGCAAAGCAGTCGTCGAGGCGGCTGCCACTCTGGGTACGCTGCGCGGCCTGGTCAATTGCGCCGGTGTTGCTCCTGCGATCAAGACAGTCGGTAAAGATGGCCCGCATCCACTGGACGTATTCCAGCGCGTGGTCAATATCAACCTCATCGGTACTTTCAATATGTGCCGTCTGGCAGCAGATGCCATGGGCAAGACCGAAGCTGCAGAGCATGGTGAACGCGGTATCATCATCAATACAGCATCCGTCGCTGCTTATGATGGCCAGATTGGTCAGGCAGCTTATGCTTCTTCCAAGGCAGCAGTCGTTGGCCTGACCCTGCCTATGGCACGTGACTTGTCGCGCAACGGCATCCGTGTCATGACGATTGCTCCTGGCATTTTCGAGACGCCTATGCTGCTGGGCATGCCGCAAGAAGTGCAGGATGCACTGGGCAAAATGGTACCGTTTCCTCCGCGCCTTGGTAAGCCGGATGAGTATGCGAATCTGGCCAAGGCGATTATTGAGAATGTGATGTTGAATGGGGAAACAATCCGTTTAGACGGAGCCATTCGCATGCAACCCAAATAGTAAGTGTTGATAAAGCTACTGCGCGTCACGATTTTGAGCCTGCGATGCTCATCGTACTAAAGTACGACTGCGCTTCTTAACTCAAACTCGTGGCGCTCGCTACGCTTTCTCAGCACTTACGCGCCTCAGTTTGTTGTCAGAAAAAACAACTACATTTCAGTACGCTGTAAGTATGGTTGTTGTATTTGTTGAGTCTGGACTTTTCACTGTGCCGTGCAGCATGACAAATTGCTAGGGGGCTACTACACTAGGGCAAATCTGGATTTGCCCTTTTTTTATGCCTACACAAACGAGTAATAATGCGGGAACAGGATTGATCTTGACGGGTGGTGGGGCGCGTGCGGCCTATCAGGTTGGGGTACTGCATGAGATTTCGACTATCCTGGTGGAGTCTGGCTGGCATCCTGCCAGTAACCCATTTGGCATTATCTGCGGCACCTCGGCAGGGGCGATCAATGCGACCTCACTGGCTTGCGGGGCTGATAATTTTGCTGATGCAGTCGGGCGCATGCTGCATATCTGGGAAAATTTTGAGGCGGCGCAAGTCTATCGTGCTGACTCTCTTGGTGTCATGCGTAGCGGCGCGCGCTGGCTGACATTATGGTCGTTTGGCTGGCTGTTGAACAAATGGCGTAAAGCACCCCCCAACTCGCTGCTGGATAATTCTCCGCTGGAAGCGCTGCTCAGCCGCATGCTGGATCTGAGTAGTCTGGATGCGGCATTCAGCAATGGCAGTCTGCATGCACTGGCAGTGACAGCTTCTTCATATACTGCTGGACAGCATCTGACTTTTTACCAGACCCTCGCAGACATTGAGCCCTGGGTCAGGAGCCAGCGTCTGGCGCAACGTGATTTTATCGGCGTCCAGCATTTGCTGGCATCCGCTGCCATTCCTTTTATTTTTCCTGCCGTGCCGCTGAACTGGGGCGGGCGTATGGAATATTGTGGCGATGGTTCCATGCGTCAGCTGGCGCCGATATCACCAGCCATCCATCTGGGTGCGCAAAAAGTGCTGATTGTCGGTGCTGGTCGTCTGACTGAGCCGCCTAGCGTCAATACCGAAGTCGCACGTTATCCCAGTCTGGCGCAAATTGCCGGTCATGCCTTGTCCAGCATTTTTCTTGACAGCCTGGCTGTGGATATAGAAAGGCTGATGCGCATTAACAAGACCTTGTCGATGTTGCCACCAGAATTACTGGAAAAAACCCCGCTGCGGCCTGTCGATCTTCTTGTCATCGCTCCTTCAGAACGGCTGGACGAAATTGCCAGTCGCCATACCAACAGCCTGCCTTTACCTGTGCGCACCATGCTGGGCGGCATAGGTGCTACCGAGGCGCGCGGTTCGGCGCTGGCCTCTTATCTGCTATTTGAATCAACCTACACCAAAGAATTGATTGCGCTCGGGCGACGTGATACCCGCGCCAGAGTGGATGATGTCTTGCACTTCTTTGGGGTTGATACAAAGGTACGCGCCTCAGCGCGATTGGCTTGATTCCAGCGCAACATTGCTCCAAGGCATGTTGTTAGAAATGTGACAGGCGCATGAATTAATACATTGTAACATCTGCAACAATGGTTGATTCATCATCGACAAACCGTTACTCTATGCGCTGTTTAAGCGTGTGCGGATAGACAAAATAATGATAAATCCAACATTTTTTAAAAAATGGCTGGTTTTCCTGACGCTTGCTTTGCTGGCTGCAACCAGCTTCGCCAAAGGCCCAAATGGTGTTGGCCAGGTGGCGCTTGCCGAATTGCCTAAAGAGGCACAGACGACGCTGACGCTCATCAAGCAGGGTGGCCCATTTCCTTATGACAAGGATGGCGTTGTGTTTGGCAATTATGAATCCAGATTGCCAAAGCAAAAGCGTGGTTACTATCATGAATATACGGTAAAGACCCCGCGTACCCGCAACCGTGGCGTGCGCCGCATTATTGCCGGAGCAGACCCGCAAACTTCGGGTGAATACTATTACACGGAAGACCATTACGAGAGTTTTCGCAGAATTAAAGAGTAAATATGATCTCAGCAACCGAGGGAGAAATAGAATTGTTGGCAACGGTAGCACCAAATGTGGTGCAATCGATACGTGCTTTCCGTGTGCCGGATTTGCAGGCTGAGGCAGCCAAGCTGGGCCAGCATTTTCTGTATGCCTATTGCCTTGATGCAGTGACCAAGCAACAGGTATTGGGCAAGATTGCGCTGTCTTTTGGTTTTCCCAAGCCCATGTGCCGCAACCTGGATGCATTGTCAGATTGCCTGACTGATATGATTTACAAGGCGGGACCGCAGCCCGGCTTTTTGATCGTGCTTGAACAATTGCCAAATACGCAAAAATTTGACAAGGAAGCACGTGAGACCCTGCTCGACGTGTTCCGCGATGCGGCCGATTTCTGGGCCGACAGAAAAGTCGCTTTCAGGGTGTTTTACTCCTTCGAATAGTTTTTAATGGTATTTTAATGGCCTGTATAATAGGTGCCGGTAAGTAATTATCGGCATTTTTATTTGGGGCTAGACCCCTGTCAGCGGTACAATGCCGCCATGAAAAAGATTGTTATCCTCATTTCTGGTCGTGGCAGCAATATGCAAGCCATCGTTGAAGCTGCCGCAAAGCAGCAATGGCCAGCGCAAATCGCTGCCGTTATCAGCAACCGTGCCGATGCAGGTGGCCTGGAATATGCCGCTAATCGCGGTATTCCAACTGCCGTAGTAGTCAGCAAGCAATTTGCCACGCGTGAAGCATTTGATGCTGCTTTGCAGGCAAAGATAGATGAATTCACACCTGACCTTGTCGTCTTGGCTGGTTTCATGCGCATACTGACGGCAGGCTTTGTCGAACATTATGCAGGCAGGATGTTGAATATCCATCCATCGCTACTGCCAAGTTTTGTCGGTCTGGCAACGCATCAGCAAGCCATAGATGCGGGTGTTAAAGTGCATGGTGTGACCGTGCACTTTGTGACTGCCGAACTGGATCATGGCCCCATCGTCGCCCAGGCAGTTGTGCCTGTGCTTGACGATGATAATGAAGACAGTCTGTCACACCGTGTACTCGAACAAGAACACCAGATTTATCCGCGTGCCGTCTTGCAATTTGTCGAAGGCAAATTGCGTATCGATGGCAATCGTGTTCATATCAGTAATTAACAAGCTGGATAACAAGCTGGATGTTCAGAAATAAGAAGCTTGATTAACCAGTATCAGCAAAATCGCTTGCGCGGTTTGCCATCCGTATTACCTAGCAAAAAATAGTAACAGGGCCCGTCCGGGCCATATCAGCATATTAGAAGGAAGCAGCATGAGATTACCTCCAGCCATACTCGTCAATACCGAAGAAGTATTACGTGAGATTTTGCGTTTTACCGGCCCGGCAGATGGCACTTTGTCGCGTTATTTCCGTGATCACCCGCGCCTGGGTTCACGTGAACGTGGCGTAGTTGCGGAGGCTGTATACGGCTTGCTGCGCAATAAAGCGGTCTATACCAATTTTTCTGAGTCTGGCATAGGTTCACCTATGCGCCGCCTGAGCCTGCTGGGTCTGGCTGATGCGGTTGGTGTCGATTCCCTGGGTGGTTTGACAGAAGATGAAACTGCCTGGCTGCAGCGCGTCATGGAAATTGACCGCACGCACCTGCCTTTGATGATGAAGGCCAATTTGCCAGAATGGCTGTGGACAAAATTGCTGGAACGCTTTGGTGAAGAAGACGCACTGGCGCTGGCCATGTCCCTCAATACCCCGGCACCGCTGGATTTGCGTGTCAACACCATCAAAGGTGATCGCGAAACCGTCATCACGACATTGGCGCAAGCACCTATCATTGCTGAGCCTACTCCATATTCCAGCACGGGTTTGCGTGTACGCAAAAAACCATCGATCCAGAATCTGCCTTTGTTTAAAGATGGCACGATAGAAGTGCAAGATGAAGGTAGTCAGTTGCTGGCGCAGTTGGTCGGTGCCAAGCGTGGTGAAATGGTGGCAGATTTCTGCGCTGGTGCTGGTGGCAAGACCTTGGCACTGGGTGCATTGATGCGCAACACTGGCCGTTTGTATGCTTTCGACATCTCTGAAAAACGCCTGGCCAAACTCAAGCCACGTATGGCACGCAGTGGTTTGTCGAATGTACATCCTGTCGTCATCGCCCATGAAAAAGATGCCAAGATCAAACGTCTGGCAGGCAAGCTGGACCGCGTGCTGGTTGATGCTCCTTGTAGTGGTCTGGGTACCTTGCGCCGTAATCCTGATGTCAAATGGCGTCAGACGCCAGAAGGTGTGGCAGAGTTGAATGTCAAACAGGCTTCCATCCTGGCCAGCGCTGCGCGCATGGTCAAGCCAGGTGGCCGTCTGGTATATGCAACCTGCAGTATTCTCGATGAAGAAAATGAAGGCATAGTCCAGGCTTTCCTGGCTGAGCATGCTGATTATGCATTGGTGCCAGCTTCTCAAGTGTTGGCTGAGCAAAAAGTGGATCTGGAAATGGGCGACTATCTGAAGCTCTATCCTCACCTGCACCAGACTGACGGTTTCTTTGCAGCGATACTGGAGCGTAAAAAAGCACCAGCCAAAGTTGCTCCAGAAGCTGCCGCGCCAGATGCGGAAGCAGAAGAATAATACGGCCATCCATTTAAAGTCTTCAAGAGTACGATAAGCACGCACAATAAGCACGATAAGCACAATAAGCACCGCCTATGAGCACACCGTTACTTGCCAGTTTGCTGTCTGATTTATCCAAGGATCTGGGCCAGCCTGATTTTTACTGGCAAGTTGGGGTGGTTGCTCTTTGTTTTAGCCTCGCCTGGGCATTGTCGCGTGCCCTGAGGCGCAGTTTTACCGCCAAAGACAGCGATTCTGGCGTGGTGAAACTGGGTGTGGAAAGTTTTACCCGCGTACTCTCGCCAACTCTGGCGCTGATTTTTATCCTGATCGCAAAAATGATTTTAGGCAAATGGCAGCATACGCATTTGCTGTCCCTGTTGTTTCCCATCATAGGTTCACTGGCACTGATACGCTTTGCGCTGTATGTCGTGCGGCAAACCTTTGCACGTGATGGCTATATAGGTAATTTCCTCGCCGTCTTTGAAAAGCTGTTTGCCAGCCTGGTCTGGCTGGGTGTTGTTCTGCATTTTACCGGTCTGGGCCTGGAGTTGTTCACGGCCCTCGATGAGGCTTCCCTGCCTTTAGGTAAAAACAAGGTATCTCTGCTGACCATACTGCAAGCCGTGGCCTCGGTCGTGGTTACCCTGGTCGTCGCCATGTGGGCCAGTGCTGCGCTAGAAACGCGCCTGATGAAGTTGCCGAATGCGCATACTTCGCTAAAAGTTGTCTTGTCGAGGGTAAGCAAGGCAGTATTCATCTTGCTGGCGATACTCATCAGCCTGACTCTGGTTGGCATAGACCTGACAGTGCTGTCTGTCTTTGGTGGTGCTCTCGGTGTGGGGCTGGGTTTTGGTTTGCAAAAAATCACCAGCAGTTATGTATCCGGTTTCATCATCCTGCTTGACCGCAGCATGTCCATAGGCGACATGATCACGGTCGATAAATATAGCGGGCGGGTCACGCAAATCAATACCCGCTATACCGTCTTGCAGGGAACCGATGGTGGCGAAGCTGTCATACCGAATGAGATGCTGGTGTCTTCACCAGTGCAGAACTATTCTCTCAGTGACAGGACGGTCGCCATGTGGACTGACATGACAGTTGGCTACGAAACCGACCTCGGAAAAATCATGCCCATCCTTGGTCAGGCTGCCGCAACTGTAGAGCGGGTTTGCAAAGACCCCGCGCCTGCCGCCTATTTGCTGAAGTTTGGGGCAGATGGTTTTGAGCTGCGGGTAGGGTTCTGGATTGCCGATCCTGAAAATGGTCGTTCCAGCGTCATGTCTGCAGTAAACCTTGCTTTGTGGCAGGTTTTGCAAGAGCATCAGGTGAATTTACCCTATGGTCAGCGGGTTGTGACTTTAATTAACAGTCCAGCTAAAGAAACTTGAGGCAAGGCAATAATATTAGTTCTAGAATTGGGTGAATACCTCTAAAACCGCGTACAATGCCGTCCGATGTCTATAATGAAAAAAGTTGATGACGTTTTTGCGAAATCAACCAAGATGCCGTCAATAACAATGGAGTACATGTCATTTTGAGCACTTTTATCGATACAGTAGTTGATTTTCTGTCCAACGGCATGACCCGTGCGACAGCCTGGCAGGTGTTTATCTTCACGATGGTCGTGACGCATATAACGATTGCCAGTGTGACCATATTCCTGCACCGCTGCCAGGCCCACCGCGCCCTGGAATTGCATGCGATTCCCAGCCATTTCTTCCGCTTCTGGCTGTGGCTGACTACTGGACAGGTGACCAAGGAATGGGCTGCGATACACCGTAAACATCATGCCAAGTGCGAAACTGAAGAAGATCCGCATAGCCCGGTAACGCGTGGTATCAAAAAAGTCTTGCTCGAAGGTGCAGAACTGTATCGTGCAGAATCCAAGAACCTCGAAACCATGGAAAAGTATGGCCATGGCACACCAGATGACTGGATGGAGCGCAATGTATATACCCGCTTTAGCTGGCAAGGCGTGGCCCTGATGCTGATCATCGACTTCATGCTGTTTGGTGTTGTTGGCGTCACAGTTTGGGCTGTACAGATGTTGTGGATACCGGTGACTGCAGCGGGCATCATCAACGGTATTGGTCATTACTGGGGCTACCGCAATTACGATTGCACCGATGCCTCACGCAATATCCTGCCTATCGGTATTTTGATTGGCGGTGAAGAACTGCATAACAATCACCATACATTTGGTACCTCTGCCAAACTGTCGTCCAAATGGTATGAGTTCGACATAGGCTGGCTGTATATCCGCAGCATGGAGATCGTTGGTCTGGCCAAGGTCAAGAAAGTCGCCCCTGAACCCAAGTTCAAGGAAATCAAGACCGTCGTCGATCTGGAAACACTGCAAGCCGTGATCACCAACCGTTATGACGTCATGGCCAAATACACCAAGTCCCTGCGCCGCGCCTGGAGCGAAGAAGTCGCCAGCCTGCGTGAAAAAGCCATGTTCGAAGCGCAGATGCTGAAATCGACCAAGAAATTGTTGCAGCGTGAACCGACCAAACTTGAAGCACCGCAGCAACAGCAATTGTCTGAAGTACTGGCCCATAGCCTGGCACTGAAAACCATGCATGATATGCGCGTGGAACTGGGCCTGATCTGGGAACGGTCTACCGTCAGCCGTGAGCAACTGGTACAGCAATTGCAGGACTGGTGCGTACGTGCAGAAGCATCTGGCATCCAGACTCTGCGCGAATTCTCCCTGAGATTGCGCACTTACGCGTAAGGCTTGTCTGCTTCTTCAAAAACGGCGCTGAGGCGCCGTTTTTACTTTTGCTCGCCATTTTTATGCTATTTCCTTCATGGCAAGGCTGCACGGTGTTTTTGGTCTTATGAAGCACTGTCTTGATCAATCGAGTGTTGTGCCAGGATTTATGGCAGGCGGCTTTAGTTTGAGTGGCAGTTGCATTTCCACAGCAAGCCGCTCAGATAAGTATCGACAGATTGAAGTTGATGAGAAGACTGAATAGGATAGGGAGCGAAGTGTTTGATTTGCTGACGGCGCCTGTGTGTAAAAAGCCGGCACCCATAAAAAAACCCTGCAGTGCAGGGTTTTTTTTCTACAGAACTAAAATCAGAATTACTTGATTTTGGTTTCTTTGTAGATGACGTGCTTACGTGCTTTAGGATCGAACTTCATGATCTCCATTTTTTCAGGCATAGTGCGCTTGTTTTTGGAGGTTGTGTAGAAGTGACCTGTACCAGCAGTCGATTCCAGCTTGATTTTGTCGCGACCAGATTTAGCCATGATATTTTCCTAACAATAGTTTAGCTTAAACTTTTTCGCCGCGAGCACGCATGTCAGTCAAAACGGCATCGATGCCGATTTTGTCAATGACGCGCAGACCAGCATTGGACAAACGCAGAGAAACCCAACGGTTTTCTGATTCTACGAAAAAGCGACGATTTTGCAGATTAGGCAAAAAGCGGCGTTTTGTTTTGTTGTTAGCGTGGGATACATTGTTGCCAACCATTGGCCCCTTCCCAGTCACTTGGCAGACACGTGCCATGTTTAACTCCTTAGACGATTCCGAAATTGGAAAAACACAAGTATAAACAAAATCTCATGAAATATCAACGACTTGCGAAAAACAAGTGTGTCTTATTTAAAAAATTAATTTAACAATTTTATTTTCCTGGGTTTACAGCAGGTAAACACAAGTGTAAACGGCGGATGTAACCCAAGCCTTGCCTACAACATTGGCTGTTTCAATGCTGCAAAATGTCTGCCCTGACAGGGGCCATACTCAAATCAGGCCATGTTCTGCAAAAGAATACACATTTGGATTGGCGACGATGAAATGGTCCAGTACGCGCACATCTACCAGCGCCAGCGCTTGTTTCAGGGTTTGTGTGAGGCTGATATCCGCCTGGCTGGGCTCGCATGAGCCAGAAGGGTGGTTGTGGGCCAGTATAATGGCTGCAGCATTGTGTTGCAGGGCTGCCTTGACTACTTCACGTGGGTAAACGCTGGCGTGGCTCAAAGTGCCACGAAATAATTCTTCTGCTCTGATCAGGCGGTTTTTGATGTCCAGGAAAAGGACGGCAAAAGATTCATGTGGTTTATTTCCTATCATCAGTTGCAGGTAATTTTTGACAGCCTGGGGTGAGGAAAGGCTGGCGTTTTCCTGCAGTTCTTCAGAAATTGCCCGTTTGGCCAGTTCGAGAACGGCCTGCAACTGCGCGTACTTGGCCGCACCCAGCCCATGTATGGACGAAAAATCCTTCATATTCGCTGCAAACAGCCCGGAAAGTGAGCCAAAGTGCCTGGTCATATCGCGCCCCAGATCGACTGCACTTTTTCCTTTGACGCCAACCCGCAAAAAAACAGCCAGTAATTCAGCGTCTGATAAAGCGCTGGCTCCATGCTTGATCAGGCGCTCACGCGGGCGCTGGTCTTCCGGCCATTCATTGATTGCCATCTAGCTTCTCTCCATAGAATTTGGTCCTTGTCTCTGTATAAGCTAAAGCTGGCTTACAATATCGGATTCTCAGCCTTATAAGCCCAGCTTCATATCATGTCTTCAAATGCAATCCCTACTGTGACACCCAACGCCTACCTGACCCTGCATTATCGCCTTGCGACGCTAGCTGGTGAAGATATACTCAGCACTTTCAAAGAGCGCCCAGCCACATTGCAACTGGGGACAGGGCAACTGGCACCAGAGCTGGAAGCATCCTTGCTGGGACTGGAAGAAGGTTCTCATACCACCCAGGAGCTGGCACCTGAAAAAGCCTTTGGGCCGCGCAATCCGGAATTGATACAAAGAGTGTCGCTGGCTACACTAAAAGAAAATTCTGCTTTTGGCGAGCAATATGTGATTGGTGACCTGGTTGAGTTTGCCGCACCCGCAGGCGGCAAGTTTGCCGGCATCTTGCGTGCAATTGATGACCAGGGCGCATTGTTTGACTTTAATCATCCTCTGGCCGGACAAACCGTGTTGTTTGAAACAAAAATTATCGGGATTCTTTAATCAAAGCTTATGGACAAAGAAATCTTATTAGCTCAGCCACGCGGATTTTGCGCTGGTGTTGATCGCGCCATTGAAATCGTTGAGCGCGCCTTGCAACAATTCGGTGCGCCGATTTATGTCAGACATGAAATCGTGCACAACGCCTATGTCGTGAATGACTTGAAAAACAAGGGCGCGATTTTTATTGAAGAGCTCGAAGACGTCCCGCCGGGCAATACCCTGATATTTTCTGCCCACGGTGTGTCACAAAGCGTGCGCCAGGATGCCGAGGCCCGTGGCCTGACGATTTTTGATGCGACCTGTCCATTGGTCACCAAGGTGCATATAGAAGTGGCCAAGATGCGCAAAGAAGGCCGAGAAATCATCATGATAGGCCACCATGGTCACCCTGAAGTAGAGGGCACGATGGGCCAGGCTAATGAGGGCATGTATCTGGTGGAAACCGTGGCCGATGTCGCCAGCCTGCAAGTAAAAAATGCAGATATGCTGGCTTTTGTGTCGCAAACCACATTGTCTGTTGACGACACGGCAGAAATTATAGATGCTCTGAAAAAGCGCTTTCCTTTGATCAGTGAACCAAAAAAGGGAGATATTTGCTATGCCACGACCAACCGGCAAGAGGCGGTGAAGTTCATGGCACCGCAAGTTGATCTGGTACTGGTGGTTGGCAGTCCGAACAGTTCTAATTCCAACCGTTTGCGCGAAGTCGCCGAGAAAAAAGGTGTGACCGCCTATATGGTCGATAATGCCAGCCAGATCAAGCCTGAGTGGCTGGAAAACAGTTTGCGCATAGGTGTGACAGCCGGTGCTTCTGCACCGGAAGTGCTGGTGCAAGAGGTGATTGCGAGTTTGCGCCAACTGGGTGCACGTAGTGTACGTGCGCTTGACGGTGTTGAAGAGGCTGTGACTTTCCCCATGCCCAAAGGCCTGGCTGCAGCAAAAGTTTGATGCTTGTAACTCTCTTAAGTAAGTGAATTTGATAAAAAATTTGTTTTGGCTGTTGTTTTCGATATTTTATTTTGCAAATACGTGTTTAAGATTGCGGCACAATCAAGTTCGGTATTTGCCGGACTTGGCAAAACGTGTATGCTGGTATTCGGCACTTGTGGAAAGTACGTAGCTTGCGGTGGTTTTTTTACCACTGGAAGAGCAGGCAAACTATGTATAATCCGGCCGACTTTACTGGGATAACCTTTAAGTCAAAATATATTACAAAAACTTTTACCAAAAGTTGCTGAGGAGAGTTCTACTATGTGCATCGATTACGCCATTATTGCTTCTACTTTGATGACGCGCCTGTTTGGCTAACGCGCGTTCGAATTCCGGCGGCACCCAGTCTGGGTGCCGCTTTCCTTATCAGGAATGATTTTTGCTGAAACCTGCATGTTGTTACCCGATTCTTGCGGGTGGCAAGATGGCAAACAGTTCATCTCCTGGTTTTTTCAGAAATTCGTTTCGTTTTTAAAGTGAGAAGCAAAATATGGATACCTTTATCCAACAAATTATTAACGGTCTTGTGCTGGGCAGCATGTATGCCCTGGTCGCACTCGGTTACACCATGGTCTATGGTGTGCTCAATCTGATTAACTTCGCGCATGGCGACGTGCTGATGGTCGGTGCGATGGCTGGCCTGAGTATCATCAAGTTTTTATCGGTAGTCGCTCCTGAACTGCCAGGCATAATCAAACTGATTATCGCCATTCTTGGCGCCATCCCTGTCTGTATTGCTGTCAATGTCCTTATCGAGCGCGTGGCTTACCGGCGTTTGCGAAATGCCCCACGCCTGGCTCCGCTGATTACGGCGATTGGTGTCTCCATCCTGGTGCAGACTTTTGCGATGATGATCTGGGGCCGTAGTCCTATTCCTTTCCCTTCCGTGATGCCATTGGAACCTGTGCAAATCGGCGGTGCAGTGATTTCGCAAACACAGATACTGTTGCTGGTGTTGGCGACTCTCTCCATGGTTGCCCTGGTTTTGCTGGTGGAAAAAACCAAGATGGGCCGGGCCATGCGTGCAACTGCTGAAAATCCGCGGGTTGCCGGTCTGATGGGTGTCGATTCCAACAAAGTGATTGTCGCAACCTTTGCGATAGGCGCTGCACTGGCGGCTGTTGCTGGCGTGATGTGGGCTGCCAATTATTCCTCCGCACAGTTTGCCATGGGTTTTGTACCGGGTCTGAAAGCATTCTCTGCAGCGGTGCTGGGTGGTATCGGTAATATCTACGGTGCGATGGTTGGGGGTATCGTACTGGGCCTGATAGAAAGCCTGGGTGCCGGTTATATAGGTGACCTGACTGGAGGTATTCTGGGAAGTCACTATCAGGACATCTTTGCCTTCGTGGTATTGATTATCGTATTGACCTTGCGGCCATCCGGCATCATGGGTGAACGTGTTGCTGATCGTGCGTAAGGAGAAAATCTATGTCTACATTATTTGATGTAAAAGCCAACCCGCAAAAGGCATTTACCAGTTTCGCCGTACTGGCGGTAATTCTGGTGGCGTTCCCTTTTGTTGCTTCCAATTTTGGTAATTCCTGGGTCAGGATTGTTGATCTGGTGCTCTTGTATGTCATGCTGGCCCTGGGTCTCAACATCGTGGTTGGTTTTGCTGGTTTGCTTGACCTGGGCTATATCGCGTTTTATGCGGTAGGTGCCTATCTGGCAGGTATATTTGCTTCGCCACAATTTGCCATTGCTCTGGAATCCATCGTTGATAGCTATCCTGGTTTCGGTGCTTTCCTGGTCAATGTGCTGGGGCAGGAAATCACTCAGAATGGCATTCATCTGTCAGTCTGGCTTATTGTGCCAATGGCTGCAGCGGTAGCCGGCCTGTTTGGTGCGATACTGGGTGCGCCGACGCTGAAATTGCGTGGTGATTACCTGGCGATCGTGACTCTGGGCTTTGGTGAAATCATCCGTATTTTCATGAATAACATGAATGCGCCGATTAATTTTACCAACGGCCCAAAGGGTATTAACAAGATAGACCCCGTCAGTGTGTTTGGTGTATCACTGGCTGGTGAGCCCGGCAGCAATGCGACGGTACACTTCCTGGGCATAAGCATGCCTTCGGTGAATGCCTATTATTTCCTGTTCCTGTTCCTGTGTATCTGTATCGTTCTGGTTTCCTTCCGTTTGCAAGATTCCCGTCTTGGCCGCTCCTGGGTTGCCATCCGTGAAGATGAAATTGCCGCCAAGGCCATGGGTATCAATACCCGCAATATCAAGTTGCTGGCATTCTCAATGGGCGCTTCTTTTGGTGGCGTATCTGGTGCGATGTTTGCCAGCTTCCAGGGCTTCGTTTCTCCAGAATCCTTCTCTCTGATGGAATCCATCATTGTTCTGGCGGCAGTCGTGGTCGGTGGTATCGGGCATATCCCTGGTGTGATCATGGGGGCTGTGGCACTGATCTCCTTGCCAGAAATATTGCGCCACGTTGTCAAGCCTTTGCAAATGCAATTGTTTGGTGAAGTGTGGCTGGAAGATGAAGTTTTGCGTCAGTTGATCTACGGAGCGACACTGGTTGGTGTCATGCTTTATCGTCCTGCCGGTTTGTGGCCAGCGCCCAAGCACGAAGACCGTATGGCTAAGACTAACGAAGCGGCAGCATAAGGAAGATCGAGATGACTGAACAAACTATCTTAAAAATTGAAGGTGCCAATAAACGTTTTGGCGGCTTGCAGGCGCTTTCAAATGTAGGTATCAATATCAAGAAAGGCCAGATTTATGGCCTGATCGGGCCTAACGGTGCCGGCAAGACCACTTTTTTTAATGTCATTACTGGCTTGTATCAACCTGACACAGGGACTTTTGAACTGGAAGGCAAGCCTTATTCGCCATCGGCACCGCATGAAGTGGCCAGGGCAGGTATCGCCAGGACTTTCCAGAATATCCGTCTGTTTGGTGAAATGACGGCACTGGAAAATGTCATGGTTGGCCGCCATATCCGTACTCATCAAGGTGTATTTGGTGCTGTGTTCAGACACGGTGCGGCAAAAAAAGAAGAGGCTGAAATTCGCCAGCGTGCGCAGGAATTGCTGGACTTTGTTGGTATAGGCCAGTTCGCCAGCCGCACATCCAAGTTCCTGTCGTATGGTGATCAACGCCGCCTGGAAATTGCCCGTGCACTGGCAACAGATCCAAAACTGCTGGCACTTGATGAACCCGCAGCTGGTATGAATGCGACTGAAAAACTTGCCTTGCGCGAGTTGCTGGTCAAGATCAAGGCAGAAGGCAAGACGATTTTGCTGATTGAGCATGACGTCAAATTGATGATGGGATTATGTGACAGGATGACTGTTCTGGATTACGGCAAGCCAATTGCAGAAGGTCTGCCAGCAGACATACAGAAAAATCCGGCAGTTATCGAAGCGTATTTGGGAGGTGGTCACTAATGGCTGAGAACGTATTAAAGATAAGCAATCTGAAAGTTGCTTACGGCGGCATCAAGGCCGTTAAAGGAATAGACCTGGAAGTCAACAAGGGTGAATTGATTACCCTGATCGGCGCCAATGGTGCAGGTAAAACCACGACCCTGAAAGCCATTACGGGCACTCTGCCTGCCTGCAAGATTGAAGGCGAGATTGTCTATCTGGGTAATTCCATCCGTAACGTTAATTCTTTCGAGATGGTGAAAAACCACCTGGCCATGGTGCCAGAAGGCCGTGGTGTTTTCACACGTATGACGATTCTTGAAAACCTGATGATGGGTGCCTTTATCCGCAATGATAAAGCGGGTATCGAAGCCGATATCGAGAAATGGTTTGCCGTCTTTCCGCGCCTCAAAGAGCGTGCTGCTCAACTGGCTGGTACCTTGTCTGGTGGTGAGCAGCAAATGCTGGCTATGGCACGTGCACTGATGAGTCATCCTAATCTGTTGCTGCTGGATGAGCCATCCATGGGTCTGTCACCGATCATGGTGGAAAAGATTTTTGAAGTGGTGCGTAATGTGTCTGCCCAGGGAATTACCATCCTGTTGGTAGAGCAGAACGCCAAGCTTGCCTTGCAGGCAGCACACCGTGGCTATGTGATGGATTCTGGTTCTATTACCATGAGTGGTAATGCCAAGGACATGCTGAATGACCCTAAAGTCCAGGCCGCCTATCTTGGTGAGTGATGATACGTTTTATGAAGTAAGGTAAGTCTCTTGCGCAGCATGGCTGTGCCGGGACCTTTCAAATACCTGCAAGTAATTGCAGGTATTTTTTTGCCTGTTTTTACCTCTCGTTTCATCTTTTAACCTGATCGTGTCAGGTCTTTCTACTCTCCGCTAAAAGCTGGTCAGCGGACAATGCAAAGTAATCGGCAGATTTTTCTGCAAAAACATGTTTCTAAAATTGATCTTGATATAAATGTAGGAATCAATGCGGAATTGGCAACTTGACAGACTATCACAACACATCAGATAGGAATAAATATGTAAGACATAAACGTGGAAGACATCAACAAGCATATTGATCCCAGCATGGCTGGCAAAATCATTTTTTACTGGGCTCTGGCCTGCGTTCCACTGGGATAAGGAGTCTGGCAAAAGGCAATGAAAGTCATGGCTATGTTTGCGTAAGCTAAGCATGTGTACATAAGCAAAAGCCCTGGTATGTTGCCAGGGCTTTTTTGCTTGTTGCCTGCTTGTTAGCCTGTTAGCCTGTTACAGTAGGAGGGGAGTCCTGCTGTAACAATGCTGATGCTTACTTCTTCGCGGCCTTTGGTGTTGCCGCTTTTGTTGCAGTAGAAACTGCATTGTTCAGATTGGCTTCCAGCGCTTCAACTGCTTGTTTGGTTGTTTTGCTGATGTGATCGTAGCTGGCGTTCGCATTGTCTATCGACGTCTTGAACAAGGATACAAATTGCTCGGAACCAGCAGGAGCATTTTTAGACACTTCATCAATCAGGGTCAAAACTTTGCGATTGGTCTCAGCGATTTGCGCTTCAGCAGCATGTGTAAATTCTGCCTGTGTGCTGGTCGCGATGTTTGCCAGGTGACGGCCATAAGCCAGCACTTTTTCGGCTGTCGGCTGCGCCTGAGCTGCGGACAGATTGAAAAATTCTTGTGGGTCTTTGGCTGCCAGTAATTGCTTGGTTGCAGCAGAGCTTTCTTCCAGAGAGGATTTGACAGCGTTCAAATTCAATTCGATGAATTTTTCTACGCCTTCAAATGCTTTGCCTGTCAATGTAGTGAACAGAGCAAGTTGTGCATCGAAATTGGCTTTAGTTGCTGCAGAAATTTGTTCGGGTGCAGTAAACATGGACATCTCCTAAGTAGGAAAGTGGAATACAAGAAACCTGGCGATTGCTAAGTGGAATGTTGCAGCGCTTAAATTAATTAATAAACCATGAAATTGTGCGATGCAATAAATCATATTTTATTGATTCGCAAAATGAAGTCAAGGTAAATTTGTGCGTCGCAATATAATAATTATGTATATAAAAACATTTGATACAAATACCCGGTCAGGAAAATGAAAAACAAGCAAAGACACTTTTCCTGTGGCAATTATGTATGGCAATTATGACCAGAAAATGAAGTGGCATGCCTATGTTAGACTTTCATACGGAGATTTGCGTTCAGGCAATTCATTTTGTGGCAAGAATAAAGTGGGGAGAGACAATGGCAATAACTGCAAAAACAAGAAAAGACTTTAAGCATTTTCATAAAATTACCACACGCTGGATGGATAACGATGCTTATGGCCATGTCAATAATGTCGTGTATTACAGCTGGTTTGACACGGTCGTCAACGAGTTCCTGATCAGTAACGGAGTGCTGGACATAGAAAACAGCCCGGTCATAGGCCTGGTTATAGAGACCCAGTGCAATTACCTGGCTTCGGTCGCTTTTCCTGATGTCATCGAAGCGGGCGTCAGTGTCAGCAAGTTGGGCAATTCCAGCGTGCGCTATGAAGTAGGCATTTTCAAGAATGGTGAAGACCTGGCAGCCGCGCAGGGGCATTTCGTGCATGTCTATGTGGATAGAGAAAACCGCCGCCCTACAGCCATCCCGGACAACATGCGCCAGCTCTTGCAAACCATAGAGGTAACAGGCTCATGATTACTTCAGCACATCAGCAGATCGTCGATGAAGCTATCACGTCGCGCCGTTCCATACGCGCATTTTTGCCAACAGCCGTGGCGCGTGAGGATATGCAGGCCATACTTGAGGTTGCCGCTCGTGCACCATCTGGCAGCAATACCCAGCCCTGGAAGGTCTATGTGTTAACCGGCTCCCGCCTGCACGCTTTGTCGAATGCTATTTTGGCTGCCCACAATAGCGAGGGGCAGGGCGGGCATGCGCAAGAATACAATTATTACCCGGTGAAATGGGTTGCACCTTATCTTGAACGCCGACGAAAGGTAGGCTGGGATTTATATGCCTTGCTGGGGCTGGGACGTGAAAACAAGATGGGCATGCATGCCCAGCATGGTCGCAACTATGCTTTTTTTGATGCGCCAGTTGGTCTGATATTCACTATAGACAGGGTCATGGAGCAGGGTTCATGGCTGGACTATGGCATGTTCCTGCAAAATATCATGATTGCTGCGCGCGGTCGCGGTCTTGATACCTGCCCACAGGCAGCCTTCACTCAATATCACAAAGTCATTGCAGAGCAATTGCAATTGCCCACAGATGAAATGCTGGTATGCGGTATGTCGCTGGGTTATGCCGATCACAGCAAAATTGAAAACACTCTGGTGACCGAAAGAGCCGAGCTTGCTGATTTTGTCCGATTTATCGAATAAAGAAGACAATTGAATATTTCTGGAAATTGAATTGTGAAATTTGTTTAAAAGACAGAATATTTTTGCAACTTAGTCTAAGGATGCGAATGAATAAGCGCAGCTAACTCCTTATTTTCCTTGCGGAATTTCCGAATTTTGCTACACTGCACTATCTTTTTGGCATATCTGATCTGGAGTCATTGATGGTGAAATTTGCCCGATGTGCAGTGGTTTTTTCATTAATCGCACTCTTGCCAGTGGCTAGTGTGCTGGCTGCCACAAACTCACACAAGAATTCATCCAAGAAACATGCTGCTCATGGCAAGACGCATGTGGCTGCGCATAAGAAAATTATTATTCATACTGCGTCAGGCAAATTGGGCAAGCGTACTGTCATGGTGCATGGCAAACGAAAAGTCATTACAGAGCGCGTGGTACTGGTACGTGAAGTACCAGACAGGCCAAGCATGGGCGACACTGCGGGCTTGAAAAATACCCAGGACCCTTTGGATCTGAAATCAAATGTGGCTTACGTGGTTGATCAGGATAGCTCCAAGGTCTTGTTCGAGAAAAATTCTGAGGTTTCCCTGCCTATCGCCTCGATTACCAAACTCATGACCAGCCTGGTAGTGGTAGAAGCTCACCAAGACATGGATGAGCAGATAGAAGTGACGAATGATGACATCGACAAGGAAAAAAACACCAGTTCCCGTTTGAAGATCGGTGCCAGATTGTCGCGTTCTGACATGTTGCATATTGCCTTGATGAGTTCAGAAAATCGTGCCGCATCAGCATTGGGACGCAATTATCCAGGTGGCTTGCCTGCATTTGTTACGGCCATGAATACCAAAGCCAAACAACTGGGCATGTCAGATACACATTATGTGGATTCCAGTGGACTCTCCAGCCAGAACCGCGCCAGCGCGCGTGATTTGGTCAAGCTGGTGAATGCGGCCTATCAGCACCCTGTTATCCGCCAGTATTCTACTGATTCAAAATATGTCGTCGCTCCTGGTGGCAAAAATCTCGAATACGGCACATCTAATAAATTGGTGATCAACCCTGCATGGGAAATCGGCCTGCAAAAAACTGGTTATATCGCGGAAGCTGGCCGTTGTCTGGTCATGCAAGCCATGATTGAAGGTCGCAATATCGTCATGGTGTTTCTTGACTCCAAGGGCAAATATTCACGCCTGGCAGACGCAGACCGTATGAAGAAGTGGCTGGAAACAATCAAGCCGCATGTATGAAATTGATGCTCAGGGACAAGTATAGCCAGGAATAAAACTGGCATTGTTATACGTAAAATTAAAATACCCGCCACTGGCGGGTATTTTTTTGTCTGTACTTCCCGTGATTGAAAAAACTGCAAAGGCGAATGCGAGCCTGGCGGTTTTGCGAGGTCCCGCTGAAGGTGTCCTCCGAGATGTGCGGCTTTCATTAAAACTGCCAGCATTTTGATGCCATAGATAAACAATGCACATTTTAACGATGTTTAACATTTCACATTTTGTAAAGAATAAATATTTAATGTTTTCTCAGGTATTGTTTGGCCTTTTGTCTATTTTTTCTCATAAGTGTCTTTTTATATTGATATAAATGGCTAGCGGTGAAAAATGGATTGATTTCATTTGAACTACGCACTTATTTACACTAATTGCTATTCATAGTTTGCTCTGTTGATACAGACTTTGCACAGGTTTGGCTTATCCGTCTCAAATAATGACTACTCCGATCTACCATTTCATCTCTGGCCTGCCACGTTCCGGCTCTACCTTATTGGCTGCTTTGTTACTGCAAAATCCACGCTTTCATGCCGGGATGACCAGCCCTGTCGGTACTTTATACACCAGCATGCTGCATCAGTTCGGCGCAGGGACTGAGTTTGGGCCTGTGATTACCAAGGCTGAACGCAAGCGTCTGGTGCGTGGCTTGTTTGATTCTTATTATGCCGAGCACGCTGAGAAGAGTGTGGTATTCGATACCAACCGCATGTGGACTGCACACCTGCCGATGTTGATGGACCAGTTCCCTGGCTCCAAGGTGATTGCCTGTGTCCGCAATGTCGCCTGGGTCATGGATAGCATAGAGCGTAAATATGCAGCTGACCCCTATGAAATCACGCGCCTTTTCAATGACGACAATGAGCGAGCAACCGTCTATAGCCGGGTAGAGACCCTGGCGCAGCGCAACCGCATGGTGGGTTACCCATGGGCGGCCCTGAAGAGCGCCTTTTACAGTGAGCATGCCGGTTCCATGCTGCTCATTGATTATGACTTGCTGGCGCAGGCACCACAAAAAGTGCTGCCCCTGATTTATGACTTTATCGGTGCTGAACCATTCGAGCATGATTTCCAGAATATCCAGTATGACGCGCCTGAGTTTGATGCCCCCATGGGCATGCGTGGACTGCACAAGGTCAGGCCCGAAGTCAGCTTCCAGGCCCGCGACACCATACTGCCCCCCGATTTGTTTCAACAGTACAGCCAGCTATCGTTCTGGAAAGACACCACCGGTAGCCGTGCCAATGTGATTACCGCCAAATTTGTTCCAAATTCTACTGAAGACTGAAGATGATACCGACCAATTCCCTGAATCCAGCCATTGCTGACACCAATTCATCTTCCAGTTCTTCTCCAGGTTTTGCATTTGACCCTTTGCATCCAAGCCAGGCAGATGGTTTGCCTGTGACGACGACGGCTGTTGCTGCACCACCTGTTCCCGTCGTTGTTCCCGTCATTGCTCAGGCCGCTGCTGCCGCGCCTGTCGCTTCGGCAACACCGCACGAAGTCGTGTTTGTCGATACCACACTGCAAAACTGGCAAAGCCTGATTGGTAGTCTCAAACCTGGTACTGAAGTCGTCACGCTGGATCCGCTGAAAAACGGCGTACAGCAAATGGCCGATGCGCTGCAAGGCAAGGCAGATATCACTGCTGTCCACATTGTGTCGCATGGTGGCGAAGGGTATCTGGTGGTTGGTAATACCATGCTGTCTTCGTATAACCTGACAGACTATCAGGCCAGCCTGGCGACCATACAAAAAGCAATGGCACCTGGGGCCGATATTTTGCTGTATGGCTGTGATGTCGCCAAAGGTGATGTGGGTGCCAATTTTGTGAATCAACTCGCAAAAGCGACTGGCACTGATGTCGCTGCATCGACCAATGACACCGGTGTGCATGGTGACTGGGCTTTGGAATACCATAGCGGCGTGGTGGAAACTACCGCTATCTCAGCACAACAATATCAGTATGATCTGGCGACCATCACGGTCACCAATCTGAATGATAGCGGGGCCGGTTCCTTGCGCGATGCTGTTCTTGCCGCGACTGGCAACGGTGCTGCTGATACCATCGTATTTGATCCTGCTCTGTTTGCCAGTGGTGCTGCGACCATCACCCTGACCAGCGGCGCACTGGAAGTTGGTGGTACCAGCAATGCGGACGCGTTCAGCATTATTGGCCCTGGCAGCAATTTATTGACTATCAGCGGCAATAATAATTCGCAAATTTTCCGTGCTGACAGTTATGCTGCCGCCAATACTTCTGCCCTGAATATTTCAGGCATGACGCTGACCAATGCCACCAATACCACGGGTAGCGGCGACACCTTGACGCGTGGTGGTGGTGCCATCATCGTGGCCAGTACCGGTGCTGTGGTCATTGATCATGTGGTCATAAAAAATTCCAGCTCTTCGGCGTATGGTGGTGGCTTCGCTTCTTACGGTAATTACAATAGCAGTATCACCATCAGCAATTCGAGTTTCCAGTCCAACACTACGACTGGCAGTGGCGGTGGCGTTAATTTATTTGCCAACTCTGCGACATTGCTGAACAACACGTTTGAAAGCAACACAGCCGTTACAGGTGGCGGCGGTGCATCGCTGTCCATCATCGGCGGCGGCACCTTCAGCATCACTAACAATACCTTTTCCAATAACACCAGTGGTGCCAGCAACGTGGTGGCTGGCAAGGGCGGCGGCCTGCAGGTAACGGCTTTCTCTGGCAGCACTGGCAGCATCATCAATAACACTGTTGTTGGCAATCATTTTATCGGCAAATCTACCATCAATACTGATCTGGTATTTGCAGATGGTGGCGGCTTGCATGTGGATGGTTCGCCTGGTGTTGTCACTTTGTCGAATAACCTGATCGCCAATAATACAAGTACCGGCGCTGTCGGTAACCATGGCGCTGATGTGGTTCTGGGACGTAATGTGACCATCAATGGTGCCAATAATATTTTTGGTACCACGGCGGGTACTTACACCGCATCCAGCAGTGGTGGTAATACCATCAGCAACCTGACCGGCACCATTTCCACCGTTCCCAGCATGGGTACGCTGGCCTACAACGGTGGCCCGGTAAAAACCATTTCGATTGCCGGTGGCAGCAGTGCCGTGAGTGCCGGTACCACAACCGGCGCGCCGACGACTGATGCGCGTGGATTTAACCGTGGTGGCACAATTGATATTGGCGCCTATGAATCTTCCGATAATGGCAGCTTCAATTTCGGTGGAGTGGTTTCCCCCGCAAATGGTGTTATTGATGTACCCATCAACTATGACCTGGTGATCGATTTTGGTACTGCGGTTACTGCGGTTGCTGCCAAGAATATCGTCATTTACCGCCAGTCAGACAATGCGGTGCTGGAAACTATCGCTGCCACCGATACCAGCAAGGTCACGTTCAGCAGCGGCACGGGCGGTGCCAATAGCAAGATTACGATTAATCCTGCCGCCAATTTTCTCGGCAAGACTGGCTACTATGTATTGATAGACAGCGGTTCGTTCCTCGACAGTAGCAGCAAGTCATTTACCGGCATCACGTCCAGTTCCACCTGGGCTTTTACTTCTGCCGGTTTGCCATCGACCATCACCAGCGCCACTTATGACGCCAGCACTGGCATTCTGTCCGTCATCGGCACCAATATGGCGAACGGCGACACCATTGATGTTTCCAAACTATCGCTGACAGGGCAGGCGGGTTCATATACGCTGACGACGGCGAATGTAACGACCAGCAGTGCGACAGCTTTTTCAATAACATTGAACGCGGCTGATAAGCTGGCCATCAACGGTGTCTTGAACAATAATGGTACAACGGCTGTTGATACCACCACATTCAATCTGGCCGCTGCTGCTGGCTGGGATGCTTCACAGGGACCATTAGCCGACACCACAAACCCAATAACGGTCAGCAACGTCACCGCCCCAACGATTACATCGGCAACCTATAACGGCACGACCCATGTCTTCACCGTCACCGGCACCAACCTGGTGCAAACGATAGGCGCGACCAATGACATCACCATATCCAAGCTGACGATTACTGGCGAAGGTGGCGCAACGCGTACTTTGTCCACGACTGGCAACGTCGAAGTCACGTCTGCCACCAGCTTTACGTTCACCTTGGCCGGTGCCGACATCGCTGCCGTTGATGCCTTGTTGAATAAAAATGGCACTTCTTCAGCCAGCAGCGCCACAACGTACAATCTGGCCGCAGCCGACGACTGGGACAGCGTCATCACCGGCGGCAATATCGCTGACCTGACTGGCAATGGCATCACCGTCGCCAATGCCGCACCAAGCATCTTAAGTTCCACCTACGATGCCAGCACCGGCATTTTATCGGTCTCTGCCGTCAACATCGCCGGTGGCGACACCATTGATGTAAGCAAACTGTCTTTGACTGGCCAGACCGGTTCCTACACCCTGACCA